>DATJHZ010000228.1:0-17561 GCA_035493595.1 Cyclobacteriaceae bacterium | reverse complement strand
AGTATTGGCTGGTTGTTATATCATGCTTTCCTTAAAACAGGAAATAAAAAATATTTAGAAGGTGCTGAGATGTCAATAGAATATCTCTCTGGTTTAACAACCAATCCTTCCTACGAACTTCAACTTCCTTACGGAACATTTGTGGCCGCAAAAATGAATGCTGAACTCGGCACGCAGTATGATATTGAAAAGATGCTGAACTGGAGTTTCAACAAAGGACCTTTACGCAATTGGGGAACTATTGTAGGTACCTGGAATGGATCTGATGTATCAGGTCTGATTGGTGAAGCCAATGATGCCGGCAATGATTATGCATTTGCACTCAACGGATTTCAGCAGGCAGCAGCACTGGTGCCATTGGTAAAATATGATAAACGTTTTGCACGTGCTATTGGCAAATGGACGCTTAACCTGGCCAACGCCAGCAGACTATATTATTCAAAATATTTACCACAAGCAGATCAGGATGATTACACATGGAGTTCCGTTAATGATCCGGAATCTGTCATTGCATACGAAGCGTTGAAACAATCTATCAATGGAAAAAATTTATACGGCACTGGTGATGCTAAACGTGGAGGTTGGGCACAAACAAATTTTGGTCTTTATGGATCATCAAGCGTTGGATATCTTGCTGCGCTGGTAGAGACTACTGATGTCGATGGCATTTTGCTATTGAATCTTAACAAGACAGATTTCTTTGGTAAGAATGTTTTTCCTTCCTACCTGGTGTTCAATCCGTATGGAGCAACAAAACAAATAACACTGCCCTTAGGCATTCAGTCATACGATATTTATGATGCTATTTCTGAAAGCGTTATTAAGACAAATGCAACGGGGAATACATTGATTACTATACCGTCAAATGAAGCAATGATCCTGACTTATTTGCCACAAGGTTCTACGCCTACAGTAAAGAATGCTAAGTTGTATGTGAATAACGATGTAGTGGATTATCATGTCGGGTACAACTTTGATGGTAAGCTTCGAATTAAATCTCTTAGTGCTGATACATTGGTAGAGTTTAATCAACAGGTACCTGTCTATGCAACAATAGAAAATTCAACAGGCGCCGTTACATACAATTGGTATGTTAATGATGAATTGTCATCGTCGTCTTCAGCTATAGATTTTAACTGGACTGTTCCTGAAGAAGAAGGTGAGTATAAAATTTTACTAGAAATCATTAATGGCACGGCTTCTGCAAAAGATAGTTTGTTGCTGAAGGTTGTCACCAGCATACCAACACCTCCTGTTATAGATGGTTTTACAACTAATTTAACTTGGTATTATTCTGGAACCAGTGCAACAGTAGCTTGTCAGGCACATGATAAGAAGGGACGTGAATTAACCTACAACTTTACTGTTGATGGTGGCACGCTTACTGATCAGCAAGATTCATTAATCCATTGGACGGTTCCACAAAGCGAAGGTTTCTTCAAGATTACATGTGAAGTGGAAAATGAAGACAATCTCAAGGTGTCATCAACACAGAGCGTGCTTGTAAAATCCATGGCTACTGGTGTTACTCCGCCTCTTGCATATTACCCGCTGGATGGAGATGTAAAGGACTACAGTGGTAATGGTTATGATGCTACATTATCTGGCGCTCAATTAACAACAGATGAGCAGAGTCTTGCAAACAGAGCTTATTCTTTTTCCAGTGGAAGCGATATTATTTTTGTTCCGAATCAGTCGGCTCTTAATTTTCAGAATCAGATCACCCTTTCATTTTGGGTTAAGGTAAATACGCTTGCTGAAGAATCATTTATTGTCTCTCATGGCAGCTGGGAAGAGCGCTGGAAAGTTTCAGTTACACCCGATAAGAAATTGCGATGGACTGTAAAGACCTTTGGTGGCACGTTAGATCTGGATAGTTCACAACCTATTGTATTAAATAATTTCTATCACGTTGCTGTGGTTTACACCGGATACTCCATGGAACTTTATGTCGATGGTGTTCTTGATACGTTTGTACCGAATACAGGCCTCATGTCAACCACATCAAAAGATATAACCTTTGGTCGCAAAGATGGCACCGTACAAAAATATGCATTGAAGGGAACGTTAGATGAAGTGAGGCTGTATGATAAAGCGCTCGCACCCGATGAAATTGCAACACTTAAATCACTTTGGAATACCGTGACAGGAATTTCTCCTGAAGCAACGGTGAGTGTTTATCCAAACCCCTCGCATGGGGCGTTAATAATTACGGGTATTTCCAAACCTGTTGTACATGTTGAAGTAATCGATGTCGCAGGCAGGAAATTAAATTCAACATATTCTAATTCTTCCAGCGATAAACTTCTGGTAGAATATGAATCATCACCAGGATTGATAATCATAAAAATTGAAACTGGTACAGAAGTTATCTATAAAAAGATCATGGCATTTTAAAAAATTGTTTGGGGTTATTTTGGTTTAAGCCTGGTGTATGCCAGGCTTTTTTTATCGTTGGTCTCTCAAGCCTCACCCTCGGTCCCTCTCCGCGGGAAAGGGATGACTGAATCTATAACTCTCAGCACATTGAATAAATGGGTAAGAATTTTTTACACAAAATGTTCTCTGTGCAACTCTGTGTATTCTCTGTGAAACTCTGTGTCACAACTTGAAGGATATCCGGATGTATCATTGATCTGACTTATGCCTAAACCCAAGAACAGTCATGATCACTAACAAGAATCCCACAAATGCCAGAGCCAACCGTAACGTTTGCCAATCAGCCAGAAAACCAATAATGGGTGGACCGAAAAGAAAACCAGAATAACCCACAGTAGTAACCATAGCAAGTCCAACTCCCGAAGGCAAGCCCTTTGCATTTCCTGCGAGACTATAAGCAATGGGTACAATCGTTGAAAGCCCCAGGCCCACAAAGAAAAATCCTGTGATTGCAACGTATGGGTATGGGAATATCAGAGCCACTGCAAGTCCTGTTGTTGAAAGAAGACCACCAAGCATAATCAGATTTCTGTCACCTAAACGAAGTCTTACACCATCACCAAAAATGCGACCTAATGTCATAGCTGTGGCAAAAGAAGAAAGTGCAATGGCTGCTAATTTTTTGCTGGCTCCTGTAAAGTGTTCCATGTAGTTAACACTCCAGTCGCCCATAGCGCCTTCACCCATCATGCAACAAAATGCAATAATGCCGATACTAACCATCGCTGCTGTTGGTAATCTAAACAATGGTCCGTCATCTTTAAGCGATGGATCAGGTTTATCATGAATAAGATTTTTTCCAGCCCATAACACTGCGATTAGTGCAAGCACTACAACAGTTGTAAAATGGATATAAAGACTCTGCTCTGCAAACAAGGCACCTGCCATGGCACCGGCAGTCATGCCAACACTAAAGAATGCGTGGAATGATGTCATGATGGGTTTCTGATATTGACGTTCTACCATAACAGCCTGCGAGTTCATGGCTACATCAAGCATACCCGTAACAACACCCATGAGAAGAAACAGAACAATCAGGCCGATGATGCCAGGCATAAAAGGAATAGCGGGTACAATGGCACAATACAAAAATGCCGAGAAGAGTGTTATTCTTCTGCTACCATTTTTGATAATCACCCAACCTGTAAAAGGCATAGCGCCAACAGCACCAACTGATGTTGCCAGTAATACTAAACCTATGGTACCATTGTCTGCGCCATAATGTTCTTGAATGCGAGGCAAGCGTGATACCCAATTGGCGTAGATAAAGCCATTGATAAAAAAAGTAATCTGAACAGCAATACGATTTAACAGCACACTTTTTATTTAGTGCCGGTAAGTAACTGTTTTTCCTGCAGACTCTTTATACGAAGTATGAAAAATAAATCTTAAGCCTTGCGCTCTATTGGTGCAATGCTGAAGTTTAATAATTCAGTATGTCGTATTACTGAAATATCAACGAGTGTTAAAATATCTTTCCTGGTCAGTTCCTTGAAGAGTGTTTGTGTATTATTAATTGGCTTTCCGTTAAAGCTGATAATGATATCACCTTCCTGCATTTGTGAGCGGGAAGCTGGTGATGCATCTTCGATCTTGGTAACAAAAAGTCCTTTCTTGTTTGGCAGATTATAGTGTTGCTTAATCTTGTTGTTGATGTTTACTTCCTGCAGCATCAACCCGATGTAAGCTTTAAACACTTTGCCATTGGTGATAAGTTGCTGACCTATTTCTTTAGCAGTATTTATATCAACTGAAAAACTTAATCCCTGTGCACCTTGTATCACGGCAGTGTTCACACCAATGACATCACCATCGGTAGTAATCATAGGACCGCCGGAGTTACCTGGATTTAATGCGGCGTCACTTTGAATAACGTTGTCGACAAGTTTGCCTGATTGTGTTTGCAATGTTCTTCCCAATGCACTGATAACACCCGTTGTAACGGTATGCTGATAACCTAACGGATTGCCAATGGCAATTACAAATTGTCCGATCTGTAATTCATCAGTATTGCCGAGCTTGGCAACTGAATAACCTTCTGTATAGATTTTTAAAATGGCAAGATCTGTATCAGGATCTTTACCGATCAATGTTGCTTCAATTTCACTTTCGTTGAGTAAGCTCACCATTATTTTTTCGGCGCCATCAACAACATGGCAATTGGTGAAGATCAGTCCATCTGATGAGAAGATAAAGCCAGACCCCGAACCTGCGGGACGAAGTTTGCCTTTAACAGTTTTAAATACATCAATCTTAACAACCGCATTTTTTGTTTTGTCTACGGCGTCAATAATCATTTTTGAAAATACATCCATAGTTTTGTCTGTTATGGTGCTTGTACTGTCAAAGACGAATCCAACAGGTGTTTTATGTTAAAATGGCCGGATATTTTTCAGAATTAAGCCATGTTGGCTTGAAAAGGAAGATAAATGATAAGCTATTTCCTGTAAGGTTGGCGGATTGATAGATCACAAAGAACAAGAGTCACAAAGAAATCGAGATTATCTTGTTCGTGAATCTTTGTGTCGTCGTGACTTGGTGGCTCAAAGAATTGTGCTTACTCCAACACCTTCGGTACTCTGAAATAATCAGAATCTTTTTTAGGTGCATTGCGCAGTGCACGTTCGTGGCTCAGATGTTCTTTAACCTCATCTTCGCGCAGTGAGTTTACTTCATGACTCATGGTAGTGAGAGGTTCAACACCATCGGTATTTACTTCTTTAAGTTTCTCTACCCAGTCAACAATGGCAGTCATATCCTTCATTAATTTCTCAGCATCCTTTTCGTCAATCTCCAGGCGCGACAGATGAGCAATTTTATCTAATAAAGGACGATCAATTTTCATGGCAATAGTTACGTTAAATCATTCTCTTTAAAGCGGTGTAGCTTTCTACATGCTTGTTCAACTCCTGGTTCATGATGGCATAAGTCTTATCTCTTAGTGCATCAACATCGGCAAGCGTTAAACCTGTGGTTTCAATGGGTTCGTGAAAGATTACTTTGATCACTCCACGCCACACGAGAAACTCATAGGGAGGCAAAATTATCCAATTATACGGAATGGTGACAGGCACAATCGGAATTTGTTTCTCAATGGCCACCCTGAAAGCTCCATCCTTAAACCTGGCAATAACCGGGTCTTTCTTCGTTACAATGCCGCCTTCGGGATAAATGACCAGGCTTTTACCCTGATCAATCGCATCCATTGATTGGATAAGGGAGGAATAACGGCTTTTCAGATTTGAACGATCCACCGTAATGTGAAGCTTGCTATACATCCAGCCAAAGACGGGCACTTTAGACATGGAGCTTTTACCAACAAAAATGGTATTCACGGGATTGAGTCCCATGGTTGGGATGTCAATATAAGAGAAGTGATTGGGACAGAAAATATATTGTTTTTTGCGATCCAGCTTGCCGCGAATCTCAACTTTATACGGCTTTAAGATGCCAATAAAAAGTCCTTTAGCCCAGATGCGGTTCAGAATGCCAACAAGTTTATACTGCGATGGAAAGAAAATTGGGATAAGTAACAAAGGAAGCAAAGAGAAGAATACTACCGAGAAAACAATCATTCCCCACGCAGTATAGAGCCATTTCAGAAATCTCATGTGTTTTTAGTGGTAATCATTTTGACCACATGAAATGTCTATTATCAAAACTTTAACATTTCATGAACCCAAAAATAGTACATTCTCAGGTTCATGAAAAGAAAATTAAAATCGGTAGAAGAGATATAGGCCGCTGGCTGAGCTTAGAGCCATAGCCAGGTTGTTACCCTTTGTATCACGAAAAACTGTGTTTCCAACTTCGTCTTTAGCGTAGCTTTTGACATAACGATAATCTAGCGTGACACCAGCTTCCGCTGATACATAGAGTCTGCTATTAAAATTATACCGAATGCCGAGAAAAGGACGAAGACCCATACCTATGGAAGAATCTTTATAGGTAGTTGTTTTAGTTGTTCCGGTATAGTAGAGATTATTGTTAAATGAATAATGAGGTTGCAGATCTCCACCTCCGTACCAAACCCATTTGTTATTAATATGATGTTGAAATTCTTTGCCAAGTGTAAAATAGATATTTGCGTATGACCAATCAGTATAGCTGGACGTATTTACATTAGCATTGTTTGAGTTAAAATTGAAAGATGTAGTTAATCCTAATCGGAGCGCCTTATTTTCTGATTTGTATTGCTTGTACATTAAAGTAAATGGTCCCGAACCAGAATTAAAAATACCATCAAACAAGAAGGTGGTATTAAAGCCGATATCGTGTTTGTAGGATTTTTCGGAACCATCGTTTTGTGTTTGGGCAAAAGCGATTGTGCAGAAGCTCACGGTAAGTGAGATCAGAAGTAGTCTTTTTCTCATAGCTATAAATTTTAGTTTTGCAATGAGATGCAATTATAAGGCCAGAAGGGCAACGTGATATGTTAAGAAAATATTAATTCAATAACCTTATTTCACATCGTTCTCCCTTAAGAAGCTCTGCAGAATTATGTACTTGTATGGATGAACGCGCGTCATCCATTTCTTCTTTCACTTTATTCTTCACCTCTTTCATTTTCAATGCTTCGATAAAGCGCTTCACTTGTTCGTTGGTTTCGAGAATGAGTTTAGGTACTGGTGTTGGTTTATCATCATCACCTTTCGCTACCATAGTAAAGTAAGATGAGTTGGTATGTTTGACGGTACCCAATTTTACATTCTCTGCTTCAACTCTTATACCCACAACAAGTGATGACCTGCCCACATGATTTACAGAAGCATGAAGTGATACAAGTTCACCAACTTCTACAGGCTGAAGAAATTCAACACTATCAACAGAAACTGTAACACAGTAGGTGCCCGCATGTTTGCTGGCACAGGCGTAGGCTACCTTGTCCATAAGTGAAAGCAAAATTCCCCCGTGAATTTTTCCGCCAAAGTTAGCGTACGAGGGAATCATCAATTCAGTAATGGTGGTTTGAGAAGCCTTTACAGGTTTAGCATCGATCAGCATGGTAAAAAGTTTTTGAAAAGATAGGAAAAGATTTTGCCACCCTTACAGGTTTTGCTCACTTCTCTTTTCCTAAAGTGTTAAGCTTATAACGGAAACGAGTAAACATGGCTAGCGCTGTAAGTGTTAATCCGATGAGAAGTCCAAGCCAAATACCCACAGCACCATAGCCCGCATGAAAGCCAAGCCAGTATCCGAGAGGTATGCCGATAATCCAGTATGCTGAAAAAATAAGAAGCGATGGAATCTTAACATCTTGTAAGCCACGCAATGCTGCGGTGCAAACTACTTGTGTTCCATCAGCCAGTTGAAACAACCCGGTGATGATTAACAGAGGCGTAGCGATCTCAATTACCTGCGGATCGTTTACATATAGACCCGGAAGAAAATGTTTGCCGGCAATAAATACGATGCCCCACAAACTCATAATGGCAAGAGCCATGTAAAGTAATATGTATGATGCCTGACGGGCATTGATAAAATCTTTTTGTCCGAGATAGAAGCCTACGCGTATGGTGGCCGCCGCACCAAGACCTGAGGTGATCATATAACTTACAGTTGCCATGTTAATAGCAATCTGGTGAGCTGCTAATGTTTGAGCCCCGATCCATCCCATCATGACGGCAGAGAAATCAAACGCTGCTACTTCAAAGATAAATTGAATGCCTGCCGGTATGCCGATGTGAAGTAATTTTTTAAAGAGTGCGCCAGAGTATTTTCCAAATGCAAAAAGTCCTTTAAAGGACGCGAACTCTTTTCCATAGATTACATAACACACCATAAATGTTGCCATGAATATGCGCGATGTGAATGTAGCCCATGCTGCGCCTTCAAGTCCCAATGCAGGGAAGCCTCCATGTCCAAAAATTAGAAAGTAATTTAACACAATGTTGATAACGTTGCTGGTGATTACCACAATCATAGCAATACGTGTTAGTGATAATCCTTCAGCAAATTGTTTCAGACTTTGAAATATCAATATGGGTATGAGTGACCACGTAATAATTTTAAGATACGGGATGGCCAAGTCAACTACTTCAGGAGACTGATCGATATAAAAAAGAATGTTCTTTCCATAGTAGACACAAACGATAAGCACCAGGCTTGTTATAAAGTTGATGATGAGACCATGGCGCAACGTGTTTACTATTCTGCCATGATCACCCTCACCATGAGCCTCGGCTACCAATGGTGTGATGGCATACGATACACCAATACCAAACAACAGCAAAACATTAAACGCAACGTTGGAGAGTGATGCTGCGGCCAGCGACGTAGCGTTAACATGTCCAACCATAACACTATCAACCACACCCATCATAACATGTCCCAACTGACTAAGCATAACAGGATAAGCCAGATGAAAATTTTCCCGGATGTGGGTAAGATATGTTTTCTTGTTTAGCACTGAAGATTGGATACAGAGATCATTAAAGTCCTTTCATACGAGCGATCATCAGAATAGCAGTCATGCTGATGCTATCGGTAATCTCGCCATTTATAACCATATCCAGTGCTTCTGCTAATGGAAGTTTTTTAAGTTTCAGATCTGCTTCGGTCTCTTCAAGCTCTCGTTCACCATGACTTAGCTCTTCAGCCAGAAAGAAAAACCCTTCTTCATCCGTAACGGAATTAGATGTGTGAATACGAAAAGGTTTAGACCACTTTGCTGCTGTAATACCAGCCTCTTCTCTCAGCTCTCGTTTTGCAGCTTCTAAAGCCGATTCTTCATAGGGAGCACCGCCTTCAGGAATCTCCCATGAGTATTCATTGAGCGGATATCGATACTGGCCTACAAGCCAGATGTTCAGATGTTCGTCTAGCGCAACCACGCCAATGGCTTTATTTTTAAAATGCACCTTTCCGTAAATACCCTTGCCCCCTGAAGGATTAAGCACCTGATACTCGGTAACTGAAATCCATTGATTATCATATTTCTCTTCGCCTGATAATGTTGTCCATGGATTTTTGTGAGTATCGTGAGTCATGATGTTTAATTTAATATTTCGATAAATCAAAACTATGGAAATCTTTTTGTCTCCTCATATTTGCCACTAAGTTTGTGTTATGCTGTTATCATCTTTTTCTTCTGATCAGATTGAAGCGGGCTGCGACGAGGTGGGGCGTGGTTGTTTGGCAGGTCCGGTGGTGGCCGCTGCTGTAATTCTGCCTAAAAACTATCAGCATGAGTTATTGAACGATTCAAAAAAGCTCACCAAAGAAGAGCGCGACCAGCTTAATGTAGAAATTAAACGTGATGCGCTGGCCTGGGCTGTTGCCGAAGTTGATAATGAAGAGATCGACAAGATTAATATTCTGAATGCCTCTTTCAAAGCCATGCACCTTGCGCTTGATAAATTAACAATGAAGCCGGAGTTGCTTTTGATTGACGGCAATCGTTTTAAACCTTACCAGGATTTGAAACATGAGTGTGTCATTAAAGGTGATGCTATCTATCTCTCTATAGCCGCTGCTTCAGTTTTAGCTAAAACATTTCGTGATGAACTAATGGCCGCTTTCTCGGAAAAATATCCCGGTTATGGATGGAACACCAATGTTGGCTATCCCACTGATGAGCATCGGGAGGGAATTAAAAAACTGGGGATTACACCGCTTCATCGCAGATCATTCAGGCTGCTGCCCGAACAATTAGAGCTGTTTGAAGAGATATAAGTCGCCAGAGGGTATAATACAGACTTTTAAGAAACCTTAGAGCAAAGCTTTGCGTCTTAGTGTTAAACTTACAGTACTATGATTTACATTTTTAAGCGTCTTCAGGCTGCAAACCGACTGCATGCATTAGTACTGTTCTTTCTTACCACAACATTATGTGTAACGCTTGTTGCCGTGCGGGTTCATTTTACAGAGACGGCTACGTTTGTTTTTCTGGTTTGGAATATTTTTCTGGCTCTAATTCCGTATGGTGTTAGTACGTTGCTGGTTCTCTATCAGCATAAGTTTACTAACCGATGGTTTCTCTTCTTCCCGATAGTATTGTGGTTATTATTCTTTCCGAATGCGCCTTATATTCTGACTGATCTTTTTCATTTAAAACACAGAGCAGGAATACCGTATTGGTATGATCTGGGATTGATTTTATTCTTCGCGTGGAATGGTCTTATGCTTGGGTTCGCTTCACTGATGGATATTCAAACGATCTTAACAAAACACTTCAATAAAACCGTTGGCTGGCTGGTAGCATTATCATCATTGACTTTAGGAAGCTATGGAATTTACCTCGGTCGTTATTTACGCTGGAACAGTTGGGACATTGTCTCATCACCATTAGGATTACTACACGATGTAATCAGACCGTTCTTTCATCCGTCAGCTTATCCTAAAACATTTGGTGTTACATTAATCTTCTCCTTGTTTCTTGTCATCGCCTACCTGATGCTCATTCAAATGGCCAAAGCCTTTAAAAGCACAGATGAAAGTTTATAAGTTTATTAGTCATTAAGTTCAGGTTTATAGTTCCAAGTTCAAGGTTCCAAGTTGCTTGCGCCAGCCAACCTGAAACCTTGAACCTTGAACTGATTACTATTAACTATAACTGTTAACTTTATTGCTGAGTGATTTGCCACTGCTGATTATTACCTCCATTCCAGGGCCATTGTATTATGCCAGCTCGGTCTGCTGTAGACGATTGATTAACATCCAATGCTTCACCGCTGTTTTTGTTAATGATCCTGTAATATCCACCACCGTTGTCAATAATTTGCCAAAGTTGATTATTGCCTCCACCCCATGTGTACTGAATGACTGCTGCACCATTGGCGGTTGATGCTCCATCGACGTCTGCTACTTTGCCACTGTTACGATTGATCAATCTATAATATCCACCACCGCTTTCTATAATTTGCCATTGCTGATTATTTCCACCACTCCATGTATACTGAATAGCACTTGCACGATCAGCAGTTGAGCCTTCACTGATATCCAGAACCTTACCGCTGTTACGGTTTGTGATTTTATAGTAAGCAGAAGGATTGTATGGACCAACATTTTCACCCCATCCATAACGAATTCTGTGAACGCCTGAATAATTTGTTGTAGTAAGTGTAATGTTATTTCCACTTCCTCCCCTTGTTTGAATTGAATAGCTGTCTCCATCTCTTAACCCTGGCCAGTAAACACTGGCAACTCCATCTGTTCTGAAAACATTAGTTGACCCCACGATATATGCAACCTCATTATCAGATTGAGAACCTACGTAATTTTTTCCTGTTGTCATTCCTGCACCAAATTCAGTTACTACCGTACGACTAGCGTAACTACCTATTCGGCTTCTCCAATCAGATTCCCAGCCTGCAGTTGTTCTGGTTCCCCAATATGCGTAGTTATGTAAGGATAATAAGCAACTTGAGAATCGGCTATCAGCACCAACCTGTGTAACGTTTTCAGAATATCCTGTTCCTCCTAAAATAATTCTTCCTCTTGGAACACTTGGGTATCGCGAAAGGAATTCTGCATAGAGCGCTGTAAGATTCGTTAATGAATAACCATGTGGTTCGTTGAATACTTCAAAGTAAACATTGCTGGTTCCACCATATTTGTTTACAACAACTTGCCACATGTTCCAGAAATCTGTGGTGTTGTCAACAATACCATCACGAGAAGATGCAGACTCCCAGCAACCTAAGATCACTTTCATGTTTTTGCTCACGGCTCTATCTATCGCACCGGTGTATGCACTCCACCACGATTCCAAAACAGAAGAAGGATTAATCGGAAGTCGGACTGTATTAACGCCAGGCATGTTTATTTGAAAACCTGTAAGAACGGCGTTGGCCTTTGCAGAGACAGTTGAGTAACTATCAGAGCTTGTCAGTCCAGATGGAATAACCCAACCATCCACAAAATTGTCTCGGCCATCTGCCCAGTTTACACCGGCAATAGACGCTGCCCCAACAGCGTTGCTGGTTGATTTTGAATCTATCGACACTGTTTTTTGAATGTCAGGATCATTTTGGCAGTTGACCAGAAATAAAGTGATGAATGCGAGGCACACTAAAATTCTTAATTTTTTCATAAGTATTAGGTTTGTTAAGCTTCAAAGGTATTTTTTAGAAAGAGGCGGGGCGGGGGGCGAATTGGGAAACAATGAGGGACGTTTGGATAAATTCAATCGTTTGCAAATTTATTTCAATCGTTTGTTTATTTTTCTGCAATGTAGAATCTGTCTTTAGGAAATTGCCCATCTTTGCTCAGAAGTAAAGTGCTGGTAAGTGACTTTTGGATGATGTTGGGTATAAGCACAAATGTCCCCCACGAATTATTCAAATGACCCCTGTAATAGAATCCTGGTGATAAGAACAATACAGTATGTTTAACAATCGATTGCTAACGACATCTGGTAATATTTAGAAAGGGTAATTATGCGAGGTTTGAGATTTATAGTATTCGGTCTTCTTTTCATTTCGCTTGAGCCAGCGCTTGCTCAGTTCCAGTCCAAAAAGAATTTAATCAAACATTACAGTGTAAAAGATGGGCTCTCTCAAAGTGTAGTAAACAGCATTACACAGGATAACCAGTCTTTAATGTGGTTTGCTACTGAAGATGGTTTAAATCGTTTTGATGGATACGCTTTCAAAACATTCCGCTATGATCCTGATAACAAAACCAGCATTGCTGACAACTTCGTTCAAAGTATTTTTAAAGACTCTGAAGGAACGCTGTGGGTTTCTTCACGAAAGGGTTTGTTAGAGTTTGATTCATATAAGGAGACGTTTACACTATATCAGCATGACTTTAAAGGCAACTCACATTACGCTTACAATGATGTGAGTTTTATTACTGAAGGTCACTCCGGAAATCTCTGGATCTCGTGGTATGGTACTGGCTTTGCATCCTTTGATAAAAAAACAAAATCATTTAGCGCTTACACACCTGAGACGTTACCAGGGTTGAGCAATGAAAAAACGGTTGCCTTACTCGAAGATAAATTTGGATTACTATGGGTTGGCACGCAGGAGGGAGGCGTGAATGTTTTCCAGGTTAGCAAAGGTAAGGTGATTAAGAAGGTAAATAATTTTGCCGGGTATAATGAATTTGCTTCTTCCAATGTTCATTGTTTTGCAGAAGATAAATATGGAAACATCTGGATAGGCACATCTCAGGGACTCGTTGTTTACTTACGCAATGAAAATAGATTCTTCGCATTTAACGATCCGGCATTCTCTGTAAGTAAAGTAAGTGTAATCTCTCTGCATGGTGATACAAATGAAAACTTGTGGATTGGCTCACAGGGTGTAGGTTTATATCAACTTGATCTTCGTCAATTCACTACACATGCTGTAAAAGATTTTATTTTTGTTCATGTAAAAAGTCTTAAAGACTACGATCTCTCCAAGCGCACCATTCAATTTGTTTATGAAGATAAAGACAAAGATGTATGGATTGGTACTTTTGGTGACGGTGTTTACCTGGTGAGCAACGCTAAAGAGAATTTTGTTAAACTTCAAAAACCACTCTACGAAAATTCTGCCGTGAGCTTCGTTCCTTATTATGGTATGTGCCATGATCAGGATGGAAATTTATGGCTCGGCACTGATGGCAACGGAATTTATAAATCCGATTTAAACGGACATGTCATTGAACATTATACAGCTGAAAAAGCAAATGGAAAATTAAAAGACAATGCCATTCTCTCAGCATTAAATGATCGCAAAGGGCGGCTTTGGTTTGGATCTTATTCACATGGATTATTTCGTTATAACTCCGCTTCAAATTCATTCATAAATTATCACTACAAGAACGCTACCAAACCTGGGGGTAATGATGTGAGAGTAATTTTTGAAGACTCAAAAAATAACATCTGGATAGGCACCAATCGCGGAGGACTATGCCTCTTGAATGAAAAAGATAATACATACGAAAACCCATCTCACTTCGGTGGTACATTACTCGGCGGAGATGTTCGTTCCATAACTGAAGATAATGAAGGTAATCTGTGGATTGGATTTTATGGAGACGGTGTCTATTCCTATAACCTCTACGATAAAAAATGGAAACGACATTCAAATGATTTGAAAAGTGATATAGTATTCGCTGTTAAAACCGATGGAAATAATAAGGTGTGGATGGGGACAGGCGGAGGAGGCTTATGCGTTTTTGATCCGAAACAAAATAAATTTAAAAGATATACAGAGAAGGATGGCTTATCAAACAACACCATTTACGCCATACTCATTGATAATGATGAAAACGTATGGGTGAGCACAAACTCAGGCGTATCAAAATTTGATGCAGGTAAAAATAAATTCACCAACTACAACACATCAGACGGATTGCAGGAAGGACAATTCAATCAGGGCTCAGCATTGTTTAATGAAGTTGGTGGATACATGTGTTTTGGTGGCACGTTAGGTTATAATATTTTTTATCCCGATCAGATCAAAACAATGTTAAAGAAACCTGAAGTTATGCTCTCAGGACTTTCTTTATTTAACAAGCCAATAAAAATCAATGAAAGCGTAGATGGCAATACAATTCTGAATCAGGTAATAAGTCGCACGAAAGAAATTACACTTGCACACGACCAGAATGTTTTAACGTTTGAGTTTGTAGGATTAAACTATAGCTACCCTGAAAAAAACAGGTACGCTTATAAATTAGATGGTCTCGACGAAGATTGGAATTTTGTTGGCAACCAACGCACTGCTACGTATCGATACCTGAGTCCTGGAGATTATACTTTTAAGGTTAAGGCTTCAAACATAGAAAATATCTGGGGAGATGATTTTGCACAAGTTGCCATAAAAATAAAATATCCCTTCTGGCAAACTCCTTTAGCATACATTCTTTATTTCATTGCCCTGGTTGCTATTTGGACTTTTATATATTCACTGCGTAGGAAGCAGATCATTCTGAGAAAAAGATTAAAGATTGAAAAGAGTCAGCGCAAATATGAACGTCAGTTGGTTCAACAAAAATTATCCTTCTTTACTGAGATCTCGCACGAGTTTAAAACACCATTGACATTGATGATTGGCCCCCTTGAAGAGATGCTGGCAAAAGAAACCAGCATGACGCCCATGGGAAGAAAATTAAGAATGGTGAATCGCAATGCACACAAATTATTAAGCCTCATCAATAAACTATTAGACTATAGAAAAATTGAAAGTGGCAACGTTCTTTTAAAAGTGAGTGAAGATAACATTGTAGCTTTTGTAGAAGAGATTTTTATTACGTTTAAAGAGTTGGCAAATCATAAAAATATAAACTTCCATTTTCATGCAGAGCATCCTGCAATCATGGTGTGGTTTGATAAAGAAAAATTAGAAATGGTTTTAAATAACATCATTTCAAATTCATTCAAATACATTGGGCAGGGAAATGAAATCAGTGTTTCTGTATCAAGACATGTAACAGACAAACATCCGAAAGGCAGAGCCTGCATCAAAATAAAAGACAACGGCATAGGCATTCCTAAAAAACATCTTGGAAATATTTTCGACTGGTTTAACAGGGGAGAGAATTCAGGTGCGATGAGTTCTGGTATAGGATTGTCATTGGCAAAAAAACTGATACACCTTCATAAGGGAGAAATTTTTGTTGAAAGCGCAGAATCAAAAGGATCTACCTTCAGTATCAAGATGCCATTGGGTAAAGATCATTTCAGAGAAGAAGAAATTATACCAATGCCTGAAGTTGATCATAGTCATGCTGAGAATGAGAGTCATGAAAAAAGTATTTTACTTGAAGTTGAAGATGATCTGTCGTCAAGAAAAGGATTAAAAAGTTTACTCATCGTGGAAGATGATGAAGAAATTCGCGGCTTCTTAAGAGAGTACTTTGAGAAAGATTATAGAATATTTGAAGCATCAAACGGAGCAGAGGGAAATGAATCAGCGTCCACTCATCATCCTGATCTAATCATTACCGATATCATGATGCCTGTCATGAACGGAATAGATTTTTGTAAACTCCTTAAAAGTAATATCCGTACGAGTCATATTCCTGTTATTATGCTGACGGCCAAGTCAAGCTTGTCGCATCATAAAGAAGGAATTGAAACAGGTGCTGACACCTATATTACTAAACCCTTCAGTCCAGAGATTTTAGGAATAACAATTCACAATCTCTTACAATCACGTGAGACGCTCATGCGATTCTACCGAAATCTGTTTGCACCTGATTCTGAAAAAACAACCACCCAGGGCCATAATGCCATAGATGAAAAGTTTCTACACTCTATATATGAGATGCTGATGGCAAATATTGATAAGCCTGACTTTAATATTAATGAGTTGTGTGATGTATTAAATATGAGTAGGTCACTGGTTTATAAAAAAGTTAAAATGCTAACCGGTCTTTCTCCCGTTGAGTACATCAGATCCTTGCGAATGCAGGAAGCCGCAAAATTATTAAGAACCAGAAAGTACAAGGTTTTTGAAGTTGTTTACATGGTTGGTTTCTCCGACCTGAAATATTTTCGTCAATGCTTCACTAAAGAGTTCGGTTATTCACCTTCTGATTTTATTAAGAATACCGAAACAACAGAAGGATAAGCTCTATCCATTTAAAACCTGAAAATAATAATGCATTTCAGCCCTGTCTGGCACGAATGCTCATATACACCCTACTAATTAACAATTAGCACCCCCTTCTCGAAAACGTTTTAGATGAGATTTGGAAACGTTTGTTCTGCTTTAGCCCGGCTAAAAAGAGCAAGCGCAAAGTTTTTACTAAACCCAATTCACACTTATGCTAAAGTATCTACTAAAAAAGATTAATCGGAAGGCCATTGGCTTTATGGTCATGGTTTTGCAGCTGAATTGCAGCTTGCTTCTGGCGCAGTCGGAGAACATTATTCAGGGTAAAGTTCTTTCTAAAGATGATGGGCAAGGTTTGCCCGGTGTCAATATTATTTTGAAAGGCTCTACCATTGGAACCACAACAGATGGTGATGGAAAGTTTAGCCTTAGCGTACCTGGCAAAGATGCCGTTCTTGTTTTTTCCTTTATTGGTTATAAAACCCAGGAAGTAACAGTTGGTACTCAAACAACTTTTGATGTTCACTTAGAGGCTGATATTGAAACGCTTTCTGAAATTGTTGTTGTTGGTTATGGCGAACAAAAGAAGGAAACATTAACAGGATCAATTTCGCAAGTTAAGGG
>DATJHZ010000227.1:0-5973 GCA_035493595.1 Cyclobacteriaceae bacterium | reverse complement strand
TCCAATGGATTTAAACGTGATTTAACCAACAACGACTTCGCCAAGTATCATGCTTTTCAACAGATTGAAGAAGCTCGCCGGCAAGGTAAACAGATAAGCTTACTTGAACTCATTGAAAAGTTCAAAGAGAATAAAATTCATGACTACATCTACAAAGGTAATGATAGCTTAGGCTTTACGAATGTTGTTGATGCCTGGGGATTTGAAGAACCAACACTTACTAACGGTGTTGCCTATGGCGATCTGGATAATGACGGCGATCTCGATCTTGTTATGAATGAACTGAATGAGGTTGCCAGCATTTATCGAAATAATTCGAACGTTACAGCTGCGAATCATTATGTGCAAATTTCGCTGATAGGAACTGGCGATAACAAAGAAGGTGTTGGAGCCAAGGTCACAGTTTATGCAGGTGATAAAATGCTGGTGCGCGAGTTGTTTCCTGTCAGAGGGTTTCAGTCATCTGTAGACCCCGTACTTCATTTTGGACTTGGTCAGCATAATCATATTGACTCCGTAGTGATACGTTGGCCTGCTGGTAAAATTCAATCCGTACAAAATATACCTGTCGATAAAAAATCTGTAATAACGGAAACTCATTCGGGTCGTCTGACAGAATCCATCACAGGCAAAACATTTTTCTCGAAAGAATATGATGTTATTGATTTCACTCATCATGAAAATGATTTTGTTGATTTTGATATACAGGCCTTATTGCCAAGAAAATATTCAACCATGGGCCCGGCCTTAGCAAAAGGAGATGTGAATAATGATGGCATGATGGACTTGTATGTAGGTGGTGCTAAAGGGCAGTCAGGTGAACTTTTCATTCAAACCAAAGAAGGTAAATTCGTAGCAAAGCATCAACATGATTTTGAGGTTGATAAGGATGCTGAAGATGTTGATGCCGTTTTCTTTGATGCAGATAATGATAAAGACGTCGACCTCTATGTTGTGAGTGGCGGATACGAGTTTGATCAACATGATAGATTATTACAAGATCGTTTATACCTGAATGATGGTCATGGATTGTTTAAGAAGGCAATGTTACCCGAAATGCTGATCAGTGGTTCATGCGTTCGACCTTCTGATATTGATAAAGATGGTGACATCGATCTTTTTGTTGGTGGAAGAATTATTCCGGGACGTTATCCCGAAACACCAGAGAGTACCATTCTTATAAATAATGGCAAAGGAGTTTTTTCTATAGCAACAATTGCCGACGAATTAAAACACATTGGTATGGTAACCGATGCCGTGTGGGTTGATCTTAATCATGATAAAATAGATGATCTCGTTGTAGTAGGAGAATGGATGGGTATTGAAATTTTTGTAAACAACAACGGAATCCTGACAAATAAAACTGAACAGTTTTTAAAAACAGATACTCATGGTTGGTGGAACTGCATCACAAAACATGATTTCGATCATGATGGTGATGATGACTTCATTGTTGGTAATCTGGGCCTGAACAATATCATGAAGGCTTCCAAAAAAAAGCCAGTCACTATGGTGTTTAATGATTTTGATAACAATGGATCTGTTGATCCTATTCTCAATTATTATATCATGGGTAAAAATTATCCCTATCCAACCCGTGACGAGCTTACTGATCAGTTGTCATCTTTCAAGAAACGTTTCACAGATTATGGTTCATACGCTGACGCAGATCTTGAGAAAGTTCTTACGAAAGAAGAGCTAAGCAAATCGAAAAAACTACGTGCCGTTCAGATGCAGAGTATTTATCTGCGTAACGATGGCGATCATCTTAGTGTAGAATTACTTCCTATTGAAATGCAACTGGCCCCTGTATTTGCAGTTGAAGTATGCGATGCAAATAATGATGGAAAATCTGATTTCATTGCCATGGGTAATCTTTCAGGCACCCGGGCGCGAACGGGAAAGTTAACGGGCAATACGGGTTTTCTTTTCTTTGGTGATGGAAAAGGTAAATTCAAATTTGTGTCTCCTCAAGTCACAGGTTTACGATGTGTTGATGATGTGAGAAAAATTGTAATTGATAAGCAGCGGGTAATTGTTGCAATTAATAATGCACCAATCCAATGTTACACTATTAAAAAATAAGTTATTTCTGACGTAATCATTTGATAACAAAGTGTCACTTCTTTGTTCTGTTAGATGTCAACATCAAATCACTACCTTTTCTTTAACATTTCATCATCATCATAAACATTTTATCACGCTACCTTTAGACTGATAATAAAATTTAGCGTGATGAGTATGATAATAATGATGAAGAAAAACATAGCAATCTTTTTTAGCGCTTTACTGCTGGTGCTGACGAATTGTTCAAAAGATAGTGAAGTGAAAGCTGTCACTAATCCGCCTGTCGATACAACAACCACTACCACCGTAACTCTCACGAAACAAAACGTTACCAAATACATGGTCGATAGCCTGGCAACAGCTGAAACAGTTGCTTTGTTCTATAATTTAAAAACCCTTTCAAAAGCAAAGTTTGCTGTAGGTCAGCAAGATGCATTTAGCGGATTTTATAATGATGTTTCCGGTGACGCCGATATTAAAAAAACGACTGGCAATGACCCTGCGTTGTTAGGCTCTGATTTTATGTTTATCACTGACAAGAGTAACGATGGACAAAGTTCCAACTGGTTTTATCAGCAGGAAGAGTCTATCATCGCTAATGTTAAGAATGCGTATGCAAAGGGTATGATCAATATTTTTAGCTGGCATATCCGTGAGCCTTACCAGGAAAATGCTTTCTATGTAAGTGACATGACGGCCGATCAAAAAGCCAAGGCCTTTAAAAGTATATTACCTGGTGGTGAAAATCATGATTGGTATAAAACGAAGCTGGATAAAGTTGCCTCAGTTTTTAATAATCTGAAAGATTCAAATGGGAATCTTATTCCTGTGATCTTTCGTCCCTTTCATGAATATGATGGTAGTTGGTTTTGGTGGGGCGCATCCTTCTGCACGGCAACAGAATATAAAACAGCTTATCAGTTTACTGTTGAGTATTTGAGAGACACCAAAGGAGTGCATAATGTTTTGTACTGCCTTGGCCCTGATAACAGCTACGATACACAGGATAAATATCTGAGCAGATATCCTGGCGATGAATATGTTGATATTTTAGGAATGGATAACTATGGAGATCTTCAAAGTGGTAAAGGTCAAACAGGTTCTGATCTGGCAAATAAAAAACTTAAAATCATTTCTGATCTCGCAAAAGCAAAAGTTAAAATTGCAGCTCTGACGGAAACCGGTTATCAGGTTACAACATCAAACACACCGGTTACAGGTTGGTTTTCAAATTATCTTTACAATACACTTACGGCAAATGATGTTGAGATAGCCTTTGTTATGTTCTGGAGTAATGGTAGCGGCAAAAACTATTACGTGCCGGCACCAACATGTTCTAATGCCTCAGACTTTATCACTTTTACTGATAAACCGGAAGCACTTTTGGTAAACGAGTTACCTGATATGTATGCGATAGCGGAATGATTCTGAAAGCTTTTGGGAAAATTAAAATGTTACCTTATCAAGGTTGAGAATAGAAGATTATCTATTGGTTTTAGTCCTGATTATTTAAACGGTAGCGACACAGAGTTTTATAGTTGATAACTTTCATATTGACTATAAAACCTCGATATGAACAATACCACAAATTCGCAACTCACCAATCGCAGAACCTTTTTATGGCAGGCAGGTCTTCTAACTTCCGCTGCATTTCTGGGTTCTGCTTTCGAATCAAGAAAAAAGTTTAAGCTTGGTCTTCAGCTTTACACCATGCGTGATGCCATGGCTAAAGATCCCAAAGGCTCATTAAAGAGATTTGCAGAAATTGGCTATGAAGAATTTGAAACCTATGGCTTTGATGCTGCCAATGGAAAGTATTATGGTTATGACGCAAAGGAATTTTATAAAATTCTCTCTGATCTAAATCTCACTACTTCAAGTGGTCATTATGACCTTACACAATTTGTCAATAAATCCAACGACGAACTAAAGCGATATATTGATCAGTGCATTGAAGGTGCTCAGGCCCTTCACCAGGAGTATATTACCTGGCCATGGCTCGACCCTGAATCGCGTACCATTGATAAATTTAAAATCGTTGCTGAGAAACTTAATCTTATTGGTGAACAGGTTAAGCAAGCCAATCTTGGTTTAGCCTATCATAACCACGACTTTGAATTTATAGATCACAACGGACAGATTGGATACGATATCATCACTAAAGAAACAGATGCCTCACTCGTGAAATTACAAATGGATCTTTACTGGATAGCGAAGGCATCTAAACTTGCGCCACACGAATGGTTTTTGAAATATCCGGGACGCTATGTAATGTGGCATCTTAAAGACATGGATAAAGTGAGTAAGGATTATTCAGAAATGGGTAACGGTTCTATTGATTTCAGCAAGATCATACCTGATACAGAACTCGCTGGTGTGAAACATATCTTTGTGGAGCAGGGTGGTAATTTTAAAGTTGATCCGTTTGATAGCATAACGGTGAGTGCAAATTATGTCAGGAAGAATTTCTCTGAATACTTTATAGAGCGTAAGAAAAAGTAAGTGAGCCTCGATGTCTTCTTGTAGCATCGAGGCTTTTTGTTTACTTATTGCTACATTAGCTTGCATTTTATTATTCAAGAATGAAAAACAATAAACTTTTACTCTGGAGTTTTACAGTAGCCTTGAGTGGCTTTTTATTTGGTCTTGATGTTGCGGTGATCTCCGGTGCCGAGCAAACAATACAAAAACTATGGCAGCTTAGTAATGCCATGCACGGTCTGGCAGTTTCTATTGCCCTATACGGTACCGTAGTAGGTGCAGCATTTGGTGGCTACTTTGCAGATACATTTGGACGTAAAAGAAGTTTGTTTTGGGTCGGCTTGTTGTTTTTTGTTTCCGCTGTTGGTTGTGCCCTGTCAGGCGATGTCTATACGTTCATGATCTTCCGATTATTGGGTGGATTTAGTATTGGTGCATCTTCTGTTATTTCACCACTCTATATTTCTGAAATTGCTTCGCCTAAGAAAAGAGGCTTTCTTGCCGGATTGTTTCAGTTCAACATTGTCTTCGGGATTTTATTTGCATACGTATCAAATTATCTTTTTCAACATTTTATACATGGCGGTAGCGACTGGCGCTGGATGTTAGGTGTTGTAGGTATTCCATCGTTGATCTTTACATTCCTTACAACACTGATATCAGAAAGCCCACGCTGGCTTTTGCTAAAGAAAGATGATGTAGAAGGTGCAAGAAAAGTATTGAACGAAATAGATCCCGAAGTTGCAGAAGAGACATTACAATCCATTATTAAATCAAAGAGCGAAGCAGCCAAGGCAACAACGCATGCATTCTTTTCATCAAAGTACAGCTGGCCAATTTTGTTAGCCTTCTTAATTGCACTCTTCAACCAGATGTCAGGTATTAATGCTATTATCTATTATGCACCTCGCGTTTTTGAAATGGCAGGACTTGGTAAGTCAACAGCTTTGTTATCGTCAGCAGGTATTGGTTTGGTAAATCTCATTTTCACTATGATTGGGTTGTCGCTCATAGACAAGTATGGACGCAAGATGTTAATGTATATCGGATCTTTTGGTTATATCATTTCGCTTAGCTTGATTGCACAAGCCTTTTATCGCGATTCGTTTGATGGAATATCCATCTTCATCTTTGTATTCATAGCATCTCACGCCATCGGACAAGGTGCAGTGATCTGGGTTTTTATTGGTGAGATTTTTCCAAATGAAGTTCGTGCTTCAGGCCAATCCTTTGGAAGTTTATGTCATTGGGTATTCGCGGCAATCATCGCCAATGTATTTCCGCTAGCAGCAGGTATGTTTGGCGGCGGACCAATCTTTTTATTCTTCACAGGCATGATGGTTTTACAATTGATCTACGTTAAATTCATGATGCCCGAAACCAAGGGTGTGGCATTGGAAGATATGCAGATCAGGATTGGTCATT
>DATJHZ010000226.1:0-5788 GCA_035493595.1 Cyclobacteriaceae bacterium | reverse complement strand
TCTATTGTTGATGTATTGGATGAAATAGCTGACGAGACTGGAAAATCTATTGCACAGATTTCACTTAACTGGTTATTACAGCGTCCTACGATTTCGAATATTATTATTGGTGCACGAAACGAAGAACAGTTAAAACAAAATCTCGATGCTGTTGGCTGGAACCTGACATTGGATCAAATTAAAAAACTCGACAAGGCAAGCGAAATACTTCCAACGTATCCATACTTGCATCAACGCCAGTTCCCGATGCTGAATACTGATCCTAAATTATACAGCAATCATTAAAATGAATTTGATTTCAATCAAAAATAAAAGGAGCAGTGCTGCTCCTTTTGTTTTTTATCATGTGTTGATCAACAAAAATTAGGTTGATCTTGTAAAAAGTCTTCGAAGATTTCTCGTATGATTCTAACGACGATATTAACATTAGGTAATTCTTTACCTATGTACTGATCAGGATTGTTTATAATACTTGCTTCCACCTGAATAACATGTACGGCCCAGTCATCAGAGTTCATTCGATGCCGTTTGTGTTCCAGCATTTCCAGAATGGGTTTCAGTGTTAAACTAAACTGTCTTTTATATTCGAGTGCTTCTTCCTGCGTCATTTGTCAATCCTAATGTTTACAATGATGCACCTTGCTGACTGTTCTCTAGCTCCATCCTTAACTTCTATTCTCTGGCTGTTTTCTTTGATAAAGCAATTTGGTAAGACCTGAAAGTGATTTCAATGCGTCAGCAATGTGTTCTTCGTCTCTTCAAAGCTAGAGGATATTACAGCAATGTTAATTATGTTAACAAGAACTTAATATTAACTCTTTGTTAACTCCTGTTGACCATGTGGTGGCAGTATAGAGTTTACTTATTTGATCGACTAGATACATTACCCAGAAGCACTATAAGAGGATGCTCATCGGTCTTTATAACTTCTGGGTTAACAATATCAGGATGGCAGGTAATTTATTTTTGAAGTTTGGGCAATGCAAAATAAAATGTTGCGCCCTTACCGAGTTCAGCGTCTGCCCAAACTCTTCCCTGGTGTTTGTTAATTATCCGTTGTACGATGGCTAACCCAACGCCGGTGCCTTCGAAATCAGTTGAGCCGTGGAGACGTTGGAATACACCAAATAATTTTTGAGCATACTTCATATCGAAGCCAACACCATTATCCGCAATAGAATATATAACATCATCGCCCTTAATTTCTGAGTTAATTGTGATGCTTGGTTTAACACTTTTGGCAGAATATTTTATTGCATTTGATAACAGATTAACCATTACTTGACGGAGAAGTGCATTGTCCGCATACAGGTTATGCATCTGTAATGTTTTCAGTTGAGCACAATGAGGTATGGCGTGGCTAAGTTCATCCCATATGTTTTCCACCAGTTGCTTCGTATCGATTTCATCTTTCTGAATTTCAGTTCTTTCAATTTTTGAAAACGCGAGAAGATCGTCAATAAGATTGTTCATTTTTTTTCCACTCGTAATTACAATCTGTAACATGTTTCGTCCATCTTCATCGAGCACTTTACTGTAATCTTCATCAACAATAGATGCGAAACTAATTACGGCACGCAGAGGTGATTTAAGATCATGCGAAACGGAATAGCTGAAGGCTTCGAGGTCATTATTCACACTAATCAATTTTGAATTAATCTGCATTAATTCTTCATTGAGCTCATGTATTCTATGCTCCGTATCACGCCTGAGTTTATCTCGTTCATTCAATACGTTTGAGTTGTACCAGATCAAACCAATAAAGGCAACGATAATAGTTACAATAAGTAATGCTCCACCAAATTCAACGGAGTAGATTTCATTCCATTGACCGAGTAACCGAAGATAGCCAAGTAATACAGGTGTAAGTATGGCTGCAGGAATTAGTAATCGTGCTGTATTGCTTCCTTCATAATCACTTGTAAGTATTAACATGAATCCGTGATTCGGTTTATAAAACAGGATAACAAGTGAGATCATTAAAAAACCAATGGCGGTATGAAGAGCCATAGGAATATAGGAAAGTACGCCATAGAATGTTTTTACATGGTAGATGTAACCGATGATTGAGAGAAGTGATATAAAAGCAATCATTAAGGCAATATATTGAGAAGGAATTTTTCTTTTATTGGCTTCAAGTTTTATGGATAAGAGTGCCAGTCCGGTTAGAACAAAATTACAAGCGGAGTTTGGCGCCATTCTGTTGGGAATGTCACCTGGTTGATGAAAAGACAATTTATCAGCGAACAAAATCTGATCTACATTACTTTCAACGTGAAATAATGTATCACCAAGTTTTAAAAGCCCAATGGCTAATGGGATAATTCCAAGTAAAAAGAAGAGATAAGTGGAATGACCTGTTTTGTTCAGTACTAAAAATGATAAGTAAGTTACTACAAAACCAACAGCAGTCATGGGATTCATAGCAACCATATTTGGAAGGGGAGACTTTAAAAAGTCAATGTTAAATTGCCAGCCCACCAGTACCAGAATCCCAAGTATTAAAACACAATTTCTAAGTATCTTTGATGAGTGATCAAGTTTTTTAGTGACCTTATCATTAATAATGTTGGCACTATTTCCCATGATGAGAATGTCTATTATGAATATAATGATTTTCTAACAGGAAGGCAACTTTTCAGAGGCATACGTTTCAGTTAATTTCGGTTAATTTTCTATAGAGAAATTTAAGATTCATCCATATCAGCTAGTTGTCTGATCACTATAATAAATGCAAGGATCCATCCTACGAGAGTAATAAGGAAATGAGAAATTGTTAAGTGGTTTTTACATGAGATTAGCCTTTAATTTTTTGCACTGTATGAATAAAGTATGCTGAAGCGATTTTCATGGCTTAGTTTATCACATTACTATATGCTTACCTTTTTGTCAATGCAGAAACAATTGAGAATTAGAACTACTTAGGCATATTTGATTTTTAATGATTGGAACGATTATCCATCCGGTTTTTAAACCGGTATTAGTGTGTGGTTAAATAGTTTGTGCTCTATATCAAAATCTCTGTCCTTGCAAAGACGTGATAGGAAAGAACAAGCAATCAAAAAATTGGTTTGCCTGCGGTGGGAGTTGCCTTGGGTAGGGCTTTGGCGATTTCATTTCCGCAGGCAAACCATTATATCAATAATCTATTCTTAATCTTGGCAAAGAATTGAATGCCATGATAAGTCACGATAGTATTATTACTTACTCCTGATGATTGTCAGCCAGAGAGATTTTAAATTTACTTCCTGATACGGAAATGGGGAAGAAATACTATTCTTCTTCTTGATATTAATACATTGCCTTTCTGCAAATTCTCCTGTATTTAAATGTGTTTTACAGGAATGTCAGAATGTTATTATTAGAATCATCATAAATTACTTTTGATTCAAGCCACTGTCTGGCAGCATCTCCTTCGGCGAAATGCTGTACAGTTACAGGAATCTGTTCTAAGTCATGGGCTTCCTGCATAGATAGCTGCGCAAACACATCATCAGGAACGACTATCGCAATAGCTTTTACTTCGAGTTCAATAACTTTTGGAAACCAGCATGTTTTTATGAATTCTTCACCTCCAGGTGGGTATATATTGATTTCACGAAGGTTGATAAGACATTTTTTAATTTTGTAATGCTCTATTAATTGGAATTCGTATTCACAGATTTCAACAAGCTCTTCATAAGAAATAAATCCTGAAAATGCCACATCAAGGAAATTATATTCCTTATTATGAAGAACCTTTATGTTTGTTCTGATTATATTATTCATTGAGTAAGTATTACTATTTAATTTCCTGCCAATAGCTCATCGTTTGGCTATTTAATTACTTGGGATAAAGTATCTCTAATTAGAGACATACCACTAAAGTCGTGATTAGTTATAGTAATGATGATTAAAGTAGTGAATCAAAAAGGTGAACAACTCAGGTAAACAAAAAAGTATACATAAAATGCCTTTTGAATAAAGCAGAAACGAGGCAAGAGTGCTACCTTTCGAAAAATATGAATTACTTAACAATTCTGACAAGGCAAAATTACTTGATTGAAACAATTCACTTTAAAAATGTATTCCTCATAAATCAGCATGTTGGCCGAATATTTATATTTCTTTGTTTTATCACTGCACATTGTTCGATTGCACAAACGCCAACGATAGATAGCCTTCAAAGTGTTCTAAGAAAATTTCCGCAGGATACAAACCGTGTTGATGCTCTTATCGAATTATCTAAGGAACAAGAAAACCTAAATGCTGACAGTGTTCTTAATACGGCACAAAAAGCCTTATCGCTGGCACTGAAGCTTGATTACAATTATGGTAAAGCCGCAGCCTATAATCTTATGGCTTACGCTTACCACAAAAAAGGAAGACTGCTTAAGGCCTCTGAATATTTGTTAAATGCTATGAGCATTAACACATTAATGAGAGACACAACCGCACTAGCTTACAACAATAGTAACATTGGCATTTTATACGCCTCTAGTGGACAGAAGGAAGAATCGATTAAATATTTTAAGCAAGCTATAGTTTATTTTAAATCCATCTCTGATACGAATGGCGTTATGATCGCTATGTATAATTTAGCTGATTCTTATTCATCTCTGAACAATGACTCACTGGCCCTGGCTTATCACAACAGTGCATTAAAGATCTCCGATGAAATTGAAGATTATGAAGTTAAGTCGGCTATACTTTGCGGAATTGGGAACGATTACTATAAATTGGGGCGACTCAATGAAGCTTTAAAATTTGAGGAGAAGGCTTTACAACTCGAATCAAAATCTGATGATCAGTCTGTCAGGTATGAAATTCAGATCTGCCTCGCTAAAATATTTCTTGCCTTAAAATCGCCAGCGAAAGCTTTAAAAGCAGCAGAGACAGGAGTTTCATTGGCGAAATCTGCTAATGATAAAATTCTTCTGGTCGAAGGTTATAAACAACTTTTTCAAGCACATCTTACATTAAAGAATTTTGAAAAGGCATTTTTGTATCATGTGCAATATTCGAATTTACAAGACAGCCTAAAAGACGCAGACAATGCTATTGCAATTGAAAAACTCAATTATAGATCGGCATTAGAGAGAAAAGAATCTGAGATTATTCTTCTCCAGGAACGCAACGAGGCTGAAGCATTCCGTAAAAATGTATCTATTATTTTCTTGGTGGTAGTATTAATTATTGGCTTTTTGCTCTACAACCGCTATCGATTAATTGTAGAAAAGAAATTTCAATTAAAAAGAAAAGAACTCGATTTTTACATAAAAAGCCTGATCGAAAAATCGGAGACCATAGCACGGATTAACCAGGAATTAGAATCAACTAAAAATCATCCATCGGATGATATAACTCAGGCTGGGAAGCTTGATAAGATACTTCAAACTAATATTCTTACGGAAGAGGATTGGGAGAATTTTAAAAAAGCGTTTCAGGAGATACACCCCATCTTTTTCTCACGTATCCGGTATCAATACTCTGAGGTGACTGCGGCAGAATTAAGACTTTCTGCATTGGTGAAACTCAACCTGTCGCTAAAGGAAACTGCAACAATATTGGGTATATCTCCTGAAAGTGTTAAAACAGCAAGGTACAGGCTTAGAAAAAGATTCCAAATCAGGGAGAATGAGACTCTTGAACAATTTATTGATAAGCTCACCTCAAAAGAAATTCAGCCCAAAAAAGAACTTGTTAACTAATGGCGATTTAATCAGATGCAATTATCTGTTTAATAGGGGTTTGCCCAAAGTGTATCGTTGAAAGTCAAATTACTTGTATCCAGATATAGCCCTTCACA
>DATJHZ010000225.1:0-4216 GCA_035493595.1 Cyclobacteriaceae bacterium | reverse complement strand
ACTTAGTGTTGCCGATAAGCTTAAAATCAATGAAGTGATCAACATTGTTGGTATTCAATCTTTAGTGGATAAAAAAATTGACGAACTCAGCGATGGTCAGCTTCAACTCGTTATGATTGCCCGAGCACTGGCACAAGACTGTGATATTATTTTATTGGATGAACCTACTGCTCATCTCGATCTCAACAACCGGGTAGAAATTATGAACTTGTTACGCAACATTGCCCATCAACAAGATAAAGCGATACTAGTTGCTACTCACGAACTCGATCTTGCTTTGCAAACAGCCGACAAGATCTGGCTGACTGGACTAAACCAAAACGTCATCACTGGCATGCCGGAGGACCTTGTACTTAATGGCTCTTTCGATGAGATCTTCCGCTTCAAAGGCTTTGATTTGAAGACCGGCAAGATTCAGCATATAGCCTATCGTGAAACGTCAATAGCGTTGCATGGTGATGGACCAGAATTACTTTGGACAAGAAATGCGCTGGAACGAAATGGATTTACAATAGATATTAACGCCGAAACAACAATTACATTAATTAAAGAAGGCAAAACCTTAAGGTGGAAGATCAAAGTGAATAACAGTGAAACTGTTTGTGATAGCCTTGAATCCACGATTAATATTCTTTGTACAAATTAAAGTAGTCCTAAGGTATTATAAATTCCATCTATGACTTTCGCCATTCTGCGCAGGTCAAGCGTTTCCATTGTATCTGTTGCCGAATGATAATTCTTATTTCTGTAAAATGATGTATCCGTTATCATCAACGCACTAAAATTGAATTTCCAGTAATTCATATGATCAGAAAAATCAATACCTGGCATCGATGGTGGACCTGAATATAAGTTTGCTTTGATGATATTCGTCGACTTAAATGATGTACAAAATTTTTGTTCGAAATTCTTGGCATCCGATTTCGTTACTAACGCTATATAATCGCCTTTATCGCCGAAAGTTCCTGGTGGTATTCCGTCGGGATAGGATTGAGAATACTTATGATCGCTAAAATAGCCTATCATCTCAAGTGAGATCATTCCATATACCGAAGCATTTGCATCAGCAAGTGATTTTGCATGCACATAACTACCCATGTTTTCTGTACGAAAATATGGTGGTTCTTCTAATGTAAAAGCAACAAGGTCTATTCGATATTTTAAAACTTGCCCCTTGAGCATTCTGGCTAGTTCGAGGAGTCCGGTGACACCACTGGCATTATCGTCTGCCCCTTGCTGCTGTCCGCATACATCATAGTGCGCTCCAATAATTATTCTTGTTGAATTCCTGGTTCCGAATGATGCAATGATATTTTTATAACTCTGCCCTTTTACTTTGTACTCCTGAACAGAAACCTTGTCTGCATATTTTGCAAAAACAGTTTGAATGTAGCCAGCTGTTTGATTTAACTGTGTAACATTAGCATAAGTGCGGAAGGATTTGGTCTTTGTCAACGCTGTTAAATGTGATCTTATGATAGCCGTATCTGCAAAAATGGAAGCATGTGCTAAACTTGTCAAACATAACAAATAAGAGACGAGAAACTTTTTTATGCTCATGGATGACATTATGATTACAGGGATTAAAATGGAACACACGCTCCATGCAAGTTATCTCAATTTTTGAAGTATGATTGTCTTTTTCACAGGTGCTACCCGTTATAATCTAATTACAATATAGTTAAGTGCAAGTTCGCCATTGGAAAATTGTTTTGTGGCGACAAGCTTGAGTTTCATTTTGTCATTGAGACCTGCCTTAAACAAGGGAATACCTTTTCCAAAAATAATTGGATTAATGAATATCCAGTAGCTGTCTATCAGATCAAAATGCATTAGTGTTTGAGACGCGGCCGGGCTGCCAAAAATCAATATGTCCTTACCGGATTGTTCTTTGATTTTATTGATTTCAGTCGGAATATCATCACCAATGATAGTTACGTTATTCAAATTCACCTCTGACATTGTTCTGGAGAGAACAATTTTTTGAACGCTGTTATACCAATTTGAATACTTGATCTGACCCCTCGATGCATCAGGGTGATTGTATGCTGACGGCCAGTACTTATCTAGTAGTTGATAAGAAGTCCGTCCGAATAATGCTGCATCAGCATCTTCTGTCAATTTGCATACAAATTCTAAATTTTCTTCTCCGGGTTCAAACCCATCTAACTCGCCATGTTCTCCTGCTGCAAATCCATCAAGTGAAGTGTGTACTATTAAAATCAGGTTTCTCATTTTATTTATCCGTCGGTTTAATTACCCTACTAATCGCTAGTTAATTTAATTGAAATCACGGATAAACATAAATAGATGGATTGAAGAATTCTAAACCTGATCATGAGGTAAGCATGTTATTCTTCTTCTACATCAATTGTTTTATCATACCCATTAGCTAGTTCATTGTAGGGCAGCTTAACTACAAGCTCCTTCTTTTCATACGTAGCTTTGATGCCTGGCATTTCAATGAAATAAGGAATCGGTTTGTTGTAAACAATGTTGGGTACCTGGATAAAGGTACCATCAACCTGTACTGGAATATTATAGTAAATAGAAAGTCTATTGTTGTGAATTTCAACTTGCATAGCTTCACGAATTACGCCGGGTATGCTAACCCTGATTTGACGGCCAGTGTCACCTTTGCTAAACGAAATCACAGGTTGACTAATACCACCACTTAAGGTATTTATGACGTCAACAGAAGTTGCAATATCTCTAAAGTTCTGTACCATTTTCATTTCTCTTTTGTTTGTCACAGATTGCTCAATACGCATACCAGAGGCTGTGCCAGACAAAAAGACATGAATAGTATATAGAAATTCTTATTGAGTCGGGAACTATTTTACTTTGTGGACATTCTGTCAATTAGTTTGTAAGTAATGCAGACACGACCATCTTAAAATCGTCCTCCCGGATCAGAAGAGAAAAAATACAGCTTATTTATTTTATTATAATGATGGCAAAAACACCTCTGCCATCATACACCTTGCACTGCCTCCACCGTTGCGTTCGATAGTATCAAGACTTGAATGAATAATAGGGTTGTATTTTTCTATAGAAGAAATCTGATCAGGTTTTAATGACTTATATGCCTGAGATGACATAATCAAAAATCTCTGACCCGCTTTATTTTGCACCTGCAACATGTTGCCTGCAAAGTGATTCATCTGATCAAGGGAGATCTCAATAATCTCTTTGCCTGTTTTTTTAATTACACCTATAGTTTCTTCTCGTTCCTTTTTATAGGCAATAGACTCCAGGCAAATCACTACATATTTATCGGCAACACACATCATTACGTTAGTGTGATAGATCGGATAATTATTTGCATCAGTAGCTGTAAATGTCTGGGGTGTGAAACCAAGACGCATACAAAAGTCATCCAGCACTTTACTGTCGGTTCGCTGAGAGATGCATGCATAGGCTATTTTATGTTCGCGGTCAAGCACCATGCTGCCGGTGCCTTCGAGAAATATATCTTCATTTTCATACGATGATAAATCTATTTGCTGTTTGATCTTAAAGTGTTCTTTTAATTTTTCAATAACATGGGGCTTGCGTTCTTGCCTTCTGTTAGTAGCATACATAGGGTAAAGCACAATACTGCCATCATCATGAAATGAAATCCAATTGTTGGGGAAAATAGAATCGGGAGTATGTGGTTGTGGTGTATCATCAACAACAGTAACATCTATTCCATTTTTTTGCAGAAGACTTACAAAATCATTGAATTCTTTTACAGCAATTTCCTGAGCGTTCGCATCCTGCACAGATTGAAAAGCATTGTTCACAGCTGTCTCGGCATTGAAAGTAAAATTCACCGGACGAATCATGAGTAGATGAGATGTGGTTTGCATGATATAAATTTACGAAGTATGATTTACGAGGTACGAATTTAGGATTTGGAGATTTCGTCGCGGAGTAGTGGCATACTCATGCAATGAAATCCTCCTCGTGCGCGGGAGAGTTCAGCGGATGGCATGAGTATAAGTGTATCTTTCATGGCATCAACAGTAATAGTCTTTGCTTCTAATTGATCTAATAACTCATGCGCATGAATGACATTGAAACCATGTGCTTTGAAAGCATCTGTAGTTTTGTCATTTCGATCATAGCCTAACACAACGCCTTCTTTTAATGCAAGGACATTACAAGAGTCGGTCCATTGCTCGCGCAGGTCGTATGGAAATTCGTTGTTGCCTGAATAAATGAAAACAAT
>DATJHZ010000224.1:0-9852 GCA_035493595.1 Cyclobacteriaceae bacterium | reverse complement strand
CTGGGTGTAACTGTTAAATAACCATCGGGTGTAATCTTCAGATCAGGATTACCACCCATAATACGATCAAGACTAAATGTAAAATTACCTGTACTCGACCATGTTATTAACGGATATGGCTCAGGTTGTATAACAGGATATGACTCTGCACTGTTAGTTGTATAAGGTGTGACCATTGAATAAACAAGCTTATCGCCATCAAGGTCTGTACCTCCAAATTCAGTGTAGTATGGTTTTGAAGGACAAGCATAATCTCTTAGTGGAGGAAAATTGCTTGGGGATGAATTTATGAAAGGTTGTCCATTTTTCACGACAGGCGGAAACTTCAAATAAAATGTTTGTCCAGCTGGAATAATATTAGGCGGTTTGGGAGGTGGAGGAAAGCTAAGAATGTTATTGAGCGTATAATTGCGGCAACATCTTTCCCATACCACATAATAACCTTCCGGGTCATCAAATCTGCTCGGCGGCAATGTGATGATAGTTGTATAAAATTGTCGTGTTGTTTTTATACCACCATAAGAACAAGCAGGTTGTGTATAGCTAACGGGAGTTTCTTCGGAGAATGGTATCGGCACATTATCCATCATCAATTCGTTATCAACCACTCTGAAGATGCGTACATAGATGATGGCATCCTGAGCTTTATTACCTTGATCTCCATGATCTTCATCAAAGTAATAGATCAGATTAAGATGATATCGATAACGCTCAATCCCATCCAGATCAGCTATGTGAATCAATTCAAACTCTCCCCCCACAATGTGCGAAGCCGTTGCCTGAAGCGAAAATAGTATTAGAACAATGAATAATAACCTCTTCATCCCCAACATAAGAATCTTAAATATAGCAAATGACAAACTTGAAAAATATCATATTTCTGTAATTTGCGACCAATATGAAAAAGGGAGACATCATTGAGAATATCGTGGTAGAAACGATAGCTGCGGAAGGAAAGTGCATAGGCAAAGTAGATGGGAAGGTTATTTTTTTAGAAGGTGGTGCTCCCGGCGATGTTATTGACGCTCAGCTCTATAAAATAAAAAGCAGCTTTCTGGAGGGCAAGGTTGTTGCCATTAAAAAGTTTTCGCCCGACAGAGCACAGCCCTTTTGTTCCCATTTTGGTCTCTGCGGTGGCTGCTCCTGGCAACACATTCAATACAAAGATCAACTCTTTTATAAACAAAAACAGGTGGTTGATAACCTGGAACGCATCGGCGGATTGACCCTGCCAGCGGTTGATGCCATTGTGCCTTCTGCTAAAATCAAAAATTATCGTAACCGATTAGACTTCACATTTTCAGCTCAACGATGGCTTACCAAAGAGGAAATAGAAACCCGGGGAGTTTTTACAGAGCCAGCACTAGGATTTCACATGCCGAAGAAGTTCGACAAGATTTTTGATGTTGAAACGTGTCACCTGCAAGATGATCCATCAAACCCGATACGTCTTGCCGTAAAAGATGAAGCCCTTAAGAATAACATTCCCTTCTTTAACTTACGAGATCAGGTAGGTTTTCTGCGGACATTAACAATACGAACTACCAGCACTGGTGAGGTTATGGTAATCCTACAAGTCTTCTCTGATAACATGGAGTGGATTGAAATTATTCTGAGTCGCCTGGAACAAGATTTCAAACAGATCAAATCGTTTTGCTATGTTATCAATGGCAAGAAGAACGATACCTTCAGCGACTTGAACGTTGTATGCTGGAAAGGCACTCCCTACATTACTGAATCTATGCCAACACCTGATGGCAAATCATCATTACAATTTCGCATCGGTCCTAAATCTTTTTATCAGACTAACTCAGAGCAAGCTTATGAATTATATAAAGTTGCCTGGCGATTAGCTGATCTTCAAGGTAACGAGTTGGTATATGATCTTTATACCGGCACGGGCACCATCGCCAATTTTGTTGCGCGTTATGCTAAAAAGGTCATAGGTATTGAATATGTAGCGCCAGCTATTGAAGATGCCAAAATCAACGCTCAGATTAATGGCGTGACAAATACCGAGTTTTATGCAGGCGATATTAAAGATTTGCTTAATGAAACGTTTCTTTCAAAGCACGGAAGGCCTGATGTTGTCATAACAGATCCGCCGCGGGCCGGCATGCATGAAGATGTATGCAGTATGTTACTTCAAGCTGAACCCGAACGCATTGTTTATGTAAGTTGCAATGCTGCCACGCAAGCACGCGACTTACAATTGCTCTCTGAAAAATATACCATAACCGCTGTTCAACCCGTAGACATGTTTCCTCATACCATGCACGTAGAAAATGTTGTACGCCTTGACCGAAAGAAGTAATATTAAAGCACATGAGGACAATTTTTTATTTTGCACTTGCAGCATACCTTATCATCGTACTTTTTGGATTATATGATTTAGTTACCAAAAGCCGTCGGCCGAATAAAGTATTATGGATGTTTATTATCATGATACCCGTAGCGGGAATTTATATTTACCTAAGCACCAGGAAGAGAAGTAATAAAAGTCTTTTTTAATGTCTACGCCTTTTTACTTTTGTATTAATTCCTTTTGCGCAACATATGCTTAAAAATTCTATCGCACAACAGCTGGTACTACAGGCAAACTTTCATTGCCTGTATCATTTACACTCTGCACAGCAAAGAAATAATTATCTTTTGAATACGGGAGTTTCATCTCCACATCACTTGTAAAGAATTTCTTTTGCCAGACGGCGCTGGTAGTTTCGCGCATCAGAACATAGTATCCTTTGGGCTTACCTGCTTTAGGTGCTTTCCATAACAGGTATGTAAAATTGCCAAGTTTCTTTACATCGATCTGTACGTCCTCAGGCATCGCTGGTGCTTTTGCAAGATTTGCCAACGTGCTGAGGTTGATAGCTGTATTCTTTCGCAGATATTCAAAATCCATAAACTCTGGGAGATCACCATACTGAATACCATTTTCTTTCCGCACATCCTGATGCTGATGATAGTAGTTTTCATTCATCTCGGTAATGCGCACAGCAGTAAAACCATTTTCTACATAAGGAGTGTGATCGCCACCTCTGAGAAAACGATCATTACGATACACCATCACGACATCGATATTTTCAACATATCGTTCTCCTGTTTCTTTAACGTAACGTGCCAGTTGTCTTGATCGGCCATCGTTCTCTAATCCAAATTGTCTTATTTGCTTTGCATTCTTTTCAATTTCAAATGCAGGAAGGCCTTCACTGAAAACCCGGATGCGCGTGTTATCAATAATATTTGTTTCGCTGCTGTTATTGCTACCCATAATATCGTTGTTAAGAACAGCTTCAATATTCCAGTTTCCCATTTTCGCTTTCGCGGCCATATACGCTGCACCTAAGAGTCCTTGCTCTTCACCACTTACCGTAACAAAAATTATCGTTGCTGAGAAACGATGCTTGCTCATAATGCGTGCACATTCTATAACAGCGGCCGAGCCACTTCCATCATCATTGGCACCAGGAGCTTCGAGTGTACTATCCATCACGTTTGTTCGCATGTTATCAAGATGACCACTGATGAGAAATATGCGATTATCATTTACGTCAGTTCCTTTTAATGTAGCGACAACGTTTCCCAGGGTAATATCTCTGTTCACTCGCTTGCCATCTGCTTTGTATGGTGCATCATCTATAAAAGCTGTAAGTCTGCCTCCGGTTTGTTTAGCAAACTCATTGAATTTTTTCAACACCCAGCGCTTGGCCGCGCCTATACCTTTTGTTTTATCTTTCTGCGTACTCAATGTATTTCGCGTACTGAACGATACCAATGTTTTGATATACGATTGAAGAGAGTCTGCCTGAACTTCTTTCACCATCTGCTCTATCTCTTTGTCACGCACAATAGTTGTTTGAGCAAAAGATTTTGAATTTAGAATGGAGCTAATCAGGATTAAGAATAGAATAAACTTTTTCATAAATCATTCATTGGTTTTTTATCGACCATTTTTAAGGTAAGCATTTTTATAATCCTATTGCAAGAACTTTCCTCTACTGGCAAAATCTTAATCTGAATCATTTCTGTCAGCATTTACATGAGCGTAATAACCTTTACAGGTGAATACTACTACCCTCTTCAGGGTACATAAAAATGACACTTAAAGGCGATTGACGAGACTTGGCTCTGACCATACTTTTGTTGCAACTAATTTAAAGCAATCAGTGAAAACAAAAATATTATTCTCCATAGTCATCAGCATGTTGTTGTTTATCGGATCTCTCCATGCACAACAACGCATTGTTACCGCTGGCAGCTCTTCAACAGAAATAGTTTGTGAGCTTGGCTTTTGTGATAACATTGTTGGCACGGACCGCACCAGTCTTTATCCGGAGAAAGTACAATCACTTCCATCCATAGGCTATCGCACAGGCATTGGAGCAGAGGGCGTTATTTCTCTTAAACCCGATCTTGTCATTTTTGAAAAAGAGTATGTTAAAGAAGAAGTGATCAGTCAACTACAGACAACAGGTATTAAAACTCTGGTTGTAGAGCACACTCAAAATATTGAAAGTACTAAAACACGCATACGTGCTATCGCCACAGCGTTAAAGAAAACAGCTGAAGGAGAAGCACTCATTAAAAAAATAGAAGTCAATCTTAAAGCAGCACAGCAAAAAGTCAGCACTAGCAGCGCACACCCTACGGTGCTCTGCGTTTATGCACGCGGAACAGGCAGCATGATGGTAGCTGGTAAAAATACTTCGTTTGGTTTGTTGCCTTATGCAGGTACTGTAAATGCAGCCGGAGAACTTGATGGCTATAAACCATTAAATACTGAAGCGCTTATTCTCGCTAACCCCGATTACATTCTCTTCTTCACGACAGGTCTTGAAAGCATTGGCGGTCTTGAAGGTGCGTTGCAAATTGCTGGCGTTAATCAAACTACAGCAGGAAAGAAAAAACAAATCATCGCAATGGATGGCGTGTTACTCACCAACTGGGGTCCGCGAGTAGCATTGGCTGTTGAAGAACTTTTTTATCTCACCCATCCTGAAGCTAAAAAATAATGGAGGCTGTCTTCATTACAAAGTCGCGTTCTCACACAGCTGTGATCTTAACAGGTCTGGTGATCTTTCTGATTTTACTTTTCCTGATCTCACTTTCCATTGGCGCAGTATCTGTTAGTGTACGTGAAATTATTCAGATACTAGTAGCGAAGGTTGGCATCGGCACACATGCGCAAGATGTACAAAGCATGGTGTTGTTGAATATTCGCTTACCACGTTTGGTATTTACTGTTTTGATTGGTGCAGCCCTTGGCATCTCTGGTGGTGCATTACAAGGTCTCTTCAGAAATCCATTGGTAGAACCTGGTACCATTGGCGTATCAAGCGGTGCAGCGTTGGGCGCTATACTGGTTATACTCGGAGGTAAATTAATCAGTCCTGTTTTAGCAGAAGCATTAGGAAACTGGCTCTCGCCTTTATTCGCTTTTCTGGGTGGCATTGCTGCCACACTTGTTACGCTGAGACTTGGCAGCTATGAAGGCAGAACACAAATTACCATTCTCATATTGGCAGGTGTTGCCATTTCTGCAATAGCAAGTGCAGCTATTGGTCTTTCCATATTTTATGCAGATGAACAACAACTACGAACCTTTAGCTTCTGGACGCTTGGCGATTTGAGTGTAGCCACCTGGCAAAAGATAGCCATGCTTACTCCTATCATCTCGATAAGCGTTGTTGGCTTAGTTGCTATGGCAAAACCATTAAATGCATTAGCACTTGGCGAAGCCGAAGCTTTTCACAGTGGCGTTCATGTTGAACGACTAAAAATTTCCATCATATTACTTTGCGCTATGGCTATCGGAACTTCTGTAGCCTTTGCAGGCATCATAAGTTTTGTAGGGCTTGTTGTGCCGCATGTTATACGCATGCTCTTTTCACCTGATCATGAATTGGTATTACCTGCATCTGCCATTACCGGGGCATGCCTGCTGATCCTGGCCGATATTTTTGCACGTACTATTGTTGCACCCGCTGAACTCCCTATTGGTATTGTAACAGCCATCGTAGGCACGCCATTTTTTCTATACCTGCTTATCTCCACTAAAAGAAAAAAAATGCTCTGATGCTGCTCGCTCAAAACATATCGTACAAGGTTGGAAAAAAGTCGATCGTAAGTGATTGTTCTATTGTTATTCAGCCAGGAGAGTTCACCGCTATTGTAGGACCTAATGGTGCTGGTAAAACATCATTGCTTCGAGTGCTTTCACACGAATCAACACGATACAAAGGCAACGTCACATTTAATGGAAAAAATATAACCAAAATAAAAAGTCGTGAGCTGTCTGCGTTGCGGGCTGTATTGCCACAACATACAACCGTAAATTTCCCTTTCGCTATTGAACAAATTATTGAGATCGGAAGGTATCCTCATCAGACCACGCGTATCGAAAATGAGCGGATCATCTGTGAAGTTCTTGAACTCACAGGATTAAGTTCATTCAGAGGCCGAGCCTATCAAACCCTCTCGGGTGGAGAGCAGCAGCGTGTGCAGTTAGCGCGCGTCATTACACAGATCTGGGATCAGGCTGATTTTCCAAAATATCTATTGTTGGATGAACCTACTTCAAGTATGGATATGGCTCATCAGCATACACTGCTTGAGCTTGCCAAGAATTTATGTAATCGTAACATTGGTGTACTTGCTATTCTGCATGATCTGAACCTGGCAGCTCAATATGCTGACAATGTGCTCTTCTTAAAAGCGGGTGCAACAGTAGCACAAGGTTCTGTGCGTGATGTGATGACAGAAGAGATCATTGAAAAAACATTCGCACATCCTGTCAAGGTCTCTTATGATGAGTGGACCAACAAGCCTGTCATCTATTCACTTCCTAAAAACAGATTCACTATAACTGAAAAACAGATCGTCAATAAAAATAAATATGTATATGAATAATTTAATTCTTGATACACCTGCAAAGGCAGCAAGCCTGGCAAGTGCGTGGGCCGGAATACAAAAAGCGAAGCCGGGCATCCGTATTCGTGAAGCAGCTAAAGAACTGGGAGCAAGTGAAGCACAATTGCTGGCCACAAAAGTAGGTGAACATGTAATTCGTCTGAAAGGACCGTGGGGTGATTTATTGAAAAGACTTCCTGAACTGGGTCGAGTGATGTCGCTCACACGAAATGACTCATGCATACTGGAACACAAAGGACCTTTCGAACAAGTGAGTGTGTTTGGTGAAGGCACACGTTCTATGGCTACCGTTATCGGGCCTATTGAAACGCGGGTATTTTTTAATGCATGGCATGTAGTCTTTGCAGCAACTGAAGAAAAGTCTGACCGCGTATTGAAGAGCATTCAGGTATTTGATAAAAGTGGTGAAGCCATCACGAAGATCTATTTGCAAGATAAGGGCTTGAAGGAAGCAAGTAATGAAGAAGCTTTCTATAAAATCATTGATGATTTTCGTTCGGATGACCAAAGCCCTGAGCAAGAAGTACAACCTTATACCAAAGAACAATTTGCTGATGATGTTGACACCGTTACGTTATTAGCAGAGTGGTCTGCACTAAAAGACACGCACGATTTCTTCGGTATGTTGAAGCGTCATAAAGTAGATCGTTATGATGCATTGAAAGTTGCTACCGGAAGATTTACACACCATGTAAATGCAAAAACAGCAGCAAAACAAATTCTGGATGAAGCTTCTCTTTTGAAATTACCCATCATGATTTTTGCGGGTAACCGTGGCAATCTTCAAATCCATCAGGATAAAGTAAGAACCATACGCGTACTTGATCATGGTCATACTGGTGCAGAAAGCTGGCTCAACGTTCTTGACCCTGACTTCAACATGCACCTGAAGCAAAATGATATTCACACGGCATGGGTAGTGAAGAAACCAACCAATGACGGTGTTGTAACTTCTGTAGAACTCTTTGATAAGAATAAAAATCTTGTCATTCAGTTTTTTGGTTTACGCAAGCCGGGCATTCAGGAGAATGAAACATGGACACGTCTCGTGGAAAAATTACTGGCCGAATAAAATGAAACGGTTCCTCGTCGTTGTATTTCTTTTTGTAACGGGTTATGTGCAAGCCCAGGATTCATTGAAGTCGCACGCACTGGACGAAGTAATTGTTACTGGTCAATACGAACCACAGTCTGTTACAAAATCTGTTTATCAAGTTCGTACAATATCCGGAGAGCGAATACTTGCCAAAGGTGCAACGAACCTTCAGGATGTATTGAACACCGAATTGAACTTTCGCTTTTCGCAAGACCTGTCTCTCGGCACATCAGCTGTAACGCTCAATGGCTTGTCAGGTCAATATGTAAAAGTGTTGATTGATGGTGTTCCTGTCATTGGTAAACAAGGAACTGAAAACGAGATCAACCTCAACCAGATCAATGTCAATACCATTGAGCGTATTGAAATTGTTGAAGGCCCAATGTCGGTAGCCTATGGCGCTGATGCTATGGCTGGTGTGATTAACATCATCACAAAAAAAGCACATGAACAAAAACTTCTGCTTTCGGCAAAAGTTCAGGAGGAAACTGTAAGCAAAGAGTATGGAACGAAACAAGGTATCCACAATCAAAATATAGCCGCAGGTTATTCATGGAAAAACATCTATACCAATGTTGAAGCAGGACGCAATTACTTTGGTGGCTGGATTGGAAATGCAACTGGTCGCACGAAACAGTGGTATCCGAAAACACAATGGCTAGGCTCCGGAACAATCGGCTTAAAGAAAGAAAATTTCAATCTCTATTACAGATTGGATGCTCTCAATGAGACAATCAGCAATCCCGGTGCATTTCAAGGTGGGCAGGCGCTTGATCAGAAATATATCACGAATCGTTTCATGCACCAGGTTCAAAGCGAATTGAAACTGAGCACCAGGCTCAGTTACAACGGCGCCGTTGCTTTCACTGACTATTCACGCAAAACTCAAAGTGTTAATGTTGATGAAAAGACTGGCAAAGAAACATTGTCACTAGGTGATGGTCAACAAGACGTAACAATTTTTACAGGACTTACGGCTCGCGGAACGTTTCAATACAAAGTATCAGATAAACTTTCCATTCAACCTGGCTACGATATAAATGTAGAAAGTGGAAAAGGTGGAAGACTAAAAGAAGGCAATCATGTTATTCGCGATTATGCCGGATTTGTATCATTGGAGTATCTGCCTGTAAAATTCATCAGCATCAGGCCGGGTGTGCGTGTTGTAAAAAATTCGCAATACAATGCACCTCCGTTTATACCATCGCTGAATACAAAAATCAAAATAACAGAGAAACTTGATCTGCGTGCTTCTTACGGACGTGGCTTCCGGGCGCCTTCATTACGAGAATTGTACTTTAACTTTTTTGATGCCAGTCATTCTATCGAAGGAAATCCAGATCTGAAAGCAGAGCTATCGCACAGTTTCAATACTTCATTAACCTGGCAGATATTGAAAACTGATAATGTAAATCTTCAACACGCTGTAAGTGGATTTTATAATAGCATTACCAATATGATCAATACAGGTTTTCGTCCAGGAAATACTACAGTAACTACTTACATCAACATAGATCATTTTAAAAGCAAAGGCATAGTACTTAATAGCAAGCTGAAGTATAAGCAACTCAATGCTACAGCAGGTTTTTCGTATACAGGTCGTTATAACGAATTTAATAATGATGACAACTCACTACCTGCATTTGAATGGTCGCCAGAAGTTAATGCCACAACGTCGTACAGTTTTAAGAAAACAGGAATAACCACCAGTCTGTATTTTAAATATACTGGCAAGTTACCTTACTATGAAGTAGCAACGGTAGATCAGAAAGATGTTATCAGGCTCGCACAAATTGGTTCATTTCAATGGATGGATTTCACCG
>DATJHZ010000223.1:0-3093 GCA_035493595.1 Cyclobacteriaceae bacterium | reverse complement strand
CATTTTGCGCCTGAACGACGACCGTGGAGAGCGCAAAGAACGTAATTATAAAACTTAGCCTGTAGAGCAATTTCATAGTTTAAAGATTAATGGGTTATTGAATTGTATTCTATTAATTAAAGTTTTCAGTTGTTAGCCCAGCCTCAACGGAATGGTGAGATCTGTTAGACTGTATGTTATTTGTTCAACAACAACAGACCGAAAGCAAGCCGATTTGAAAAAGATGAATCATTAGTTTGGTTTCTTAGAGACAAACTGATCAAATTTCTCGGCATCAACGCGAGACGGCTCTGGTTTCAGAAAACCAAACTGATGAAGATCGCGCTGACCATTACTATTAACCCACTTCAGAAAAGCAATGGCTTCAGGGTTAGTATTTTGTTTACTTACAGAAAGATGTAAATATTCAGTAGGCACATTCTTAATATCCTTCTGATTAGCCTCTTCAAAATGTTTAACAACGTCTGTTAGATTTCCATAGAATTTTTCATCATCACTTACACGATTATTTCCATTTAGATCTACCGGAAGAACTGTTAAGCCATCAAGTGGTTTTCCTGTTGCATGATCGTAGATAAGTGTTAATGGGAGATACGTTAAACCTGTTGAATCGCGAAGCAGCGCTTTCATGAGATGTTCATCAGAACCTGCAATTGCTTTGCCTTTGATATCTTTTTGTTCGTATCCAAAATATTTGGTGAACACAATAGGAGCTCCTGCTTTTTGCAAACGTGTATAAACAGTATAAGGAACTTTTATTTTCTGTTCTTTATCCTTGTCAGCATAAATATCATGGAAGAATAATTGGTTGAATAAATCCTGATTCAAACCTTTATCAGAATATATCTTAGCAAAAGCTGATTTACTGTTGGCTACAGGCAGAATTGCATATCGGCCAACATATAGATAATCGCGTCCGTCTCTTACCTTCTCATCTTGCTCATAAACTTCTGCAAGAATGTCGTAAGTGGCAGGATCTGATGAACCTCTTGCTTCAATTATTATTTGTGCCTCAGGGTTAGTTGTATTGTACTCGTCAATCCACTTCTGAACTAAAGGATAAGCGAATCTGGCACCTGTAATAATAACAACCTTACCTTGCTTACGAAGATCATTTTTATCTTTCTCAGAAAGAGAAGTCCACTTTGCATCAGACAGCACTTCAGTTATTTTATGATTTTGCTCAGCTACAGCTGTAAGGCTTGATTGCGCAAAGGCACTTATTGTTGCTAAAAAAAGCGCCGTCAGAATGGTGGTTCTGCTAATTGTCTTCATAGTATATAAACTCTATTAATTTAGTAGATTTATTGCAAATATGAGCATAATCTCTATAAAGTCAATAGACTTAAATACATTTTAATAAAAAAAGCTTACCGGCAACTACCGGCAAGCTCTATTTTCTTCGAAATTTGTATTATTTAAAGGCTTTTTCGCAGATAAACTTTTCCGTATTTAGACCCGAAAAAATATTTTGGACCCACCCCTGGATGAGTAGAAACCAGGGTATGAAAGTCTTCTTCATGTTTAGAAACAGAAGCGAATTTTACATCAAGATTAGTAAGAATGTCACCAAAACTTGTCTCTGCTGTTAACTCTCCTGTGCTTCGTTCTGTAAGTGACGCATCAACACCTCCGTAGGTAGCATCAACTGTTAATGGGCCAGTAAAATCCTTCACCTCAACCATGCCATAAACAGATTCAACGCGAGTTTCAACATTCCTGGGGACTTTAATCTCCAGCACAATTTCAAGATCTACATTGTACGATGTACAGTTAAAATTACTGCCATGCTGCTGTTTATATTTCTTGAACTCCTCGTTATTCTTAAATACAATTTTCTCTGTTCCATTTTGTACTGTAATGGTACGGGGCAGATTCTTGAAATCCTTTATTTCATTTCTAAGTGTTATGACACCACCAGAACTAGATAAGTCGAGTTTAAATGCATCATCATTTTCACCATTGTTAATACTTACTGATCCCTGCACAAGTATTTCATTCTTATCCCAGGTTGTTACCTTAATTAATTTAGGATAGTCAAAATGCATTTCAATTTTCTGTCCTGCCTGCACAGGTAGTCTTTTCTCTATAGCTGTTTGTGCGCAAACTTCTATTGTTATAAAAAGTAATGAGCATAGTATTCCCATCTTCATAATTGTAGTATTTGAAGTTATAACCAAATGGCAAGTACCCACGGACAGCGGGCACTTACTCACTAATCAACTATTATTATTTGTTCTTTCTGAGATACACATTGTTGTGTGTAGAAGAGAGCGATATTTCAAGGCCACCACCGTTGATCTTTCCAACAACATTATCACTGTACTTAACCATGTTACCAGACTTCTCAATTTCAATTTTAAAATCAGGGTCTACAAAAATCTCTCCGTAAACTGTTCCGAGTTTCAGATTAGCTTTTGTGCCTACCGGGAGGGCAATATCTACATGACCATGCACAGAGATAATTGATACCGGGCTTTTTATATTAGCACTCAATGAGCCTTCAATATTTCCGTGCACTGTTTTTACCGTCATGGGTCCTGTAACATTGGTTAAGGAAACACCATTGTGAACAGTAGAGACTTCAATCTCACTTTCAACATTCTTAAATTCTACTTCGCTTCCATAAGGGGAAGAATGTGAATAGAAGACAGTAACGCCCTTAGGTACTTTGATAACAAACTCAGAGCCTTCCATCTTTTTAAGTTGTTGTACTTCTATCGTTGCTCCCTTATCAACAACTGAAAGTCCAAGGCCCGTATTGTCTTCCAGTCCGAGACTGCTAACTGAACGTAACCCTTTTGCACGTTCATCATTTTCACGATCATCATCTTTGGATGAGAAGACTATCTCATTGCCAGCATAGCCTTCAATGCTTACATGATTAACTTCTTTTATCTCCAGACGACCGGTGCTTTTTGCCAGCTTAAAATCCTGAGCATGTAATTGAGATGCTGCACATAAAGCGATAATTGCTATTGTCAATTTCTTTTTCATTTTGTTTTCAGTTTTGTTTTAGTCGAATGAAGCAACTTGTCACACCTTCGTCACGTAACCTCATCCTTTTGTTTGTTTCGTTTTAATTCTAATCCG
>DATJHZ010000222.1:0-7434 GCA_035493595.1 Cyclobacteriaceae bacterium | reverse complement strand
CTGAAGTCCATTAAAAGTGTTCCCTTAAATACCATAAAAAGTTCGTCCTCATTTTCGTGACTATGCCACACAAAGTCATCTTTAAGCTTGCAAAGCTTCACATATTGTCCGTTGAGTTCTCCAATGATGTGGGGAGTCCATTGCTTTTCAAACAATGAAAACTTCTCCATAATGTTAATCGATTTAATTTCCTGCATAACCTATATTTTTTTGATCTGTTAATCTGTTTAAGTGTCGACGATCATGACCGCCAAGGTTTTAACTTCTTGATTTAATTTATCAAAACATAATAATATTTAGTTTGCATACGAGGCTTCTCCGATAATCACAAATCTCAATCCTTTTAAGGACGCTAAAACCTCAATCTACCTCTCTCCGTTAAATTGGGTGAAGGCAAAGGGCACCAACCAAAGGCATGCAGACCTTAAAAGTAAATTAAAATTTTATCTTCGTGAATACCTTTTATAAGGCCAGTACGTTTCTTGGATAAATCTTCTGCATCCGATTGTAATCAATTGAAAAACAACTTTGATCTTTCTCATCTCGATTTTGCATTGTTGAGATTATGACTTGAGGGGCGCTAACAATTGAAGTCATCTTTTACCTGTGCATATTTTTAGGTAAATTAGGTAATCGTTGATTTAAAGAATTCACACACTAACAAGGAGAATTGGTCTATGAAAATGGAGAAATTAAAAATTGTTGTCATGCTGAGTATCAATGGCGCAACTAAGAAATTACTAAACGCATCAGATACATTCACAGAATTTGGTTATCAGCCTGCTAAAGATGAAGTAATCGATATTCAACCACTAGGTGAGATGGACAAAGCCATCGTCAATGATGATTTAGATATTGATAAAAATCGATTACGTGTTAAAGTTACTAATCGTGATTTTGATTATTTAGCGCATACATTGAGATTGTATTGCGCGGTTTATTAAGTTCGGAGTACATATTCGTTTTCTTTCGAGGAGCAACTTTACGTTATCCTACTTGATAAATATCTGCATTCATTTCTCCATTCTACTTTTCGCAATCAACAGGGCAATTATACTTCCTGCAATTATACCTATTGGAAGAATAAACTTTCCGGGAAAAACAAATATTGAGATTAAGGCTACTGCTACACCGATCCCAATTCTTAATAATGCAAAGTTGTACATTGGGGTGGTTTGTTCAATAACTTCTCGTTTTCTTTCAAGCATTACATCCGTTGCAACCTGTTTCGCTAGCTCCTCAGGAATTCCTTGTTTTTCAAGTCGCGCATAAATTGTTTCTGCATCCAATCCTGAATTTTTGAGCCTAAGTCCTGCCATGTATGCTTTTCTTTTAAGCCCCTCTTCTGTTAATTCTTCTTCGGAATTATTCATAATTATTTTTTTATAATTGTAATTTTATTTCCGCCGAAAAAGTAGATGTTTTTATCATCCGACAACTTAATTCATCCACTTCGATATTTTCTTCTTTTTTAACAGTGAGCTAAGCGCCAAGAATACACTCACGAACATTATAAATTGAATAATAAATACGGGCCAAAGTATATGCGCCTCTGCATACCTATATCCAAAGCTTACAACAATAACAGGAAATGTAATTAAGAGCCACCACTCTGACCAGGAATCATAAAACGGATCGGATGGGTAAACTGAACAAACCGCAATAGTGCCAAACCCAACATAAACCAAGGCAATTGTGAAAGCTAAAGTGTATGCGCTAATAGACGTAGTTATTTTCTTCATGTTTGTAAAGCTTCTTATCGTTTCATAATTAGATCGGCTCCGATAAATATCTTCCTATATAAATTTGATTTGATCTATTCTAGTCCCATCAGGCAGGTCTTTAATTTGTTCATGAATTTGTCCAGCAAAACAAAAATGAATCTCAATATCCATTGGTTCAAAGTTATCTATGCTGTACCCGCCGCCTAAAATTGGCAGTTTCTTGTACGAATAAACCTGTCCTTCTTTTAATTCCTTCCCAGATAGTTTTAGCTCTGTAGTCAAGTCAATCATGAACCACTCATTCACCTGATTAATGTCTTTAAGCTTTTTCTCAAATTCCTGAATACCATTAGCTACATGGGTCATTTTTCCACCACCAACATCTAACCAATAAACTTTATCATTGCCGTCTATCAAAAACATATCTCCTATTGTAGAAATCAGTATTGGAGTCTTGTCATCACCAATAAGCCAAATCCAGTCCTCCATTAATATCTCTGGAGAATCCCTTTTGAACTTCACTATTAAATCACCCAAAGGCATTTTCATCATACTCTACAATAATAACAAAATCCGAATTCCTGTCTAAGGTTATATTAACTTCATCTCTAAATCAAGTCATATTTTTAATCATAATGTCTGCCCTGAAATTCTTTTTCTTATAGCTTAATTTCACGGCACACAAATAGCAACCCTCTCCAAACAGTTATGTAAACTGTTATTTTACCGCTCAACCCATCACGATAAATCAGAGTTGATTCATTTTTTATTTTGAGGAGAATTGATCTGTTCTGTGTATCTTGAAATCACCTAAACTACCAATCATGAAAAGATTATTATATCTCTCTTTTGCGCTGTTGCTCGCAGGAGCCTGTAAGCAAGCTCCCGATACAAAACGCGTAACCATAACAGGAATAGATTTTTCTAAAAAACCAGGCGATGATTTTTTTGCATACGCCAATAGCATTTGGTACGATACCGCCAAGATACCAGCTAGTCAAACTGGCGTAGGTTCATATTCTTTTCTGAATTACCCACAGCGCATACGGCTCCAAGGAATTCTGGATAGCGTCTCGAAGAGCAATAATCCCGCAGGAAGCATTGAACAAAAAGTGGGTGACTTTTATGCTTCAGGAATGGACACAGCCACCATCAACAAACGTGGCTTTGACCCTATCAAACCCTTGCTGACACGCATCGATGCCGTAACAGATATACCATCGTTGATCAAGCTCGTAGCTGAAGAACAAAAAGTTAGTGGTAGTTCCATTATTGGTTTTAATGTAGGGCCCGATGACAAACATAGTTCTGTGAATATTGTTCAATTGTATCAAACCGGAATTGGCTTACCTGATCGGGACTATTATTTCAAAACAGATTCATCAACTGTTGCCATTCAAAAAGCTTATAAAAAATATCTTACCAGCTTGTTTGAATTGACAGGAAGCGAGACAACTGCCGCAGAGAAAAATGCATCCGTTGCCTATGAAATTGAAAAACAATTGGCCACCGCACACAGAACAAACATCGAACTCAGAGATGTGAAGGCTAACTATAATAAACTGGCTGTCGCTGCTCTTTCAAAAAAACATCTCAACATAAGCTGGACAACATTGCTAAACAACTTAGGAGTAAAAGCTGATTCAGTTAACGTGGGGCAACCCGCTTATTACGACAAGCTGAATGCGATGTTGAAATCAGTTTCGATCAATGATTGGAAAATCTATTTAAAAGCGAATGCTCTTAACAACTATGCGAATTTCTTAAGCCAATCTTTTGTTGATGCATCTTTTGAGTATGCGAAAATTTTAACTGGACAAGCCGTTAAAAAACCACGTGCCGAAGAAATGACACAAGCGGTTGATCGCTCACTGGGACAGGCTCTGGCGCTGTTGTATGTAAAGAAATATTTTCCGGAAGATGCAAAGAAACGCATGGCTGTATTGGTGGGCAATCTAAAAAAAGCATTTGAAGCACGCATTGATAAACTGGATTGGATGAGCGATTCCACAAAGGCAAAAGCTAAGGAAAAACTGTATGCATTCACAGAGAAAATAGGTTACCCTGATAAGTGGAGAGATTACTCAAATGTAGATGTACATAGAGACACGTATTTTGAAAACCGTTTGTCGGCTAATAAAAATGATTTCCTATACAGTCTGGCTAAAGTGGGACAACCTGTTGACAGAACAGAGTGGCTCACAACGCCACCAACAGTAACAGCGTATAATAATCCTCCACTAAATGAAATAGTATTTCCTGCAGGGATCTTACAACCTCCATATTTCGATTTGTATGCTGATGATGCGTTGAACTATGGTGGCATTGGTATGGTGATCGGTCATGAAATAACGCACTCGTTTGACGATCAGGGGGCACAATATGATAAAGAAGGAAACGTAAAAAACTGGTGGACAAAAGCTGACTATGATAAATTCAAAACGAGAACACAGAAGGTAATTGATCAATACAATTTATTTACTGTGCTTGATTCCATGCACGTAAAAGGCGCCTTAACTGTAGGTGAAAACACAGCGGACATTGCAGGAGTTGCCATTGCCTATGATGCTTTTAAGTTAACCAAACAAGGACAAGACACTACAAAACTTGATGGCTTTACCCCCGATCAGCGCTTCTTTATTTCGATAGCAAGAATATGGCGAGTAAAAACAAGAGATGAGTTTTTGCGCATGTATGTAAACACCAATCCGCATTCACCAGCCAAGTGGCGCGTTAACGGACCGCTCATGAACTTTACTCCGTTTTACAAGGCGTTCAATGTGCAAGAAGGTGACAAAATGTATAAGCCCGAAAATGAAAGGATAGTTGTTTGGTAACGTATAAAATATCAGTAGTGTAGCTAGATGTATGTACGAACTTTAAGTACTTACACTATCAATTTTCCAGCGGTGTCTTCATTGTCAAAAGTTATGTTTCTAATGGGTAACATAAGTGATTTTACATAAATAGCGCTGTATAGACAACATCACTAAAGAATCTAGTCTTTACCTTGAAGCCATCACCATCCCTAATCAAGTCTAATCTCCAATATCCAAAAGAACCTTCCTTCGACTCAAATATAAAAGTCTTACTACTATTGTCACTTTTTATGAACAATCGTTTCTCCTCGTTAATCAAATTTGTTACGCTGTCAGTAGTCTTAACTAGCCCGAGCATTCTGGTAAATTCACTCTCCTGAAATTTCTGCATTTTTAACAAATGAATAAAAATAGTTTCTATTAGGTTTGAGATGCTTCGGTCATTATTTTGATACCCCAATTTATAAATAAGATCATTGAGATTTCTTTCAAGGTTGATTTTTCCTACCAAGACAGATTTATCTATTTTGCGCCTTGATAAAATCAACGTGTCTGAACTATGAAAATCGGGGCCCAGGTTGTTGCTCATATAATAAAGTTCGTCCGTGAAGCTAAAGAATGAAACAAGCTCACTATTTGTTTTAGTAACCTCAATTACAAATGGCGGGTAGGATTCACTATCAAACTGAAAAGCAATCAGTTTATACTCTCCAATTGTAGTATCTCGTCGTATGGTGTAGCCGCTACTCAACGTTCTTCCGGTTCGCATCTCTTTCAATTGACCTTTGAAGTTACTTCTATGATCATTTGAGTAATCAAACTTCGTTAAAACGTAATCTATAAGTATGGAGTCCTTTGTTATTAAATCCTGCTCGCTTATAACAATGCGTTCAGGTGTCCTCTCACCTGAAATCAGAATAAGTACAAAAAACAATATCTGAATTAATCCTCTTTTCATAAAAAATAATACACTGCAACATGTTGATTCTTCAAATGTAGTGCACCAACTTTTTACAAGGAGCTTTCAAGCTCACCCTTCGCCTTTGCATCGGAGAGTTTCTTTAGTTGCTTCGTCATTTTTAGATTATTATTTTCATCCTCGCAGTAATTGAGCACGTATGTAAGAGCGTTCAATTTAACAAGTTTTTGATCCTTCGATGAAGCTTTATTTTCAAGGCAATACTTTGTCATCGCTGCCATGTAAAGACCTAATAAATCGTCATTGCCTTTCATCATTTCAGATGCAACCTCATCTAATGCAAAGGTGTAGTCGGGTGTTGCGCTCATCCATTTGATGATAAATGATAATGATTTCAATCTTGTGGTATTGTCTTTTTTGAATGGCGTCGACAACAGGTAAGTTGAGGCTTCCAATGCTATTGGATCGGCAGCTTTACAGTCGGCAGCCGTTTCTAGTTTTACATTGTCATAGGTTGTTTGCGCCCATGACTGGTTGCTCAAAACTGCTAACATGATGATAATAACTCCTTTCATATATTGATGGTTGAGTTTAGATGTAGGTGTGGATAAAATGATAATCTGTCATGAGGTTGCTGGTCATACGTCAATGTCACAAACGTTGAGCACTGTAGTTTTTCTCTTTTGCAAATCCAGAATCCCACGTATCGCCATCGTTCCTCTCTAATGTTTTAAGAGTCTTCTCTGTGAGTTCAACAATCTTTAAATAAGAATTGGAACTTTTGTCAAACTTGTTTACATGGCCATTGATAGTCATTCCTTCGGTTTGCAAAAAGATTTCACCTTCCGATGTCCAATTCCATTTTCCATTTACTTTAACCTCACCTGATTCAAGAAGATAGGTACCGTCAGTCTGAAACCTATAGATCTCTGTTGCCTTCGGCGTCTCGCCATCAATTGATCCTTTTTCAACCACCCAATTCAAGGATGTTAATAAATCATTTTTGTCTGAGGTAGCGTTTTTCCCGCAAGAGAATAAAACAAGCGCGAAAGTAATCGTCAATAAAGTTTTCATGGTCTAATGAGCTTATATAAATTAATTTATTAGATGAATTAGTAATCTATTTGTTTAGTAAATGTTTGTCCTGAAACATTGTCAGAATAACTCACCTGAATGTGTCTCTTTCTCTCAACTCGCTGTATGACGGGAAACTCCATGTTCATATCTACTTCAAATTCCTGAATCAGTTTTTTCTTTTTGGTCTTTAAATCAAACACGTAAAGACTTGGTATTTTGTCGCGTTCTTTAATGGATGTATCAAAGTAAATCAAAATACCATTGGCAGCATCAAACTGTTGTTGGTTTTTGTCTCTATTTCCAATCAATCCGGTTAACTCAAATTCGATCTTCTTTGTTATCAGGTTTAAAATTTCAATCCTGCTGTCTTTGAATGAATCTGAGCATCGCTCAAAAATTAAATACTTCGAGTTCTTATCCCAGTAAAAGTTTGGCGCTAAGAGATCTCTCCGGATACAATGAGCAATTTCAACAGTCTGTTTCGAACCATTGTCTGTCAACTTGGTAATATATCTCGTCTGAAGATCACTTTCTTCCTTCATCTCTACAGTCAACTTGAATTTTCCGTCTGGTGAGGTGTCACCTGACTCCTGTTGAAAGGACATCCATAATAATGTCAGCAAGAATAGTTTGCTCATAACTTCTTAAAATATTATTAATTAACCAGTCTCTGTTTTCAACTTCATCGCATAATCTATCGAAATATACAGCATAACATCTCATTAGAGCATCATCTTTGACGTAGGCTTTATACCCGTTGCAAAGTCGTAAAAACCGTCAACTGTTTATGACAGTGTAGCCTAATGATTGTAAGTCGACTTTTAAAAACAGCTACTCTTAAATCATTTCTAGAGGAAGATTGCTCTGGCATCGTTTGCATCTGTACGGTAAGCGT
>DATJHZ010000221.1:0-25395 GCA_035493595.1 Cyclobacteriaceae bacterium | reverse complement strand
AATTTAGCTCATCAGCTCATTATAGAGATTGTAGTACGATTCTGTGCACTCTTCTTCGGAGAATGTTTCTACTTTCTTTTCTTTGATCTTCTTGAATAGATCTTCAAGCTTTTTGTTTTCACCTGCAGAAAGAACTGCATCAGAGAATTCAACGCCTAACTTAATGAATCCTTCATAGTCGGCTGTCTTTAAGCTGCCCAGCATGTTGTCTTCAATGTCAATCATTTTCACTTTATCCATGATGTTGCCTTTAAACTTGTGGTTGAAAGCATTGTCATAAATAGTGAAAACAGTTTTTGTATTCTTGAAGAGTGGATCATTCTTGTAAGTTGTTTTCAAATACAAAGGAATGAAGCTCGTAATCCAGTCGTTACAATGAACGATATCAGGAGCCCAGCCTAGTTTACGTACAGTTTCAATAACGCCTTTGCAGAAAAAGATTGCGCGCTCATCATTGTCTTCGTAGAATTTGTTCTCCTTATCGTGGAAAACAGATTTACGATGGAAGTAATCTTCATTATCAATGAAATAAACCTGAAGCTTGGCATTTGGAATTGAGGCAACTTTAATGATCAAAGGCTTTTCTTCATCACCCACCGCAATATTAATTCCTGAAAGCCTTACTACTTCGTGTAAGCGATTCTTACGCTCATTGATAATACCAAAACGCGGTACCAGAATACGGATCTCCATCCCCTTCTCTTGCATGGCTTGAGGGAGTTTCCGCACGAAATCAGCTACCTCTGTTGTTTGTAGAAAGGGATTGATTTCACTGGCTACATAAAGAACTCGGAGTTTTGACATATCGATTGATTTTAGTGTAGAACGGAAATTAGAGCCACAAAAGTACAAAAAAATACCCCCCTTTTCAACTTATTTTCAGTTTTCCATATATCTTTGCGACCCTTTGCCAAAACGCCCTAAAATGGAGGTTTTTAAGGAAATAAAGCCATTAAAAGCATATTTGAATGACAAGCGGCTACAGGGCAATTCAGTTGGCTTAGTGCCGACTATGGGTGCGCTTCATCAAGGCCACATTTCTCTAATCCAGGCCAGCAAGCTCCAAAACCAGATTACCATTTGTTCTATTTATGTCAATCCAGCTCAATTCAATAACCCGGATGACCTCTTAAAGTATCCACGTACTCTTGAAAAAGATAGTGAGTTATTAGAGCAAATTGGTTGTGATGCTATCTTTTGTCCAGACAATAGTGAAATGTATCCTGAACCCTCTATTATAAACGTAGATTTTGGTTCGTTAGGCACCGTGATGGAAGGAAAATTCCGACCTGGGCATTTTAGTGGGGTAGCACTCGTTCTTTCCAAGTTCTTCCATATTATAAAGCCAGATCATGCCTATTTCGGTCAGAAAGACTGGCAGCAATTTGCGATTGTTCAAAAGCTGGTGGATGAACTAATGTTTGATTTGACTCTTCATAGAGTTGAAACTTTGCGTGAAAAAGATGGATTAGCTATGTCATCCAGAAATCAACGATTAAATACTGCAGAACGCACAAAGGCGGTAGTATTCTATAAGTCATTGGTAATGGCTAAAGACGCTCTTAAAGAAGGCCATGACATTAAATTTGTTACTGAAATGGTCGGTAATAACTTTATTAAAGAAGGTATACGACTGGAGTATTTTGAGGTAGTGGATAGCAAAAACTTAAATGTTTTAAATAGCGTTAAGGGTGGGGTAAATCAACCTATCATGTGCATAGCAGGCTATGTAGGTGAAGTGAGGTTGATTGATAATATGTTTTTGGATTAGATTGCTGTTGATATGAGGATTGAAGTTTTAAAGTCAAAGATTCATCGCGCAAAAATTACGCAGGCTGAGTTACATTATGTAGGCAGTATTGCTATTGATGAAGATTTGATAGAAGCCGCCAATTTAATTGAAGGCGAAAAAGTAACAGTTGTTAATATTAATAACGGTGAGCGTCTCGAGACCTATGTTATTAAAGGTGAGCGTGGCACAGGCATGGTATGCTTAAATGGGCCCGCAGCGCGCAAAGCTCAGGTCGGCGATATTGTCATCATCATATCATACGCATCAATGAAATTCGAAAAGGCAAAGCTTTTCAAACCAACCATTATTTTCCCTACTCCGGATAATAAATTACCTTGACGAAATTTTAGAGGAAAATCGTCATGCAGGCACGCCTTAAGGCAGTACTCAAATATGTTATCATACTAGGCGCGACGGCGTTCCTGATTTGGTTTTCGTTGCGTGGTCTTAATGTTGAGCCAGGCGAAGATAAATGGGATTACCTGGTGCGTACCTGGAGTATGGCACATAAGGGATGGCTCTTTTTTATGGCTTTACTTGCTGTGGCAAGTCACATAATTCGCGCTGAACGCTGGCGGATGCTCTTAGTGCCTGCTGGTTATAAAACAACACTGATCTACAGTTTTCTCTCGCTTATGGTTGGCTACCTCATCAACCTAGTGGTGCCACGTGGAGGTGAAGTTTCACGATGCTATAATTTATATAAACTGGATAAAACTCCAGTTGAGATTTCTTTCGGCACAGTAGTGGTTGAACGTATTGTTGATTTACTCTGCTTGCTCATACTCATAATAGTGGCTTTTATCGTTGAGTCGGAAAAGTTATTTGAATTTCTAAATACACTGCCATGGAGTTTCTCCGGTCAGGAATCAAAACTTTATCTGCTATTGATTCTTCTTGCTGTGGTTATTCTATTTGGAGTTATTTTTTATCTGATCATTAAAAAGAATAAAAAAGTACAAGCCTTTGTAGCGAAAACCTGGTTGGGTTTTAAGGAAGGATTGCTCTCCGTTTTTAAATTAGAGAATAAGAGTCTCTTTATTTTTTACTCACTTACTATCTGGTTTTTATATTTTTTAATGAGCTATGCTGTGATCAGGGCATTTCCCCAAACAGAGCATTTGGGCTTTAGTGCGGTGCTAAGTTTGTTTGCTATTGGCTCGATCGCTATGGCTGCTCCGCTACCAGGTGGTGCAGGTTCATATCATGTGTTAGTACCTAAGGGATTAGTGTTTCTCTATATGATTCCCGAATCAGACGCTGTAGCCTTCACGTTTATTTTTCATGGATGGCAAACTGCCATTATGATTGTGATGGGTGCTATTGCCGTGTTTGTAAGTTCGCTGTTGATGAAGAAGAATTAATTACGAATTACGAATTACTTTAGTGCAGAGTCAAATTTTTTATTGACATTATTTTACGGCACTAATAATCCACACCACACAGTGGAGTGAAGAGCCAATCGTAAATCTAAAATCGTAAGTCGGAGATTTATTTAACTAATCAGGTACTTCGTAACTTGGTTCGTTTGAAGGAATAGAATCATTTGGTATCTGATACTTATCACAATCCAACGTTACCCCCAGTGGAGTTGATGGCTGTTTAAAATAACCCTTAGAATAGCCAGTTTCTGGATGAGCATAAACTTTGGTCATGAATTTTGACCAAATGGGTCTTGCTGATTTGGAACCGGCACCAAAATCCCATGAAGGAAAATGGATGCTTCGCTCATCACCTCCAACCCATACACCTGTAACAAGATTGTGCGTTATGCCCATGTACCATCCATCCGACGCATTGTCTGTAGTACCGGTCTTCCCACCAATTTCATTATTCTTTTTCAATTCATAAGGCAGTCCTATAGATGTGCCACCTTCTTCTTCAACACCACCGCGTAGCATGTATACCATTTGATACGCCACCTTTTCATCAAGCACCTGACGTGACTTTGGTACAAAATTTTCCAGTATGTTACCATTCTTATCTTCAATTCTGGTGATGTAATAAGGATCTATGTGAATACCGGAATTAACAAAGCCACAATAGGCACCAACTAATTCAAACAGACTTACATCACTGGTGCCGAGACATAGTGAAGGTACCGCCACCAGGTCTGAGTTAATACCCATGCGATGGGCCAACTCAACAACAGTTTCAGGTTTTACACGATCAATAAGTTGTGCAGATATAGTATTGAGCGATCTGGCCATGGCTCGTCTTAAATTTAATTTCTCACCTGATCCATTATAAGGTGGCGAAGCATTAGTCGGCGTCCATGTTCCACCCGATACCTTTATAGTTGGTGAAATGTCTAACAATTCAAAACAAGGAGTATAACCAGCTTCGATAGCGGCTCCATAAACAAAAGGCTTAAACGTTGATCCAGGCTGGCGTGTAGACTGTCTTACGTGGTCATACTTGAAATATTTATGATCGATACCACCAACCCACGCCTTAATGGCGCCGGTAGTTGGATCCATCGACATCATACCTGTTTGCAGGAAGCGATTATAATAATTAAGAGAATCCATTGAACTGAATAGTGTATCACGTTCACCTTTCCATGAGAATACAGTCATGGGTTTTTTCAGATTCAACATGATATCAACTGAATCTGAATTCTCACCATAGTGCGCAACGAGATTTCTATAGGCTTCGGTGCGTTTGATTTTGCGTTTCAGATAGTTTTTGGCTTCACCTCCAGTATTATCATCTACCCACGGATTTCTGTTTCTGTTTTTCCATTCTTTTGTAAAGCTTGCCTGAAGGCCTCTCATGTGCTCCTCCATGGACTCCTCAGCATATAACTGCATACGACTGTCGATAGTAGTATAAATTTTCAAGCCTGACTCCCAAAGATCATAACCATGTTCTTTGCACCACTTCATCAGGTCTTCACGAATAACGGTTCTGAAGTATGTTGCCAAGCCTTCGTTCTGATTTTGCACAGCGTACTTTAACTCAATGGGCAATGCCTTAATGGAGTCGTAGGCTTCTTTTGTCTTGATATAATTATGCTTATAAAGTTTAAATAGCACTTCGTTGCGTTTACGAAGTGAATTTTCCGGATTGCGCTGCGGGTTAAAATAAGTGATGGATTGAAGCATACCTACGAGCACAGCAGATTCCTGTACATTCAAACTATCGGGTTGTTTGTTGAAGTACGTTTCGGCGGCAACTTTAATACCGTAAGCATTGCTGCTGAAATCCGTTGTGTTCAAATACATGGCAATGATCTCTTCCTTGGTAAAGTTTTTTTCAAGCTCTACTGAAATGATCCATTCTTTTGTTTTCTGAATTACGCGACTTGGTAGTTTGCCCAGTTTTGCAAGCGGCCCGTCAAGACCCATCTCCGCATTTTTTGTAAAGAGATTTTTAGCAAGCTGTTGTGTAATCGTACTTCCTCCACCGGCCGGGTCGAACGTTAATAATCCCCAGAAAGCGCGAACGTAAGCAATGAAGTCCATGCCGGAATGATCTTTGAAGCGATGATCTTCTGAATATAATAATGTGTTTACCAGGTCAGGCGAAAGCTGGTTGTATGTAACCTGGCTGCGGTTAAAGCGAAAATATCGGCCTAGAGAAACACCATCGGCAGAGATAATTTCAGATGAAAGATCATTCTCCGGGTTTTCAATTTCTTTCAAACTTGGCATGCCACCAAAGAGTCCAAACAAATCGTTACTTACTGATATGACATACAACGGAAAGCCTATGACAAAGCAAAAGAAAGCAATCCAGATACCTTTGATTACTTTTCTGAACCAAGGTCTTTCCAGTGATAGAATGTCATTGATTTTCCGGGTGATAGTTTTTGTTGAAGAATTTGATGTACTCATCTAAGCCTTTAGTTCGGTAAAAGATATCAAAATTGTCTTTCGTAATTACAAAAGTAGAGATTTTATGGTTTTCTAATACGGTGAAGCTGGGTAGCTTTTCGCTGAATGTTTTATAATACTCCAGCGCGTAACTAATTCGCGGTAGCTCAGAGACCATGGTGATAATGTAATTGTCGTTTAATAAAAGGCTGCTGGTTTTAAGAGCCAGATCTTTAAATGAATCATTGTTGAAGTTCTCAAGCAGCGCAGAAATCTGGTCGCCCATCTTTTCATCGCGCACGGAAACAATCACAAAATAATGTGACTCTTCGAATGATTTAATATAGTTGATGCCCTTCTCTTTCTCTTGTTCCTGGCGGAATGTCTTTGATGTTTCCAGTAATTTTTTTGCGTAAGGGGTAACATCAGCCACGTCAGGATTTGTTTTGATAAACTCTTCAAGCTTGCTTTGATAAGTAAAGATATCTTCAGTTTTGCCTATGATCAGAATTTTCAGAAGTTGAAGATTTGGTGAGAAAGATGTTTCACCTAATGCAAGAGCATCACTGATGACGCTTAATGAAGCCTTGTAATCATTGGATACAAAATTTTGATAGGCTACTTTATAGAGTTCTTTTTGTTTTTCAGCAGCCTGACTATTTTCCTGTATGTAATTGGGGTTGATAAGAATTCTGGCAAATGTAGTATATGGATATTTTGTGGTTAACAGTTTAGCATATTGTGCAGACTGTACAGGATCACTTTCTTTTGTAATGAGATAGAGCTTATATAAAACTTCAGCAGTATACTCCGATTCAGGAAAACGTTCCAGCAGTTTTTTGTACGTGGTTACAGCATTTTTATTTTCAAGCAGTTTGAAGTAGTAAATATCGCCCAGACTAAAATAAGCATCTTCAATTTTCTTCAATGCCACTTTTTTCTGTTCGTCTGTTGTTGGAATTTGCTTGGCCAGCTTTTCAAACTCTACTGACACAGGATCTACAGGCGCTGATGTTTTTGAGTCGGCAGCTTCTTTTTGTTTTGGTGCGGCATCAGCTTCATCAGTACGAAGTGCACCTGATGTGCTTCGCATAGAACGTCGCCAGTTATCTTCTAATACCACATTGCTGCCCCAAATACGTGCAAATTCAGTCTGGCCTAATGCAACGGATGATTGATTACTGAAATACCAACCTGTATCATCTGTGCTTGAATTAGTGCCATCTGCATTGTTATCAGGATTACCGTCATTTTCAAAAAGGCTATTATTAGCAACATTATCAATCTGAACCCGTACAGGTTTTTTCTTTCTGCTGTTTCTTTCTGTTTTTCGTTTGGCTAGCATAACGGAATCAATCCTGTTACGCAAAGTCAATGAATCAAGATTAGCCATAGACAATAGACTATCCTGCCATTGGATGGTCTTGATATTTTTTACAAAAGCATCCAGTATTTCAGCTCGTGCTTTTATTTTTTCATATCCTTCAAAATCTTTTGGAAGTGATCTGAGAGCACTATCGTAATACGCTTGCGACATCTCATAATTCTTCAGCGTGTCGTAATTAATTTTTCCTAATTGTAAATAAGCTTCACCATCAACACGTTTGTTGTTTCCTGTGCGTATGCTGAGATTGAAGTCAGCAATAGCAGACTGAACATCTTTTTGCTTTAATTCAAATACACCCATTTCATAATAAATCTTATCTCTGAACTCCTTATTCTTAGAGTCCTTCAATAATTTCTTGAATGACTTACGTGCGGCATTAAGACTACGACTACGTGAGATCTCCGCTACTTGTGCAAGATAAAGGCGAGCGTAGAAATCAACCTCATATTCAGGATTTGTATTGAGGCATTTACGATAATAGTTGTAAGCCTCAGATTCAAAACCAAGTTTTTGATAAACCTGCCCGATGATGAAATAAATTCGGCCACGTCTATCTTTCTTTTTTAGGAACGGATCGGCCTTGGTAAGACTGCGCACCATATTGTCATAGTCTTCACGCACCTGATGGTAGTAAGCTTTTTCGAGATAAAAATTCTTGAAGTTGGTTTTGTTGAGATCTTCCTTTAAAAGATAATCAATAGCTGCCTGCGCGTTGTTATACTCCTGATGTTCAACAAAGGTGCGTATCAGTTGAATGATAGCCTGATGTTTTGCATTTGGGTCTTTACTTTTTGTGTTTACATATTTAAAGGTTTGTATAGCATTGCCCCAATCAAGCGTGTAAAGTCTTGCCTTACCTACTAAGATGTAAGCATCATCAACCCATTTGCTGTGTGGATGTCGTTGTATAGCAAGTGATGCCATCTTAATAGCTTCCTGCGCTTCTTTATCATAACCTTTGGCAACTGTAGAGTCCGGGCTTGGGAAAAGTTTCAGAATTCGATTATAGTCATCTGTTCTACTCTTCAGTATAGTTTGTTCTATCTTGGCAATCTCTTCGCGTGAATAGAAATATCCGTTATAATGCGCGGTAACATTATTGTAAGTTTGCCCCAGCCAGGATGTATTTTCTGATGAGCATGCAAAGAGCATGACAAAAGGGCAAAGCAGATAGGCAATTCTTTTTCTCACGGAAAAGCAATTCATGGAGTCAAAACGTAAAAATCATACATTCCATATTATTATTTTATAGAATATCTAATTTTGTACGAATAAAGCGGAAAAATATTGAAACCAAAGAAGACATTATCAAACTGGCTCACTACGCGGTATCAGCTCATCATCCGCAACGAAGAGAATTTTGCGGAGAAGACAAGTGCCGGGTTTACCTATTCGAAAATAATCCTTTTTTCAGTGATTTTTTTCACAGTCATGTTTGTGCTTAGTCTCTTTTTGGTGAAGACTGTACTTGCCAGATGGTTTGATCCCAAGCATGCGCAGATGGAAAACAACAAAAGATTGCTGGAGCTTGCAACCAAGGTTGATTCATTATCTATAGAAGTTGATCGTAAGGATCAGTTCATTGCTAATTTTCAGCGTGTGCTTAGTGGTGATACTTCACTCCTGAATAATAACACGGAGAGAACTTATACTGATGGCACCAAAGCTGCTGCCAAGCCAGCGAGTCTTAATGTGTCACCGACAGACTCAGCGTTCAGAAAAGATTTTGAAAAATCAGATTTATCACTCATAACGTTAACCAATGTGAAATATCGTGAGTTGCAGGAGACGTTCTTTTTCACACCACTCACAGGTTTTGTGTCCGATCATTACGACGTTAAAAAAGGACACTTTGGCGTAGATGTCGTCGCTAAAACGAACGAACCTGTAAAGTGCATTGCTGATGGTACTGTTGTCTTCTCATCATGGACACAAGACTCTGGTTATGTTATTATGGTGCAACATCGAGGCAGCCTTGTGTCAGTCTATAAGCACAATGCGGAACTCTTAAAAAAAGTTGGTACTTTTGTTAACGCAGGGGAGATAATCTCAATCGTTGGCAACAGCGGTGAACTTACAGACGGGCCACATTTACATTTGGAGCTGTGGCACAATGGTAACTCACTGAACCCCGAAGAATTTGTCACTTTTTAAACTATACTGTCATGTTTACCTCTAAAGAACAAAAACGAGTAGCAGAAGAGATTAGCAATTCAAGCAACAATATTGGCAAGGGTACTTACCTGGAAGGCAATATTGAAACCTACGGCAACATTCGCATAGAAGGTAAGGTTGCTGGTAATGTGAAATCTAAGTCTAAAGTTGCGTTAGGTAACTCATCACATGTTCAGGGCAATATCATTGCGCAGAATGCTGACATTGAAGGTGAGGTAAAAGGCAGACTTGAAATTGCCGAATTATTGGTTCTAAAAGCAACTGCTGTTATTAATGGTGATATCGTAACCAGTAAATTGGTAGTTGAACCAGGAGCCATTTTTAATGGTGGATGTAAAATGGGTACCGCTGCAAAAGAAATAAAAATATCAGAAAATGGGCTTAGCGAACGACCCACAGCCTCCCTCCCAAGACCAGAAGAAGTTAAATCGATCTGACGACAACAGTTTTATGAAGTATAGCGGGCTGGCAATACAACTGCTGGGCTCAATTGCTTTGTTTGGCTGGCTTGGATATTTATTGGATGGCTACCTGTCATTTCAATTTCCTGTTTTTATGTTATTGTTTGGATTTCTTGCTTTTGCAGGAATGATGGTTCAGCTCTACAGGTCTGTTAATAAATAAGAAAGTTGATACGTTTTATCATAGTGTTGCTGGTGTCTGCTGGTATTTCCATTGGCTTAACTGAGCTTGCAAGTCATAGCCTTAATATTTTAAGACCCACGTTTCTGTACCAGTCAGTCATATTTCTGACATTCTCTACAGCAATCATTTACGGATACTTATATAGAGTGAGTAAACCTGATATTTTTGTTCAGCTCTACTTATTTATGATGGCCGTTAAGTTGATGGGGTATGGAGGCTATGCATTTTTTATGATTACATCTGATAGAGCGGGGGCAACAGCCAATGTTGTATTTTTCATGGTTCTCTATTTTGTATTTACTATTCTCGAGATTCTATTTCTATACAACAAAATCAATCAACAGAAGGAAGGCTAAGGTTTATCTTCAAAGGGTTCGGCTTGATGAACTGACTCCATTTAATCATTGGTTTTTAAAGCCTGTTGGATTATTTCATGTCGTATTCTCCATAGAAACCGTATTAAAATAATTTTTAGCGGGTTAAATCTAAACCACGCCTGATCATCAGTTTATACGTTGACTTTGATGCCCTTTGTGTGTTATGTCAGCACATCAAAACGAGCCTAGTTTTGAAGGTCTATTTAAGACCAAAAATTTTTGCAAGGATTTTTTTGGCTCCGTATAATTAATACCTTTGCGGTCGGATTTAAAAAACCTATTATAAAGCCCAAATGCGATCGTTTTTCAATAGAATCAGCCCGTTTTCGTTAGTCCTGTCGTTCTTTTTTGTATTTGGGACCTTAAATTTTTCTAAAGGTCAGGAGCACCAGGAGGCAGCTGTTGAGCAGCATGAAGGTGATCATCATGAGGGCGAGAAAGCTGAAGCATTTAATGCAAGTGAAGTAATTATCCATCACGTTCTTGATGATCATGTGTGGCATCTTTGGGATGGTCACTACGGCACAATCCATTTACCAATAATTCTTTATTCTTCTGAAAAAGGTCTTGATGTATTTTCATCCAGCCATTTTTATGATGAGCATCACAACGTTGTAGAGTACAACGGATATGTACTAGAACACAATCACATTTCAATAGCTGGAAACCATGAGGCTTATGTGTTGGATCTTTCCATCACTAAAAACGTGGCTATGCTTCTTCTCAATGCAGTGTTACTAGTGCTGGTATTTTCAGCTGTAGCAAAAGGTGCTAAAAATAATGCAGGAAAAGCACCAAAAGGTATCCAGTCTTTCTTCGAACCAATTATCATTTTCGTTCGCGATGAAATAGTGAAACCAAACATCGGGCATCACTATCACAAGTTCTTACCTTACATGCTTACCCTTTTCTTCTTTATTCTGTTTGGTAACTTATTAGGTCTGGTTCCCGGTTCTGGTAACCTTACAGGTAACATCGCGGTAACGCTTACTCTTGCTGTATTCACATTTATCATTACTAATGTAAAGGGTAACAAAGGCTATTGGGGTCACATCTTCTGGACTCCGGGCGTGCCGCTGCCATTGCGTATTGTAATTCTTCCAGTAGAAATCATTGGTATCTTCACAAAGCCTATTTCACTTACTATTCGTCTTTTTGTGGCCATTACTGCAGGTCACATTGTATTGCTTAGTTTGATAAGCCTTGCGTTTATATTTCAGAGTGTAGCGGTTGGGTTTGTATCCAGCACAATTGTACTCTTTATTAACTTGATTGAGTTGTTAGTGGCCGGTATTCAGGCCTATGTATTTACGTTGTTCTCTTCGTTATACATTGGTATGGCTATCGCAGATCACGAACATCATTAATAGATATTTAAGATTTCCCTTGGGCATTAGGTTCATGGGCTTGTTTCACTTTAATAATTAAAACTATGTCGTTAGCACTTTTATTGGACATCAGCTACGCAATCATGGGCGCTGGTATCGGTGCTGGTCTGGCTGCAATTGGCGCTGGTATTGGTATTGGTAAAATTGGTGGTTCTGCTATGGAAGGTATGGCTCGTCAGCCAGAGGCTTCTGGTAAAATCCAAGGTGCCATGTTGATCATCGCCGCTCTTATTGAGGTTGCTGCGTTGTTCGCACTTGTAATTTGCTTGTTGATTTCGTTCAAGAGCTAAATTGCTTCAAAGAACTTGTCTTAGGCACTAGGCCGGACAAGTTCTTTCTTTTTGAAACTTAGATGATTTTAAAAATATAATATGGATTTACTTATCCCCGGCGTCGGCCTCATTATCTGGCAAGCAATTATCTTCTTAGCCCTTGTTTTCCTTTTAGGTAAACTTGCCTGGAAACCAATTATCAATTCTTTGAAAGAAAGAGAATCTTCAATTCAAAGTGCACTTGATACTGCTGAGAACGCTCGCCGTGAAATGGCTCAACTTAAGTCTGACAACGAGAAGCTTTTAAAAGAAGCTCGCGAAGAACGCGATAAAATGTTGCGCGAAGCACGTGAGGTTGTGTCACGCATGAAGGACGAAGCACAGAATGAGGCGAAGAAAAATGCCGATAAAATTATTGATGATGCACGTTTTGCAATTAACGTTGAAAAACAAGCTGCTCTTCGCGATGTGAAAGCTCAGGTAGCTGCCTTCTCAATTGAAGTAGCGGAGAAGTTGATGAAGAAAAACCTCGCTGACGACAAAGCTCAGAATGAATTAGTTTCAGGTTATATCAAAGAATTAAAGCTTAACTAAGATCATGGCAGATATTCGTGTAGCATCGCGTTACGTAAAATCACTGCTTGATCTTGCTGTTGAACAGAATGTGTTAGACAAAGTAGATCAGGACATGCAACTTTTTTCAAAAGTATGTGCTGAGAATCATGCCTTCGCGCTAATGCTCAAAAGCCCTGTGATAAGACATGATAAGAAGAGAGATATTCTTACGAGTCTTTTCAAAGGAAAGGTTAGCTCCCTTTCGATGTCAATCTTCGACATCATTACAAAGAAAAATCGTGAACCACTTTTGGCATCAATTGCAAAGGAATTTCACAATGCTTACAACAACTATAAAAATATTGGCAAGGCATCTGTAACAACGGCATCACCACTTGATGCGAAGTTGAAAACAGAGATCGAGGCAATTGCTAAAAAGCTTTCAGATAAAGGTCAGGTTGAGTTGACTCAAAAAGTAGACAAGGATTTAATTGGAGGATTTATTCTTAATGTAGGCGATAAGCAGATTGATGCTTCTATTAAGAGCAAACTGAAATCGTTGAAAGTTAAATTCAACGAGAACCCTTATGTAAAAGAATTTTAATTCTCTCAGATAAAATATAATAGTAAAATAATTAACGACTAACGATAAAATGGCAGAGATCAGACCGGAAGAAGTATCAGCGATTTTACGCGAACAACTTTCACAATCACGTACCGACGCACAACTTGAAGAAGTAGGTACTGTACTTACCGTGGGTGACGGTGTAGCCCGCATTTATGGACTAACACAAGCGCAGGCTGGTGAGTTGATTGAGTTCGAAAACGGACTTAAGGCCATGGTGCTTAACCTTGAAGAAGATAACGTAGGTGCTGTATTGTTCGGAGATTCTAAAGGAACTCACGAAGGCGATACAGTAAAACGTACTGGTAAAATTGCCTCTGTACAAGTTGGTGATGGTATGCTTGGTCGTGTGGTAAACACGCTTGGTCTTCCCATCGATGGTAAAGGCCCGATCAAAGGTGATCTTTACGAAATGCCATTAGAGCGTAAAGCTCCTGGTGTTATCTTCCGTCAGCCAGTGAATGAGCCACTTCAAACAGGTATCAAAGCTATCGATTCGATGATTCCAATCGGCCGTGGTCAGCGTGAGTTGATCATTGGTGATCGTCAGACAGGTAAGACTGCTGTGGCGATTGATGCGATCATCAACCAAAAAGAATTTTACGAAGAAGGCAAACCTGTATTCTGTATTTATGTTGCCATTGGTCAGAAGAACTCTACAGTAGCAGGTGTTGCTGCTGCGCTTGAGAAAGCTGGTGCTCTTCCTTATACTGTTATTGTTGCCGCTTCAGCTTCTGATCCGGCTCCTATGCAATTCTTTGCTCCATTTACGGGTGCCGCTATCGGTGAGTTCTTCCGTGATACCGGTCGTCCTGCATTGGTTGTTTATGATGACTTGTCAAAACAAGCTGTATCATACCGTGAAGTCTCTCTTTTATTAAGAAGACCTCCAGGACGTGAAGCTTATCCTGGTGATGTATTCTATCTTCACTCTCGCTTACTGGAGAGAGCTGCTAAAATCATCAACAATGATGGCATCGCTAAAAACATGAATGATCTTCCAGCATCTATCAAGCATTTGGTAAAAGGCGGTGGATCATTAACGGCACTTCCTATTATCGAAACACAAGCTGGTGACGTTTCTGCCTATATCCCAACCAACGTAATTTCGATTACCGATGGTCAGATCTTCCTTGAAACTAACTTGTTCAACTCTGGTATCCGTCCTGCTATTAACGTTGGTATTTCAGTATCACGTGTGGGTGGTTCAGCACAGATCAAGTCAATGAAGAAAGTTGCCGGTACATTAAAACTTGATCAGGCTCAGTTCCGTGAACTTGAAGCGTTCGCGAAATTCGGTTCTGACCTTGATGCTGCTACTAAACTTACTATTGAACGTGGTCGTCGTAACCTTGAAATATTAAAGCAAGCTCAGTTCTCACCAGTACCTGTTGAAGAACAAGTAGCGATCATCACGGCTTCAACCCGTGGCTTTATGGATAAAGTGAATGTTACAAAGGTTAAAGAATTTGAAAGAGATTTCTTAGACCTGATGCGCAATGCACATAGTGGTGTATTAGCTAATCTTCGTGCTGGTAAGTTTGAAGATGCTGATGTTGCTACCATCAAAGCAGTAGCGACTGATTTAGCTGCAAAATATAATTAATTGATTTGCAAATTATCAATGAGTCGATTTGCAAATTAATGCGGACAATCTGCACATCGACTAATTTGCACATTGATAATTAAATTGACACATTGAATCTATGCCAAATTTAAAAGAAGTAAAGAACAGAATTAGCTCCGTGATGTCTACGCAGCAGATTACCAAAGCCATGAAGATGGTGGCGGCTGCCAAATTGCGTAAATCACAGGAGAGAATCACTCAAATGCGTCCTTTCGCGCAAAAGCTTTCTGCTATTCTTACTAATCTTTCTGCAGCACAAACTGATGGTGATGCGGACAACTGGTACAGTAAAGTACGTGAGGAGAAAAAGATTCTTATTGTAGCGATCAGTTCTGATCGTGGTCTTTGTGGTTCTTTTAACAGTAACGTTTTTAAAGGCGTTAACAAATTAATTGCTGATAAGTATCAGGATCAATTTAATCGCGGTGACGTAAGTGTATTACCTGTTGGTCGTAAAGCCAGCGACTTCTTCGGTAAGAAGAAAGTTACTGTAATAAACAACTACGTAAACCTGTTTCAGGATTTAACTTTCGCTAAGGCTTCTGAAGTTGCTGAATATGTCATGAACGAATTCAAGGCAGGACATTACGACAAGGTTGAAGTGGTTTATAATGAATTCAAAAACGTAGCAACACAGATCTTACGTGTTGAACAGATGCTGCCAATACTTCCACCAAAAGCTGAAAGCACAAAAACAGCTGAGGTAGATTATATTTATCAGCCAGATCAAAATGAGATCGTAACAGGTCTTATTCCAAAATCATTGAAAGTACAATTATTCAAAGCTTTGTTAGATTCTAACGCTTCTGAAAATGGTGCTCGTATGACAGCGATGGATAAAGCAACTGACAATGCTGGTGAGTTATTGAAAGAACTTAAACTTTCATACAACCGTACACGTCAGGCCGCTATTACAAAAGAAATCCTTGAGATTGTAGCGGGTGCTGAAGCACTTAAGTCAGCCTAATATTTCAAAATAGAATTATGAAAAAAGCCTCGCACTGCGAGGCTTTTTTGTTTATCGATATTCCTAATCTTTCTTGCCACTCTTCACCAACATAAACTTCTCTTTAAGATTCAGGAAAGGCTTCTCGAAGAAGTTGTACGACAAATAGGCAATACCAATGGTGAGCAAAATTGAAGAAGCATATAACGCTACATTAAATAAGGTAAAATTAATTTTATCCAACGATAAGGCTCGCAGTGTAAAAAGACATATAGTGATACAGATGGTGTGGTACATGTAAATGCCATAAGCCATATTGCCCAATGATCCAAGCCATGAATACTCCAGCGTTATCGGGAAATCTTTATTCGTGCTTAGATTCATAATCAGAGATAAGAATATAAAAGCCTCTATATAATTGATTGACCAATGATTGTAATGAACTACCATTAACGCCAGAGCGGCAAGAATACTGATTATCCAAACTGGCTTAGAATAAATAAAGCTTAGAATATTCTGTTTCTGATGAAAGAGAGCCCATGCACCAAGGGCACCAATTGTCATCTGCTCAATTTTAAGGAGCACCCAGAACTGATAGATCTTGCTAAGTAAAAGAGAGGGGGAATGGCTGACTGCTATTTGAAGTCCAATAGTGATAATGAGTTTAATTAGAATGAAGCTGATGAGGCATTCTGGCAGTCTTTTTATAAACATCCTAACGGCAACAGGCCAGATAATATAAAACTGTTCTTCAACACCAATGGACCATAATTGATTTCCGCCTACCAATTGACGATTTATTAACCGCACAACATTCGGGAGCACCATAAATAACAACACTGCTGTAAGAGCAAAGTTTTTAGTGCGATCTATATGTAAAGTTGACAAGTCAAACGCATAGGGGAGAATGAAAAGACAAATGCTAACAATCAAAAAGTACAAGGGCCAGATCCTGAGAATTCTGCGAAGGTAAAAGTTCTTGATTTGAATGGTGCCGGTTTTCTGTTTCTCTACAAGGAGCAAATAGGTGATAAGAAAACCACTTAAAACAAAAAAGAGTGATACAGCCTTATGACCAAGTGCATCGATGATCGTATTGCCCCATATATTTGGAAGCCCGGCCCAAAACTTATATTGTTCAACGTGGTGAAAGATCACAGCTGTTGCAGCAAAAAAACGTAGTCCGTTCAGGCTTTGAAAATATACTCTTTTCTCTGTCATAGATTTACTATCGAGTATACAGGTATGTTTTTAATTTAACTACTAAATGAATAAAAAAAGCAATATGAAAGTATTAGAGATAAGGAGTACGGTTAATTTTGTCACCTCTATGCTGCCAAAATCGTTTGCATCATTATGATAAGAAAAATAATACATGGTTACGTCTTGCTCAACATATTAAGCCTGGATGTTGCCTTCGGTGCTGTTGTCAGCTCGCTTTTCTTTGCTATAGCACTTAATGTTCATCTCCGAATAAATTCACTCATAGCATTGGGTCTGACTGTATGGATGATTTATACTGTAGATCATTTACTGGATGCACGCAAACTGAAACGAGAGGCGTCGACGGAAAGGCACAGATTTCATCAGAATCATTTTAAGACATTAGTATTTATGCTGACGTTGGCTGGTTTGGTTGTGATATCACAGCTGTTCTTCATTCGTACACCCGTGCTGATCGGGGGACTTGTGTTGAGTTGGGTTATTGTTATTTATTTTCTAACACTCAAGAAGCTTAAATATTTAAAAGAACTGGCGGGTGCCATACTCTACACAGGTGGTGTGCTGGTAGCACCGCTTTCACTATATCATGATTCACTAACAACTCCACAAGCAATATTGATTTGTCAGTTTCTCATTACGGCTTTAATTAACCTTCTAATTTTTTCATGGTTTGATATGGAGAAGGATATTCAGGACAGGCGAGAGTCTTTTGCAACATATTACGGAGTTGATTTCACATACAAGACTTTCATGTTTCTTGTGTTACTAAATACAGTGGTTGGTATTTATGTCGTACTGCAAAATGACGAGTATCTATGGATGGAAGTTTGTCTTCTTGTGATGAACAGCGTACTTGCCGCCTTAGTGTTTGAGAAAAAGTATTTTGATATGTACGATCGCTATCGGGTTTTGGGAGATGCAATCTTCTTTATTCCACTTGTCTACATTCTGTTTCGATGAGCGTGAATAATTTTGATCGTGTTGCTTTTTTGTACGATGCCCTCGTGAGGTTAGTGTTTGGAAACTCAATGTTCAGAGCCCAAACATTTTTACTGGACAAAATCAAGGACAATGCAACTGTTTTAATTATTGGTGGAGGAACAGGATGGATATTAAAAGCATTAAAACCAGGCTGTGAAGTTTGGTACATCGATTCATCATCAAAAATGATAGAGAGGGCGCGTAAACAAGATGTTACCTGCAAAGTTCATTTCATAACGGGAACGGAGAGCGACATACCTGGTCGCACATTCGATGTCATCATTACTAATTTCTATTTTGATTTGTTCACAACAACAAAAGTTGACACTGTTATTAAAAAGATAAAAACAGTAATGAAACCAGATGCGCATTGGATCGTTACCGATTTTGTTCACAAAGCCTGGTGGCAACGAATTATGCTTAATGTTATGTATTTGTTTTTCAACGTTACCTGTAATATTGAGAGCAAAAAACTTCCAGCGTGGCTTGAGAGTTTTGATCAAAATGGTTTTAAAATGATAGAATCAAAAACTTTCTATGCAGGTTTTATCAAGACTGTATTATGGAGAAGTAAATTTATTTAATTGATGGATTCTTTTTATCCGCCAGTAATTTAGTAATAGTTTCTTGTACACGACGTTCGCGAGTTTCTTCTTTCTTGGCCGATGTTATCCACACTACATATTCTTTCCGATTTGTGTAAGAGAGTTTGTCAAAAAAATCTTTTGCTTTCTTCTTTGACGCCAGAGCATCTTGAAGATCAGCTGGTATTTCAATTCTTCTTTCTTCTTTATCAGCTTCAATCTCCACTTTGATTTTGTCTCCGACTTTTTTGTTGATCGCCGCACGAACATCTTTTCGTACCAGGATAACATGACAACCCGTTCCCATGTTTGCCAGTATTCCACGGTACGGATATCCATCAAACCAGGCTTTAACTTTTACCTGCCCTTTGGTTCCATGCGTTTTCTCTACATCGTAAGGAATAGAAATGTATGCTGCATCTATTTTGCCTTCGGGATTTTCAAGAACAGCTTCAAACTTCTTGCGTGATGAAGATGTCTTTTCAACCCGAGGCTTTAGCTGTATTTTGTTTGTTGATTTGAAACGCAATGCAGACCAGGTATCATCAATAGCTACAAGTGAAACAACTTCAAAGCCTGCTGACGTAATAACATCCCAACCATAGTCGCGGGTGAGATCTGTTTTAATGCTTCCCGTTTTTTTAGGATAGCAGATCCAAAGCAATCCATTTTCCTCAAGTGATGTAAGTGCAGACGGTCCAAATTTAGAGAGCTCGCTTTTGTTCTTGGCAAAAAGCAGAACAACATCAAACTTCTTATTCTTTATAAGTTTTGACTGAGCAGCCAATGGCAGTTTGCTTAGAAAATCAGATGGTGAATTAAGCACAACCAGTGACATCCCTTCCTTTATTTTCAGCTTGCTTACTAAAGCTTTATCCATGTTAACTTATTAGATGTTGAACCATTTAATTTTTCTGTGGCAGAGATATACATAAAAAATGAAGTATAAAATAGTGATCTTAATTGGAATGGTGCAATATTCTTCTGACAAATTCCTATTTCTCCTTGGATTATACGGGTTATAAACTATCTTGCATAGTCAAAGTCTTGACTTTGAGCTTTTTGTAGAGACGTTGTAAGCCTTAAACCATTTTTTGCATGCAGGATCTGCTAAAGCACCTCCCAGCAGTTGTTTATGAATACGCGATCCATAACAATGGAATAAGAGTCTTTAATTTCATAAGCGAAACCTGCACAAGTATCCTGGGAATTCAAGCGAGCGACGTCATGCGAGACTCCACCGTGCTGGATTCAATCGTTCATCCAGATGATCTCGAAGGCCTTCGAATGACTTCATCAATTTGCGAACAACTTGCTACCGATTGGAATTGGAGTGGCAGAATGATTGTTGGCGAAGAGATAAAATGGGTTGAGATAAGATCCAATCATGATTTAAAAGCTGACGGCACTATTCTCCGCCGTGGTATTATACAAGATGTTACTGAACGTATTGAAGCCTCAAAGGAAAGCGAACTTCGCTATCAATCTTTAGTTGAGCGCTTGCCAATAGGTATTGTCATCTATAGAAGAAATAAACTGGCGTACGCCAATACACAAGCTCATATTATTCTTGGAGCTGAGCGATCAAAAGAACTTATTGATACCGATGTGATGCGCTTTGTTCATCCAGATTATCAGAAGAGGATTAACAGAAGAATGAAAGAAGTGGCTGCAGGTTTGCCAGCACCTATGGTTGAGCAAAAATATGTTCGTCTTGATGGAGGGGTTATAGATGTTGAGGCTATGGCATTTCCATTTATGTATAGTGGTGAGCAGTGCATCCAGGTAATTTTCCGTGACATATCAGAGAAGAAAGCAACAGAAGAAAGTATTAAGAAAAATGAAATGCTGTTATCGCAGTTATTTCAGAATGTACCTATTGCTACCGTCATGCTCGATGAGCATGGTAAGGTGCAACAAGTTAACAAAGGCTTCACTGAGACATTTGGCTTTGAACTTTCTGAGTTGAAAGGTAAAAACCTGAACGACTTAATTGTTCCTGAAGAATTGCGCAATGAAGGTATCGATTTAAACAACCTTATCACCTCCAGCAAAACAATTAGCGTTGATACTATTCGACGTCACAAGAATGGTAAGATGGTAAGTGTTATTATTTACGGTGTGCCGGTAATGCTTAATCACCAGACCATTGGTATCTATGGTGTGTATGTTGATATCACCGAACGCATGCGGGTTGAAGAGGAGTTGAAGACACGTAACACTGAGCTTGATAATTTTGTTTATAAAGTATCACATGATTTAAGAGCTCCTTTATCTTCCATACTTGGTCTTGTTAACCTGGCGCGTTTGCCAGGTAATACTGACAACCCAATGGACTACATTGACATCATTGGCAACAAAGTCCAACACCTTGACCATTTTATCGGCGATGTGCTCAGTCACTCCAAGAATCTGAAGATGGAAGTGAGTGTTGTTAAAGTTGATATTGAGGCTATTGTTGAAGATACTTTTAAGGAATTGAATTATCTTGAAGGCGCAAAAGAAATGCGACGAACCTTTAAGATCGATGGCATAGATTTTTATAGTGACCCATGGCGAGTATCTGAAATTTTCAGGAATCTGATTTCAAATGCTATCAAATACAGACAACTGACGGCAGGTGTACAATCAGAGATCAATATTAAAATTCATGTTGATAACATGAGGGCTGATATTTCATTCGCTGATAATGGAATTGGTATTGACGAAACAAACTTGGCTCGTATCTTTGAAATGTTTTACCGTGCCACCGAGCAATCAGACGGATCAGGTATTGGGTTGTATATTGTGAAGAACGCAGTTGATAAATTAAACGGACAAATCTCAGTTGCCAGCAGGCCTGGACAAGGCACGCGCTTCAATTTTATTCTTCCCAACCGAATCAACAGTGTGATTAGCAAACCCGTGCCGGTCGTATTCGAACAACGATGAAGATTCAGGAAGTAATTACAAAGCATCACATACAAGAGTTTTTGATGTTGCCCGTTCATTTATACAAAAATGAACCTACATGGATACGTCCATTAGACAAAGACATAGAGTCTGTTTTTGATACGGAAAAGAACAAAACCTTCAGACATGGTGAATGTATTCGCTGGCTATTGCTTGATGATAACAATAAAACCATTGGTAGGGTAGCCGCATTTATCAATACTAAAATCACGCACAAAGGAAACGATCAACCTACAGGTGGAATGGGTTTCTTTGAATGCATCAATGATCAGACAGCTGCTTTCAGATTATTTGATGAAGCAAAACAATGGCTTCAAAGCAAAGGCATGGAAGCCATGGACGGTCCTGTTAATTTTGGTAGTCGAGATCGATGGTGGGGTCTTTTGATTGAAGGTTATGACAAGCAACCCAACTATCAGTGCAATTATAATTTTGCTTACTATAAAGATTTTTTCGTAGCCTACGGTTTCCAGGTATATTTCTACCAACTCACCTTTGGTCGCACGGTAATGGAACCATTAACACCTAAGTTAATTTCCAGAGCGAAGATTACAGAGAATGACCCTGACTACTCCTTCCGTCATCTTCGAAAAGACGAGGTTGAAAAACTTGCAGAATATATCCACGAGGTATATAACAAGGCTTGGTCTAATCGAAATGAAAATCCTGAGATTACACTTGCCCAAGCTAAGCTCATTGTAAAGCAAATGAAGCCTATCATGGATTTGCGCTTGTTGTATTTTGCATTCTACAAAGAGAAGCCAGTAGGATTTTTCTTGTCATTGCCAGAGATAAACCAGGTGTTTAAATATGTGAATGGCAAGCTTAACTGGATTGGCTACATCAAATTATTGTGGCACATGATCATGAAGACCAATCGTAAAGCCTTTGGTGTTTTGTTTGGCGTTGTGCCGGAACATCAAGCCAAAGGATTAGATGCCGGGATGGTGATGGCTTCGCGAGCTATACTTCAGGATCAATACAAGCGCTACGACGAATATGAGATGAACTGGATTGGCGATTTCAATCCGAAGATGATTAATGTTGTTGAGCAAGTAGGCGCATCTCTAACTAAAAAGCATGCAACCTATCGTAAACTTTTCGATGAGACCAAGCCATTTAGGCGGGCTCCGATTTTGAGATAGTCATACGAAAGATCATATCAAATTCTGACATCTGTCATTAAACTTCTTTTCCAGAATATTGTTAATGACGTAACTTCGCGCCCGTATTCCATTTCAGGAATTGGGCAAGGCGTATAGCTTGATGTTTAAATGAATATTATGAAAAGCAAAACCGGTGTTTTACTAATCAATCTTGGAACTCCTGATAGTCCTTCGGTAAGTGATGTGAGATCATATCTGTCGCAGTTTCTTAATGACCCTCGGGTTATTGATATACCCTGGTTGTTACGCAAGATGTTGGTGAATCTTATCATCGTTCCTTTCAGAGCACCGAAGTCCGCTAAGATCTATCAGAAACTATGGACAAAGGATGGATCACCACTTTTGATTTATGGTAACAAAGTAAAAGACCTATTGCAAAAAGAATTGCCGGGTGATTATGAAGTACACCTGGCGATGCGTTATAAGAATCCTTCAATACCCGATGTAATGGAGACGATGCGCAAAAAGAATTATCAGAAGATCATTGTTGTGACTATGTTCCCACAATACGCATCAGCATCAACAGGCTCAGCGTTTGATGAAGTAATGCGTGTTATGAGAAGCTGGTGGGTTATACCTGAGTTGAAATTTGTAAATCAATATTACGATCATCCTACTTTTATTGAGGCATGTATTGCACGCGCTAAACAATATGATCTTAAAGAATACGATCACATTTTGTTTTCTTATCATGGTTTACCAGAGCGACAGGTAGACAAGGTTTACAATGAAGGTTTATGTTCTGATCACGATTGTGAAAAAGAAATTACGGAAGAGAATAAGTATTGTTATAAAGCAACGTGTTATGCTACAACCAGATTATTGGTTGAGAAACTTTCCATACCTGCAGATAAATATGCAGTTTGCTTTCAATCGCGATTAGACCAGAAATGGCTTAAGCCTTTTAGTGACGTAGTAGTAGAGGAATGTGCGAAAAAAGGAATGAAGAAATTACTTGTGTTCTCACCAGCCTTCACTGCAGATTGTCTTGAAACTATTATTGAAATAGGTGATGAGTATCATCATATCTTTAGAGAACATGGTGGTGAGAAAGTACAACTTGTAGAAAGTCTGAATGATCATCCGCTTTGGGTGAAGTGCTTGAAAGAACTTGTTGTAGAATAAATAATTTCAGATTTCAGATTTCAGATTTCAGATTTCAGATTTCAGATTTTGTTAGTCATATGAAATTTGAAATTTTGAATTTGAAATCGATTTACTCCACCTTATCAAGCTTCACCAACTTCTTCGCTTTCAGGCTTGTGATGCCAACTACGGCTAGTGTCATACATCCACCGAATACAACGGATGGAACCAGGCCCATAAGTTTTGCAGCAAACCCGGACTCGAAAGCTCCGATTTCATTTGATGATCCAATGAACATACTATTCACGGCAGACACCCGGCCCTTCATGTTCTCGGGTGTTAATGTATGAATGAGTGTGCCTCGGACAATAACACTAACACTGTCAAACGCTCCACTAAGTGTCAGCATAGCAATGGATAAGAAAAGATTAGTTGATAAACCAAAGCCAATCATACAAGCACCAAATCCGGCAACGCACCACAATAGTTTTTTACCAATATCTTTTTTGATTGGATTGTGCGTAATGTAAAACGCTGTTAGCACTGCACCGATTGATGGAGCTGAGCGCAGGATGCCCAACACTTCAGGTCCTGACTTTAATATTTCTTTCGTGAATATTGGAATCAATGCCACGGCTCCTCCAAAGAGTACAGCGAAGAGATCAAGACTTATTGCGCTAAGAACAATCTGATTTTTGAAAACGAATTTTAAACCGGTAGAGATCTTCTCAACAATACCTTGTTCTTCTTCTGTGGCTGGTGGCACTGGTCTCGTTGGAATTGAAAAATAAAAAAATAGACTAGCTACAGTCAGCACAACATCTGCAACGTAAGCACCTGTAAGTTTAAACAGAATATAAATGCCACTGGTTAAGATAGGCCCACCAATAGCTGCTGCTTGCCAGAACGTACTATTTAATGTGATGGCATTTGTATACAGATTTCGAGGCACCAACTGTGGCATAAATGAAAAGTTTGCAGGTGAAAGAAATCCACGAGCAAGGCCACTTATAAATATAACAACATAAATAGGCACAGCCCCAAATGCTAACAGTAAACCGTGAGGTTGTATAGTAAAAAATAAAAGTGCTGCAGAACAGAAAAGTAAAAGTGAGATTGTTACGATTATTATTTTCTTGCGTTCAATAATATCGGCAATGTGCCCGGCATATAAAGACACAGCAATGGCAGGTATAGCTTCTGCCAGACCAATCAAGCCAAGCGATAATGCATCATGTGTAATTTCATATACTTGCCACCCTACAACGGTTGCCTGAATTTGTAAGGCAAGCGTAATGGATAATCGCGCAAAAATGAAAGATCTGAAATCTGGTATTCGTAAAGCAGCGTAGGCTCCGACAGGAGCGGGGTTAGCGTTTGTCATTTAACTTGTAATAACTTTGTAGTAGCCTCAACGGCAGATTTTCTACGAAGTTCCCGTTCGCCCCGAATTTCTACAAACGGTATGGCTTGATTTTTCATTTCATTTAAATAAATGTTATAAAGCTCCTCTCGTTTATCTGGATGTTCACGCTGCGGGTCAGCTTCCCAGGGAATGTCGACATAGGTAAGCAGATATAAATCATATTTACGCTCAGCAATAGATTGTAAAATCTCTGGAGGACAAGTGCCGAACTTAAATTCACTCCACACCTTAATAACATACAGATTAGTATCGCAGAAGAGCACCGTTGGTGTTGTTCGTGCATAACTATCTTCTAATCGCATTTGACCGTGCGCTATGCTGATCAGGTCATTGATCTCATAAGGTCTTGTGAGATTATCCATATAACCC
>DATJHZ010000220.1:0-9098 GCA_035493595.1 Cyclobacteriaceae bacterium | reverse complement strand
GTAACTGATCAGGTTGTTGTGATCAAAACATTTTACTCAAAACCAGGAACCGACATTAGTATCTTATCTAATTGGGGTATAAATACAGATGGATCTGGCACATCGCCATTATCATTTGCAACAGATGAACAGAGTTTTATCATCAACAATACCTGTACAGTAAATAATCCGCTAACTATTGGCGGAAGCAATTCCAGTCTTACCGTCAAGGGAACAGGAACGCTTACTATCAATGCAGCTTTTACAGGAACGTTAAATGCTGAAACAACTGCCATTGTTAACATCAACACCAGTCAACCAATTACGTTTGGCAGCATCAGTTCAAATACACAATTAAACTTTCAACAAAACGCTACGCTAATTCCATTTGCAGAATATGGTAACCTCAGGCTAATGGGATCAGGTAGTACGAAAACGCTGGCCAGTGATTCAACTTTTGTTATTAACAACATGACCATTGACGCTGGCGTTACTTTAAATGGTGCGGCTGACAACTCAAGTGTACTGGCGCTGGCAAGCAATTTTAATATTGATGAAACGGGTACATTTAATCCAACAACAAAATTCAATTTGTATTTAAAAAGCCAGACTGGTCAGCAATTAATATTTCGTACAACGCAAGCAAATTTCTCGAACATAGAAATTGGAGAGGCAAGCAATGTTCAGGTTGTTAATCCTGTTACTGCAAATACAACAACGTTAGTGTTAGGCTCATCAACAGGTGGCGGACTCACATTAAATACTGGCGCACACCTCTATCTGGACAAGCACTCTATTTCAATCACTGGCAAAGGATCCATCAACAGCTTAAACCAAAATGGCCAACTGGGTTTCAAGAAAAGTAATCTAAGCATTACTTCTCAAACAAATAATCATTCATATCTCTATCCAGTAGCTTCCCAGGATTCCTTAAAAACTCTTAACGTTAATCTGACAGGAACTGGTGCTCTGTATCTTCAGCAAAAACTTTACCTCGCAGATTCTGTAAAAACTTCAAATGGAACAATTCATTCCAACGGAAATCTCACATTAGTTTCTACGCCAACAACCAATGCTCGAATCGGGCGAGTAGCAGGAACAGGTAAAGTTGAGGGTGCTATTGAGTTTCAGCGTTACCTGCAAAAGGAAAGACTTTATAAGTATATCACATTTCCTTTATCAGGATTAAAGGTAGCTGACATTCAAAGTACAATTCCCGTGACGGGTACTTTTACTGGTGCATCAACAGGTGCAGGATTATCATCTAATCCTTCTATGTTTTTATATAATGAACCGTTAACATGGGTAGCATATCCTCAAGTTGCCAACACGGATACACTGCAGGTTGGAAGAGGCTATTCTGTTTTTATCAGAAATGATGTTTCAGATTCAAAGCTGATCCTTCATGGCAAAATACGGCAAGGTGATTTCACATTCAATCTCACAACAAATCCTTCTGCCGATCCTAACCTAGGCTGGAATCTCATTGGTAATCCCTACCCTTCTTCCATTAAGTGGCAACAACCTTCAGGCTGGAATTTTTCCGGTGTCAATAACACGGTATACGTACGAGACAATAGTTATCCCGGTGGAAAATTTTTTGTCTGGGATGGCACCACTGGTGACGTTAGTTTTAGTGGCATAATTCCACAGGGACAGGCATTCTGGGTTAGAACAATAAACGCTACTCCATCCTTAACAATTCATGAAACTGCTAAAACATCACTGGGCAATGGAACACTTTTTCGCGCAGCGGATGATAGTGATACACAAGATAATCTTGGTCTTGAATTACGTCATGGTAACTTAAGTGATAAGACGTATATAAGTCTTCGTTCAAATGCTATTAATCAATTTGAAGAATTAACTGATGCTGTAAAACAAAAAAACGGATTCTTCAATATCTCAACGCTGTCATCTGATTCGGTTGTGCTGGCTATCAATACTCTATCAACAGTTGATTGTTCTCACGCTGTTGATCTTGTATTGGAAGTAACTGAACCTGGTGATTATACTTTTGAGTGTAGCGGATCGCTCTACAATGCTAATTTAAAATTAGTGAACCTTCATGATCATTATTTAAACAGCACAGTTACAATGAAGCTCAATGACATTTACAAATTCACCGTTACCAATGACCCGCTGTCAAAAAGTACAAACAGATTTCAACTTAGCATTACTACGGATATACCACAACCTCAGATTAGAGTTACAAATGGAATACTCTATTCAAACTTTGATGAAGGAAATCAATGGCTTCTCGACGGAGAACCTATTGAAGGTGCTGTGAATACTTCTTACCGACCAATGAAAAGTGGTAATTATTCATTAATGGTTTCCAATGGATGTACGCAGAGCTCTGCTTCCGTGCCATTCATTGTGACAGGTGAAAATAATTATCCTGTCAGTGCTGAGGATATAATGCTCTACCCTAATCCAGCTAAAAGTATTTTGCATCTGAAAACAGATAGAAATGTTACAACTGAAACGACTTACGACATTATTGATTTGCTCGGACGAGAAATTCAATCTGGGGCTATAACAAGTTCTGATTTTAAACGCGGCAAGGATATACAACTTACAGAATCAGTCACTACCGGATTTCATGTATTGGTGCTAACCAATTCGCAATTCAACGTGAAGCTCATGTTTTTGAAACAATAAAAAAATCCCCTGACAATTAAGCCAGAGGACTTTTCATTCTCACCCCTTACAATTTATTTCTTTGCTAATTTCATTTCAAATGCGCCGTAAAGGCCACTAACTCTGCCGTCATCAATAACCGGATCTGGCAGTGTAAACGTAAGCGTTAAGAATTTATCGGCGATGGTGTAACTCATCACCACATCATCGCTGCTACGACGCAAGGACGTAAAGCCGGTGCCATCAAAGCTCCATACATCTGCCGTAATACCTGCAAATGCATGGCCACCATTCGCTACCGTATAAACATGTTCACCTGTATTGGTTGTCGAAAAGTTAATGCTAAAGTTTGTGTAATCATTTGTTACATCAGTGCCGCTTACTTTCACATAACCTCCAGTTGTTACCCAGGTTCCACTTAATGAGTTGCTGGCTTTTTTTTCAGGGCTAACGTTATCGCTTTTGCAATTCATGAGTGCTGTAGTCAGCACCAAAAGCATAATAACTGATTGATATATTCTTTTCATAACAGATTTCTTTAAGGTAACGCCAGCCATCCGAAGACGGCCGGCGTTGGGGTTGGTTTAGGCTTATTTTTTTATAAACTTATAAGTGAAGTGCGCATCGTCACCTTGAATTTTCAACAGGTATAATCCTGGTGCCAATCCGGTAACATCTGCATAGATCGTTTTACTTTGTTTATCTACAGTCATTTCGTGTAACACCTTACCCTGCGCATCAACAATAACTACCGCAGCGGCATGAGTTGAATTCTCAAGCACGATGTTCAATGTTTCTGTTGCAGGATTAGGATAGATTTTAACACTTCCAAATTCAGGTGTGATGATGCCTGTAATAACATTCACCGTCACGTTGATTGTTGTGGAAACTGAAGCACCGTAATTATCAGTAACTGTAATAGTGATCTGTGCCTCTCCTGTTTTTCTTGGTTTGATTCTGATTTTATCAGCGGATGCCAGTACTTCAACAACATCAGTATTAGATGATGAAGCAACAACAGAAAGAACATCATCAGTATCAGGATCAGCAATGATAGAAGAGGTTACAACTTCCTCAGCTGCTGCTCCATAATCATATTGACGATCTGCATGACTTACTACAACTGGTGTACGGTTTACATTGAACACATGGAATATTAAATCCTTTGTGCTTGAACGATTTCCGCCATCTGTAGCTTTAACGGTAACAGTTTGCTGACGTGTAGAAAGATAATCCGGAACGTATGTTACGACCACACTGTTTTCAGTTGCAACCCATGTTAATCCGGCGGGTGCATCTGCTATACTAATGGTCATGCCGTCACCTTCCTGATCTTCTACAGGTAGCGTAAGCTTAACAGTATCCATCTCGTCAACTTCATATTCATAAACTGCCGGATCAAACTGCGGAGCCTGATTCATGTGCAGGTTGATGAAGATAGTCTCCGTTGATTTGGCAGGAGCGTTTGACTTGATGTCTAACGTCGCGTAAGCATTAGCTGATTTCAAGTTTTTAGAGAAGACATCAAAATTAACTGTAGCAGACTCGCCATCTTTCACTGTGCCGGTTGTTGCACTATTTAAAGTAAGCCATGATCCGTCTACGAAAGTTTTCTCTAACGCTTTAACAAGATAACCATCCGTTGCAAATTGACCGACTGTTGTCAAGTCTGCCCAGACACCATCCATATTGTAGAAGAAATGATCTTTCATTGTTTCATTCAACTCAGACACTCCCTGAGGGTGACCAGTACCAAATGGATATTTAATCACTACAAAGAATGTTTCATAAGGAAGCATAAGTTGTGGTGTTTTCAATTCCAGGTTCAGATTGCCTTTGTAGTTAGCACCTAGGTCATCAAACTCATACTCATCAGAGGACAACAACGTCATATTGTCGATGTCAGTACCTGTATAAATTTCAAGTGTGATGGAATTCTGAGTCAGGCTTTCTGATGAATAGCTGGTCTGGATATGAGTAAGATTAAATCCTTTGTCATCAGTCTGGAACATTGTTCCTGTTATGAATGCACCATTAAATCCAAAACCAACAACATGGTCTGCTTCATTGCTTTCAGTATATTCCAACGTTCTGTTGTATCCATCAACTGAAGTAATACCGGCTGTTGCCAGAGGTGTTACTGCAATAGATTCCAGGTTAGGAATTACTTTACTTGTTGTAGCTTTCTTTGTTGAAGCAGTTGCATGATTATCATTGCGATGATATGACAATGTCATGGTATACTTCAATGGCGATTGACCTGCTGTGTTGTCCATTGTAAACGAACCTGTGCTGGTGTAGTTCGCATCATTGGCAGTGAATGTAAAATCAGATTCATCGATATTCATTACCGGTGGTAATAGTACTGAACCTGAAACTGGTATTTTTATTACAACCTGAGCATCATTGCTTTCGATAGAGATTGAATCTCTTAACAAATGATTAGAAGCTGATGGTGTTACTTCAACTCTGAACTTCTGACTCATCTTCGGTTCCAATGATAATTCAGTTGGTGCCGATGTCCAGTAATAAGAACCAAACCATGAATCATACACCTCTGTAGTAAGGGTTGCCTCGGTACCATCAACCATCTTCAATGAAGTGATATTCAATGTTGCTGAGCCACTGTTGCTGATCACAAATTCTTTTGTGAATAATGCAGGATCAAATGAATTAGGATCAACAATTAAATCACCCATACTCAGTGAATCAGGAGCATTCATAATAGCTTCTCCACTGACGGTAAGATTTACAGGTATCAGCGTTGTAGTCTTCCCTGGAACATTAGATTGGATCGTTACATTATCAGAATATGATCCGGCAACTAAATCCGTAGCATCAACTACTAATGTCAGATCTTTTGTTTGACCTGGACCAATGATAGCACGATCGGCTGGCGCGAATAACACGGCTAACTTATCGGCAACAAAGTTTTCCCATGCTGCAATACGCACGCCATCTGTTCCATCCTGATTTTCAATTCCGGTTATTCCGAAATTAACGGCTGTCCATGAGCCTGGTAAGTTATATTGGAACTTGATGTTTCCATTGCTATAAATTAACGCCTGAGCATGGAATGGATCGCCCATACTGAAGATGTTATACATGTTATAGAACTCAATGGTAACAACGTCTTTATCTACTTTATAGAAAATTCCATAAGGCGCTCCATCTAAACCATAGTAGGCACCGTTACTCCAGAAAGGAGCAATGAAATTATTAGGACCTTGCGGATCAGGAATTGTGCTTGAGCCTGTAAAGATACCAATGTCCTGCCCTGCTGTAAAGCTGAGTATACCTTTAGGGTTTGCATAGATCTTATTATAGGGCTGCCCATAAAAATTAAATGTAAATGGCAAATCAATAGCGGCTTCCTCGTTCGTTACTCCGTCGTATGAAAGTCCGCCGAGACGCGTGCCCGTGTCTTTCACTTCTTCCCACTGATACATTGGGCCACTACCATTTTTATTGTTCGTAGCATAGTATGAATTGTGAGGATACTGAATACCCGCTGCATTTTCACCTGCCTGAACATCTTTAAAGTATGCCCATGCATTACCTGAAGGAACAACCTGCAAGTCGCTTACACCAGTGTTGGATACGGTGATGGTGTGTTGTTTAGTTTCACCCGCATTCAATGCATCATTAATAGCACTATAGACGAGTTTTATAGCTGGCGGATTGAACACCTTAGCCATGATTACCACATCATTTTTAACACCATTGCTAAAGGTGATATGCAATTTGTCAGTGAAAGTTCCCGCAGTAACACCTTTTAATTTCGTAATGATGTATGCAGATGTTCTCGGCTTCACAACCAATGGCAAGGCATCGCTTACAACCTGGAAATAGCTATGATCAGAAGTAATGCTTTGAATTGAAACAGCTTTTGTTCCGCTATTCACTGCCTGAATTACATCCTGATTAGTATCACCAATGAAAATATCACCAAGATTTACAGTATCTCTGTTTAGGCTTACATCTATCACACCACCTGATATAATGTTAACAAGTGCCGAAAATGTTTTAACAGGATGAAGCGGATCATTGCTGACAACAGTAAGATTCTGCCAGAATGAACCTTCTGTAAGTTGATCTGTTGTTACATCAAAATTAACATTAACAGATCCGCCAACAGCGACAGTACCTTCTACCGATGATAAATTACTCATCAAGTCGCTACCTGGCGAAACAATCTGAACAGAAGACAGACTGGTTACATTCAATGGATTTTCATAATTCGAAACCAGGTAACCATATTTCTTGTCTGGATCTTCAACGGCAACTTCAATGTAATTCTTAAAGTCGTCAGAGAATGTGGAAAGATCTTTATAGTTAACAATCACATTACCGTTGTCATAAATCACAACCTGGAATGTTATATGTTGTGCATCGTCATAAGCTGATCGTGCATCTTCATATTGGATAATGAATTTACCTGACTTTGCCTGGTAAAATAATTTACCACCGCTGTTAAATGATAATTCATGATTCAATGCGGAGATAAAACCATAAGGAGAATACTCGCTACCAATCTGAATAAGGTTTCCATTAACGTTAACCTGATCGTCAAGGGTAATCATTCCATAACGGGTAATCATTAACTTATTTGTCGTTCTGTTAAAGATTGGGAAGTCAAATCCTAAATCAACAGGATAAAATACTTTCGCTACATCTTTAAAGAAGGCTGAAACATCTTTACCTGTTGCAGAAATATCATCCCATGAATAAGTAAGACCTGAAGTAGCATCCATACTTGTTTTGTATGAATAGCCAAATTTATTGATGCCGTTGTCTACAAAATCAATTCCATCTCCATTGGAGAATTTAGGCATGAAGTATTGCAGTGGATAGCTACCTGTGTTTTTAATAGTAAACGTACCGGTAGATTTAGCTCCTAATGCTAAAGAATAACTTTTAGAGGCAGGTGTTACAGTAATAGCTGACGGATTAACGCCAAGGCCAGTTACATTAATTACATAATTGGTTCCTTTTCCATCTGTTAATGTAACAACACCATTACTATTGCCAGCGGCATGAGCGGTATACTTAAGCTTAAGTGATGATACACCCAGCGCACCTATTTTGTATGGACTCTCAATAATCTCAAAGTCTGCGTTATTCACAGTTGTATTGCTTACCATGAAATTTCCATAACCAATATTCTGAATATCGATACTCAGTGTTTTGCTTACACCAACAAATACACCACCGAAATCAAGTATTGAAGCTGATGTTAGTTTTGGTACTTGACCTGATACAATAAGTGAAAGCGGTACACGTGCAAGATTGTTGCTGTAGTCGTTATTAAGTACAGTTACATCAGCATGATATTCTCCGTTAATTAATTTGCTGGCATCAGCAACTACATCAACACTGCCTTGATCTTTTCCTTCTACAGTGCCTTCTCCAGGTGATAAGGTAATGTATTGATCAAGCGGAGCACTATAAGAAACAGCAGTCTGCACCCATACAAACTGAGTCATCTGAATAGCATCGTTAAGTTTAGTCCATGTCTCACCAACATCAAAACTGATCATACAGTTTTCAGATGTACCATCTTCATCAGCATAATTTACACCTAACGGATATTTATGACCTGCTGGCATGTGTATAGCAATCCAGAAACTGGTGCCTGCAGGAAAAAATAATTGCTGATCTAATTGAATATCATACTCAGCATCAAAATCTGTATAGCCATTAAATTCAGCTGCATATATCAGATTCTTTCTGCTTAACTCATCACCGCGATATATTTCAACGATAGCGGGTGCATCACCTCTGGCAGGGTTGTGATTTATCAATGTACTCACATCTGTCAGATTGAATCCGTCTTCATAAGAAACAGTAAATTTTGTAGCTGCTGAATTCGGGATTGAAAGATCTTCTTCACCAATCATGTATGCACCATATGACCCATACGATGTGTAGGTCATCTGGCGTGTCTGATAAGAATCGTTATAGCCTGTTGTGCCTGCACGAAGTTTAAGCGATTTAGCAGTGGTACGTAACATACCAACCTTTGGTGATGTGTTAGCCTTCAAAAGAGCTTTAGGATACTTCATCGAGTTCCAGTCCAGAGAATAATATTTCTGTCTTACCTCTCCTTTCCAACGTAATTCACCAGACGATGAGTTGATGATGCTGAAACCATCCTGAGCAGCTGTGCCTTTCGTTGCATCAATTACAAAATCAATAGATGACTTATCAAGTGAAACACCAGGTCCATCTGATGTTGTAGATGAAACGATAGTTGAAATACCAGATTTATTTCCCCAGCGGTCAATGCTATAGACAGCTGCATAATATTTTGTATTCGAATACAAATCTGTAATGCTGAAATTAACTTCAGTACCAGCATCGGCATCACTTGATAAACTAAGTACTTTGATGTTTTTTCGTTTAGCAACATCAAGGCTGTCTTTTGCATAGATAATTTCATAGCTGGAAGCTTTTCCATCATCTGTATCACTGCT
>DATJHZ010000219.1:0-2995 GCA_035493595.1 Cyclobacteriaceae bacterium | reverse complement strand
AGCTTGCCATCGTTGTCTTTTGTCAATTCAGATGGAAGTTTAACATCTTGCGTATCACCATTGGCAAAATGAATTGTAACCTTGTAAACATTAACGGTTCCATTATTTACCTTCACCTTTAGTGAATTATACGACTCCTGGTTGCTGGCTGTTACAACATCGTGATCAATGGCATAATCAACCACCTTCGTTCCAAGCTTGTCCCATGTAATACTATTTTGAGCAAAAGTTACTGAGGCACTATTCACAAGAAAGAGAACAAATGCCAGGGCAAACAAATAAGGTGCTTTAAAAATTTGAGTTTTCATGTTGTTTGAATTTTAAGATATCTGGTGTACTGTAATAATTATGCCAGAACATTGATGTTGTATGGCCTCAGCTGGTTACTGAACGTTAATCAGAAATGATGATTTATATTCCCATCCAAGATTTAGTGTAGAATAGTTTTCGCAATGAACCTGAAAGGCACAGAGGTCGCTAAGGGGCACAAAGAAAAGAATCAACATGATCTTCTTAGTGAAACTTAAGTCCTTGTGCTTTTGTGGTTCAACAAGGTTTATATATACTTGTATAACATTTCATGATGATAAGAAGATTCTACAGCGTCTTATTTCTGATTCTGATCCTTTTTAACACAATTGGATATTATTGCCTGTTCTTTATAGATAAACAAAAAACAGAACATATTGCTCGTATTATCGAAGGCAATGCCAATGAAATCAGTGGTAACATCATCTTTCGTATACCCATGGATTTCCCCAATGCTGAGATTGCCAAAAACTTTAAACCTGTTGATGGCGAGATTACGTATGATGGAGAAACCTATCATCTCGTAAAACAGAAACTATACCAGGATACTTTGTATGTTGTGTGTATAAAAGACACTCAACGTAAAGAGATCAGGGAAGTAATTCATGATTACGCAGAGTCATTCACTGATCATCCCATTAATTCAAATTCCGGGGTTAAAATATTCGATTTTCTGTCGAAGGATTATATCTCTACAAACTACTCTATTCAATCTCTGAAAACAGGCTGGGCAATGACTTTGTGTCTCACTACAGCGTTCAGAAATTTATACAATTTCACATATGCTGATGTTGTCTTTCAGCCACCTCAACAAATAGGATAATCATTTTCGTAGCTAAAACAGTAATCTGTTTTAGCCGAGGTTATCTCTTAACCATCACACGATGTGTTAAGAGATACCCATCTACTATAAACTATTTGTGCTCATTTGATAAATGAGCAGACCACCCTATTCAACATGTTTTATATGGAAAACAGAAAAATACTTATACTATTTTCATTGTTACTCTGTGCCTTTACCATCAATGCCCAGGATAGCGAATTAACAGACACTTTAAATAACGTTACCATAGTAGCAGCAAGACAACACTACCTTCAGGATGTTTCTGGTGTAAATGTATTTGCAGGAAAGAAAACTGACGTCATAACTTTACATGGAGGTGAAGCCAATCTTCCTCAGAACACTGCAAGAATGATCTTCGCTAAAATTCCAGGTGTTTACAACTGGGATATGGATGGCGCCGGCACTCAAATGAATATTGGCACCAGAGGTACCGATGCCCATCGATCCATCGAGATGAACATTCGTCAAAATGGTTATAATACAAACTCAGATCTATTTGGCTATCCTGAAAACCATTTTACAATACCGATGCAGGCCGTCAAACAAGTTCAATTGGTGAGAGGATCTGCTGCGCTACAATTCGGACCACAATTCGGTGGCATGATGAATTATGTATTGAAAGATGCCGATACAACTAAAGCATTCTCACTGGAGAGTGAACAAACCACAGGCTCTTTCAATTTCTTTAACTCGTTTAATGCTGTTGGTGGCACTAAGGGCAAGGTAAGCTACTATGCCTATTACGATAATCGTCATGGCGATGGCTGGAGACCCAACTCAGCATTTAATTACCAGACGTATTATGCCTCTATCAAATATCAATTTAATAAGAACGGCAGTATAGCTTTCCAGCTTTCTCGTATGAATTACAGGCAACAAATTGCTGGCGGATTAACTGATGAACAATTTGCCGCCGATGCACGGAAATCATACCGGGCACGAAACTATTTCAGTCCTAAAATTAACATCCCCGCCATTATCTTTAACTACAGTCTTTCATCACAAACCCAACTCAAAATAACAGCCAATGGATTATGGGGTGAACGCAGTAGTGTTCAATATCTGAGAACAGCTAACATTGCAGATACGATCAATACAACAACAAACAATTACAATCCGCGCCAGGTTGATCGTGATTTCTATTATAGTTTATCATTTGATGCAAGATTATTGCATCGGTATTCAATAGGGCAAACAAAAGCAGTATTGGCAACTGGCATTACATATTCCAGTTCTCGCACACGCAGAAAGCAACTAGGCACAGGTACAACATCCAGCGATTTTGATTTTACTTTGGTGGCACCTTATGGAGTTGATCTGCACTTACATACTCTAAACTATGCTGTATTTCTCGAAAACATGTTCAGACTTACAGACAAGTTTTCTGTAAGTCCCGGTGCGCGCTATGAAATAATCAATTCGTCGTTAGATGGTTTAATTAAGAATGGTACTTTGCCCGTAACCTACAAAGGCAACAGAAGCTTTCCTTTGTTTGGCGTAGGACTACAATACCAGACAAACAACCATAGTCAGATCTATGGAAACATCTCTCAGGCCTACAGACCATATTTATATGCAAACATAACACCTGCTGATCAACTTGGTGTAATCGATCCTAATTTGAAAGATAGTAAAGGATATGACATTGATCTTGGCTATCGTGGACAGATCTCTAACTTGTTAACATTTGATGCTAATATATTTTACCTGTTCTATGGAAACAAAATTGGTAAGGTGAATATGCTCGGAAGCGACAACGTAACGTATCTCTACACAACAAACATTGGCAACTCCGTAGCGAAAGGTGTTGAAATGTATGCTAATCTTTCACTGGTTAAACTG
>DATJHZ010000218.1:0-10022 GCA_035493595.1 Cyclobacteriaceae bacterium | reverse complement strand
ATACGCACGGCAAAATCAATTCCAAATCCAACCTGACCTTTGCTTGGCAACCACATGCGTTCGGTAACACTATCTGCCAATTGATTAGTAGCCATAAGTTGTACAGTCTCCGGTTTTAGTATTGTCGCATTATCGAAGGAGCCTTTATGTACAAGCATACGAGCAAAGCGCATATAGTCATCAAGTGTTGATGTGAGACCAAAGCCACCCGGTGTCATAGGCCAATGATTAGTGTTGAAACTATTCGCATCTTCATCAGATCTGCGATTTAAATTTCCATTCTCATCCTTAGAATACCACGCGGCAAATCTTGAGCGGTCTTCTTCCGGAAGATAATATCTTGTAGTTTTTAATTTCATCGGATCAAGGACATGCTTCTGCACATATTCGCCATAAGGCACGCCTGATATTCTCTCCACTAAAAAAGCCTGAACATCTACCGATGGACCATAAGCCCATTGTTCACCTGGATGAAACATCAGTGGAAGACTTGCCAGTTTTTGAGCCATTTGAGTCAATGTATTTTCCCTGCTTGTAGCATCTGTCTTCTTAACTAACTTTCCGAAAGCTGTTGTGGTGTCTGGTATATTGTTTACAAAGCCTGTAGTATGGCGAGTTATATCACGAATGGTAATTTCACGATGAGCTGGTTCCAATATCATTTCACCTTTGGCATCAGTGCCTGTGTAGACTTTCATGTCTTTAAATTCAGGTGCGTATTTAGAGAGTGGATCATCAAGTTTAAAAGCTCCTTGCTCATAGAGCGTCATCAAAGCTACGCCCGTTACAGGTTTGGTCATTGAATATATTCGTACAATAGTATTGCGATCCATTGATAACTTTGCTTCACGATCAGCATAACCAAAAGCATTAAAATATACTTCCTTGTCTTTCTCGAAGATCAACGCTGAGACACCTGCTATTGAGCCGGACTCAACTAGGCTTTTCAAGGTTGAATCAATGCGTGCTTTGGCAATATCATTGACAATCAGATTATCATTGTTACCTGATGAGCAAGCCATGAAGCAGGCTGCCACAATCAATATTAGAAAAAGTGAGTGACGCATACTGTTATTGTTATAATGATTTGAAATGGTTTCTATTTTTTCTTGAGTGAGCTCAGGTACTCCACTAAATCAACCAACTGTCCTTCACTCATAACACTTTGTAAGTTTGAAGGCATCAATGAGTTCTCCATTTTAGTTTTTGATTCCACTTTGTTCTGATCGATGGTCTGAACATTCTTCATGTATTTTATTTCAAGTTGCTCTTCTGTTTCTGATGAAATTATGCCAACAGCCTGTGAGCCATCTTTCAGTTTTATTTGATAGCCTTCATAGCCAAAACTTACACCAGCATCAGGGTAAATGATAGCAGAGTACAAACCTTCTTTCGGAAGCTTCGAACCAATTTCACTTAATGCAGGGCCAAAGTCTACCCCTTCTTTATTAACGGCGTGACATGATGTACAATAGGTATTAAATACTTCTTTTCCTTTTATAGCATCACCCTTCTTTTCTACAAGAGTAGCAACTGAAGCAAGGGGTTTTCCATTACCTGTATCTGGTAACTTCAGCAATTTTGCTCCATCATTACGAATATTTTCTCTCCATGCACTCAGGAAAACAGCGGCAGCTGCAGGCTGAAGATCATTTGGTATTTTATTTTCCTTTGCCAATTCAACAAGCCTGTCTTCTGATTCCCACGGGCCACCAAATGTTTTTATGGCAAGCTTCCTGTCATCAATAGGAATGGTTGTATCCCCAATGATTCGTTCCATCATAGCAATAACTTTGCCCTGATTCATTAATGGCCAAAGTGCTTTTATAAGCGGCTGAATTTTTGAACTCTCCTTATTCTTCAATGCCTTTTCAATCGTCTCTGTTTTATTCCATTCAAGTAAAGTTTGAATTGCCATTCTTCCAGAAGCACTGTCAGGATATTGTACACCAAGATCGAACAACTCACTGGCTTTGTTCTGCAGTTTAAAAGTTTTGATCAGTTCAACAAATTCAATAGTGCCTTTATATTTAGTAAGTGTTTTGTTAATAGCAGTGGTTAACGCAGGCGATGGTTTCACCTGCTTCGCATTCATGCTCTTGAGTGCATAGAGTATTATTGTTTCATTATTTGATGTGAGTAGCGATTGCAATACATTTTGTTTGGATGGATCGGTCTGAAAATCGAAAGCTCTGAAATAACGCAACATGTCATCGCCCTTAGACTCTCGAATGTATTTTGCCATCAATGGCATAGCATCTTTACTTCGGCTTCGCCACACAACATCGCGCGAAGCGGATGCATTAATGTCTTTAACTTTTTTCTTCCACGTATTGAAATACAAATCTTCATTCCCTTCTTCACCAATACCCAATGCCTCCACATACCAGCGATCATTACCTGTGTATTGCAGTGCCAGTGTTGACCAAACTTCAGCAGCGCGTTTATCGGCATTACCTTTTAATGCAATAGCAACTTCTCTGCGGACTCCTGCGGATGGATCATTTTGCAATGCTTCACATGTGCTAAGCACATCTTTCTTTAATTGACGCGATGCACGCAACGCCGTAATACGAATATTTTCGTCTTTATCTTTAAGTGCTTCTGCTAAATACTGACCTCCCTTCTGAGGCAATCGCGCAAGCAACCATAATGCCTGAGCACGTTGTCTTTGATTTGATCCATTCCAGAGTTTTAATAATGCGACCTCACTCTGATCACCAAATTTCTGAAGGGCCATCCAACCCAAGTAACGTGTTGAGTAATTAGGACTAACCAATGCTATTATTGCGCCTTCTGGTGTGCTCACATTTACGGGCTCAATTTTATAATTTGTTTTTGGTGGAGCTACTCGATAAATTCTTCCGCGTTCTAAATCACCAACCTGGTGACCGCCAACACCCGGATCATACCAGTCGGCAACGAAGAGAGAACCGTCGGGAGCAATGCAAACATCAGAAGGTCTGAACCACTGATCTTTTTTAATTTCCAGTATTGGAACAACGTCTGCTTTATATCCAGCCTGATCTGCCTTAACAGGATATGCGCGTACAACATTTGGTCCTGCATCACTATGAATAATTTGTCCTTGAAATACTGCCGGTAATAATGTTCCGTCATAAATAGTGATGCCTGTTGGCGAGCCTGCACCAGTCTGCAATAGGTTTGGTACAACACCCGGATCATTCAAATGCCAATGACGAAATGGAATTTCCTTTTCCATGTTCGTTCTACGTGATCCCCAACTTGCTCCTGTGATATAATCTTTATAACCATAGTTGCCTTGCTCCATCACAAAGTTTATGCGTGTGCCTTTGTTACCGTCATCATCGTTATCCGATTGCCAGAGTGAGCCGTAAGGGTCAACTGTTGCTTCATAGTTATTACGAAAATTCTGCGCGAGTACTTCTACATTTGATCCATCCGGTTCGCAACGCATTACAAGTCCTTCGCGGAATGGCTTGCCATCGGTCATTACATGTTTACCATGAATATCAACTACTGTATCGCCTTTCGCATCGAGCAATACTTTGCCTTCATTTCCAAAGTTAAAATACAGTCTGCCATCAGGACCGAAAACAAAAGCATGCATACCATGATCGTGCTGTTCGCCATGGATGCCTTTAAATAAAATATCTTTCTTATCAGGAACATCATCACCATTCTCATCTGTAAACACCAATACATTAGGACTGCATGAAACAATGACTCTGTTGCCCAGCACGGCAATTCCCAACGCAGCATTTACATCGGTGCCTTGATAAAATACTTTAGTCTTATCAGCCTTGCCATCGCCATCGGTATCTTCTAAAATTAAAATACGATCGCCTTCTGCTTTGACGGGGTTTTTAGGATTGAGCTTGCTTCTGTAATTGTAGGCTTCACAAACCCAAACGCGTCCGCGACTGTCAATATCAATGTTAGTAGGGTTGGTAAGTGTTGGCTCAGAAGCAAAGAGTGTTACTTCTAATCCATCATAGACTTTAAGATCGCTTAATGAAGTTTCGGGAGAATGTTCATCAGCTTTCTCTTTTTGAGTGCATGAAAAATTCATCCACGCAAACGCAATCAGGATGAAGAAGGAAACAGGTTTAAGATGGTACATAGGTTGAGTGGTAAATATGAAATATACACACTCACTCTAATATTGTCAATTGTACTATATGTTAACGATCTTTTTCCTTATCAGCGGTAATATCAGAGAAGAGACTGTTGAAAATAGATAGAATAAGACTGAATGCCAGTGCCCACCAGAAACCAGAAACAGTAAAATCATCAACGAAATAATCAACCAATAAAATCATCAGTGCATTAATCACTAACAGAAAAAGCCCTAGTGAAAAAACGGTGATGGGAATAGTAAGCACAATAAGAATGGGTTTTACTATGGCATTCACAATAGCCAATACAAGTGCCACAATAAGCGCGGCGAAATAATCTTTAACCCAAACGCCTGGCAAAAGATAAGCTGTTAGCACAACCGCAAGTCCTGTTAATAAAAATCGGATAATAGTATTCATGTTATTTACTTTTCAAGTATTCGTTGAGTATGCAGATTATTATTCTTTCTGGCACAACCATTTCATAATATTTAAAGAATCCCTCAATATCCCCTTTTATACCATTTTATCAAATTCTAAATTGCATCATGTATGCGATTGTGGATATTGAAACAACCGGGGGGTATGCTGAGAATCATCGCATAACTGAAATTGCTATTTACCATCATGATGGCTTCAGCATTACCGATAGTTATCATACACTTATCAATCCAGGGCGAAATATCCCTTATTATATCACGGGATTAACGGGTATTACCACCGAAATGGTTTTAGATGCCCCAACCTTTGAGGAGAAGGCTCAGGAAATATTTTCGAAACTTGAAGGAAAAGTTTTTGTTGCCCATAATGCTCATTTCGATTATTCCTTCCTGAAAAAAGAATTTGATCAATTGGGATTAAACTGGCAAGCTAAAAAATTATGTACCGTAAGGCTTAGTCGAAAAATAATTCCTGGTTTGAGGTCTTATAGCTTGGGAAGTCTCACAGAAAGCCTGGGGATTGAAATACTAAACAGGCATAGAGCAGGTGGCGATGCTGCTGCTACTGTTAAGGTATTTGATGAACTGCTTCGCCGCGATCAGGATCATTACATAGTCAAAGCACTGAAACGAAATTCAGGCGAAACAATTCTCCCTCCCAATTTGCCAAAAGAAGAATTTGACAAGTTACCTGCACAGGCTGGTGTCTACTACTTTCTTGATTCACGAAGTAATGTCATTTATGTAGGCAAGGCTATCAACATTAAAAAAAGAATTGCCGGTCACTTTACTGGTGATGCTCGCGAATGGGGCCGTTCTAATATTAGAAATGAAATTCATCACATCACGTATGAGCTAACTGGTAATGAACTCATAGCGTTGATTTTTGAATCGCAGGAGATAAGAAGACTTTGGCCTCGCTATAATCAGGCACAGAAGTTTAAGGTTGAAGAATGGGGAATCTTTAACTATGAAGACAGAAATGGATACATGCGTTTTTCTGTCAACTTAATTACCAGAGGCTCCATGCCACTCATACGATTCTCATCAAAGGGAGAGACGTGGAATTTCTTATGGGAGAAAGTTCGCGATTTTGATTTGTGCCCGAAGCTTAGTGGCTTGCAAGTTGCTAAGGGATTGTGTTTCGATTACCAGACTGGCGAATGTCATGGTGCCTGTATGGGTGTTGAATCTGTTAAAAAGTATAACAAGCGTGCTACTAAAGCTATCGAATCATTTAAAGAAGGAGGAGAAACTGCAGCCCTTATAGGACGCGGACGCACTTCCAATGAACAATCCATTGTGCTGATTGAAAAAGGAAAGTATCTCGGCTTTGGATTCTTTGATCAAGAAGTAGTTATCAGTGATTTTGAAACTGCAAAACTTTATATCAAGCCCAGCATTGAAACTCGTATTGTTCAAAATTTAATAAATTCTTATCTCACAAATCCGCGGGGCAACGAAGTCATTATGTTTTAGATTGGGTTTACAACCCAAAATCTTTCGGAGGTGTCTAATCTGCAAAACACCTTTTCTTATGAAACTCCGATTCCTTCTATTTAGCAGTTTAGTTATTGCACAATCTTGTACCAATAACAATTTAGAGCCTGATAATAAACCTAATTTGAGAGCGCTCTCTTCAAATGAAATTCAGGTATCAAAATCAAATGAGACTTTTGCTTTTAAGTTATTTAATGAAGTAAGCAAGGGTAGCGACGACAACATTTTCATCTCACCTATAAGTGTCAGCACAGCGTTGGGTATGACATTGAATGGAGCAGCAGGAGACACAAAAGATGGCATTCTCCAAGCTATTGATTATGGAGGATTACAATCCGCTGATGTAAATGAAGGATATAAAGATCTCTCATCTCTCTTAACATCGATGGATAAAAAGGTAGAGTTTGCATTGACGAATTCCATCTGGTACAAAAAGCAACTTACTATCAATTCAGATTTTGCTAATACTGTTCAGACATATTACCATGGCAAAGTACAGGCGCTGGACTTCACATCACCAGACTCAAAGAATACTATAAATAATTGGGTTGAGAATAACACCAATCATAAAATCAAAGATCTGATTGAGGAAATCCCATCCGATGCAGTAATGTATCTCATCAACGCTACTTATTTTAAAGGAAATTGGGCATCGCAATTCGATAAATCAAAAACAAAAAAAGATTCTTTTTATAAAGAAGACGGAACAACCACTCAGGTAGATATGATGACTGCCAGTAATGAAAGTGTGCTAGTTTCTGAAGATGATAAAGTCAGTATGATTGATATCCCCTACGGAAACGGTCAGTTTTCTATGACTATACTTTTGCCTAAGGTTGGATTTACAACATCAGAAATCAGAGTAGCTCTTTCATCAGAATATTTTGATGCACTTCTTGATAAGAGCTCACAGTCTAATGGTGAACTGAAGATGCCTAAGTTTAAATTGAACTGGAAAGAAAAACTGAACGACCAGCTTATTAATTTAGGGATGGGTGTCGCCTTTTCGGACCTTGCAAGTTTTCCGTATTTGTTTAATGATCCAATACCTCTAAGTATTTCTAAGGTGGTTCACCAATCATACATTGATGTTAACGAAGAAGGAACAGAAGCTGCCGCAGCTACAGCAATCGAAATATCTGGTACAAGCGTAGAGCCATCGGCTATTATCATTAATCGGCCATTTATTTTTATTATACGTGAGAAGCACTCAAAAGCAATTTTATTCATTGGTCAACTCTTAAATCCTTAGGCAGGAGGAATATCAGCAAATATTCATTTATTAATAATGTTACTGCTTTTGATTTGCAGTGAAGAGTGCTTTCTTTGACACTGAAACATTCTTTACTTCTAATGAATAGGCTTTATATTTTTCTCTTAGCAGGTTTACTTTTATCGTGCAAAAAATCAAAAAAGATAGATCATGCCGGGGGATTTGAAATAGGGAGACCTTTAGCGGAAATAGAAGACAAACGATTAGAAGAACTTTCTGGAATTTCAGAAAGCATACAAAATCCGGGTTATCTATGGGTTGAAAATGATGGAGGAAATGACGCTAAAATATTTCTCATCAATAAAAAAGCCAACATCAAACTAACATGTATTCTGAAAGGAATTAAGAACAGAGATTGGGAAGACATTGCCGTTGGCCCAGGACCTGAAGAAGGTAAGACATACATTTACATTGCTGAGATAGGTGATAACAACGCTGTTTATCCTCTGAAATATATTTATCGTTTTGAAGAGCCTGTGCTTGGAGCTGAGAAGAAAATTGAAATAACACATATAGACACGATCACATTCAAGTTATCAGACAGTCAAAAAGACACAGAGACGCTTCTTCTTGATCCGCTAACAAAAGACCTTTATCTGCTTTCAAAAAGAGAAGAACCTGTACATCTCTATCAGTTAAAATATCCTTACTCCACAACAGATACAATCACTGCTGAGTCAGTTCTTACTTTACCGCTTACTCAATTAACTGGTGGTGATATTTCTTCTGATGGAAAAGAGATTGCTATCAAGAACTATGATGATATTTTTTATTATAAAAGAGAAGAAGGAAAAGATCTCATTGAAGCATTGAAGCAAAAACCAATAGTGCTCCCTTATGAACCAGAGCCACAGGGAGAAGCTCTGGCATGGGCTCGTGATGGATCAGGTTTTTACACAGCCAGTGAAGCTGTAACCGGCGAAACATCTTTTCTACTATTTTATAAACGAAAGTAAATGCTACTCATTCGTTGCTGGCTCAAGCAACCAATGATAAATGACTTCTTGTAATCTAATCAGGAAGCTGGTTCTGAAATTTGGCATACACCCATGTGCCAGCCATAGCGGAGATAAATGTTACAATAGTTACAAGATAGCCTGAACCAATTTGTGCATATAGAGGGCCGGGGCATGCACCCGTTAAAGCCCATCCAAAACCAAAAATCAAACCACCGATTATTACTCCGTGATGATATCGCTTAACTGGTGGCTCAATAATTTCGCCATCCAATGATTTAAGTTTTAGTTTTCTGATAATAAAAAGTGAGAGTGCTCCAACAGGAACTGCCGTCATAAATATTCCATACATATGAAAGCTTTGGAAATGAAACATTTCATAAATGCGATACCAGGAGATGGCTTCTCCTTTAGTCAACGTCAATCCAAATACAATACCGACAAATAAATATTTTATATTCTTCATAGTGATAAGATCAAAGGCAAAACAAAATTGCTGAACAGAATACCTCCAAGAAAGAAACAAGCCGTTGCCACTAACGAGGGCCATTGCAGAGCCGACAGTCCCATGATGCCATGACCGGATGTACAGCCTCTTGCATAGCGGGTTCCAAAGCCAACCATAAATCCACCAGCAACCATCAATAGAAAACCTTTTAATGTAGTTAGAGAATGCCAGTTGAATAATTCTGATGGCATCAGACCACTTGGATCTGACAGTCCCTTTTCCTTTAAATAAGAAACTGTAGCTTCAGAAAGAGCAATTGGATTTGGGTTGTTCAACAACTTGCCACCGATAAATCCACCTATAAGCACACCTGCAACCAGATAAAGATTCCAACTGTCTTTCTTCCAATCGTATTGTAAAAAGGGAATTTTGGCTGGATAACATACCGCACAAAGCTGTCGCAGCGTAGATGATACTCCAAGTTTTTTATTACCCAGCAATAGTAAAACGGGCACCGTAAGACCTATTATTGGTCCGGCTACATACCATGGCCATGGTTTATACAGAAGTTCCATAGTTTATCTTTAATTTTGAAAAGAACTTAATAGCAATTCAACGTAATAATTTCATGAACAATTCAAACATCGCCATCATTGGTGGGGGAAATCTGGGCGCTGCAATAGCCGAAGGTCTTATTAAAAGTAAATTTGTTTCGGCAGATAAAATAACAATAACGCGAAGAAATCTGGAAGCGTTAAGCGAATTAAAAAAAGCTGGAGCTACTGTCACTTCAGATAATGCTAAAGCTATTCAAAATAATGATGTCATCATTGTGGCTCTGAAACCCTACAATGTTAAAGAGGTACTTGAAAGTCTCAAACAAAATTTTGATCCCAAAAAACATATTGTCATTAGCGTTGTAACAGGAGTGTTATTAAAAGATCTGGCAGCCATTGTAGATCACAATGTGCCTATTTTCAGAGCCATGCCTAATACCGCTATTGCCATTCAGGAGTCTGTAACATGTATTTGCCATCAGGGTGCTACCAATGCGCAGGTAAATTATGTGTCAGATTTATTCAATCAGTTAGGTATAACGATAGCCATTGATGAAAAACTAATGGATGCTGCCACTGTGTTAGGCGCTTGTGGAATTGCATATGCGTTGAGATTTATTCGCGCTGCAACACAAGGCGGGATTGAGATTGGATTTGATGCGAAGACTGCTAACCTTATATCAGCGCAAACTGTAAAAGGTGCGGCAGAGTTACTTTTAAAATTGAATCGCCATCCTGAAGAAGAGAT
>DATJHZ010000217.1:0-28597 GCA_035493595.1 Cyclobacteriaceae bacterium | reverse complement strand
AGCTCTAAAAGAGATAACTTCTATCTCCAGCGTTTCGCATTAAAAATTTTAATTTTTATTAAGTCCTGAAGAAAAAGGTTCAAACTGGCGACCCTCAAGTCTCATAGATCTCTTGAAGAATAGCGAACAAAAAATTGTTTTTACCTTGGACTCCAGATAGGTTGCGTACCTATAAAGAATTTGAAAACCTTTCAGACGATGAAGCCATGCGAGTTATTGACACTATCTATCGATTCACACGAATAGTAATCAGCGTGTATCTAAAAGAAGTGACACCTGCAAGTTGGCAGGCGTGGGGTCACTTCTTTTTTTTATTTGTCAAATTTTAGAACTTACTAATGAGTCAAATTTTTGTTGTTGGAATTTGTGGGGCTACACATTATTGCTGACTCTTTACTTCAAAGTCCGTAAGGTCTTGCCATCATAACTTTACTCAGCAGCCGCCTTTGCGAGGGGCACGTTTATAAATTATTTTACTATCTCGTTCTACATAGTCGCCCGCTACAATTGGGTATGAATACTTGGGCGCGTACGATACGCCATGACTTCTTACAATTATTTTGTCGTTCACTTTCAGGTTATGCAATTGCTGAAATTCATTAGAGTTTTCCACCCCAAAACTAAGAATATAATCTTCACCATTAATCCTGACCATCACTCCGAAGCCTAATCGTGAGCCTGGCGGAAGAGTAAGAGAGGTTACAACAGCCTCCATATTTGTAGAAGCACTTGTATGTTTCCTTATTTTCGCCGCACCGGCAAGCACTTTTTGACCTTCGGGAGACGCTTCCCATTTTTTGAATTTTATACCATCAGGGGTAGCCTCCCATTTTTTCCTTGCGGCTTTCATTTCAGCAGCAGAGAGTGGTTTTGGGGTTGATTTTTTAGACGTTTCATTTTTGATTTCACGATTAGCAAATACTAGTCCGCTTACCACAACCAGTGGCAAGATCAGCGCATAAATAACTTTTTTCATATTTTTTGTTGGTTTAATTATCAATTCCAACAAAACTACAAGTCTTTGTACCCGGCTTTAGTAAAGGAATTGTTAAAAAATGTAAACGAAATGTAAAAATTGCTTGGGTAGCAAGATTTACAATCGCTGGTGGGAACAGGTACACTCGGCTTTGCCGATGGCACCGCCACAACTGCTCAGTTTTGGGGTCCAGTAGGTGTTGCCATAATAGATATAGCAGGCAATGTCTATTGAGTGATGACTTTAACCAGCGCATCCGAAAGATCACGATGCCATAACTATTGCTTTGGCTTCGCTTAGATAGTTTCTGTCGAGACGACTCAAGTTTGCACGTGAGAGAAATATTTGAATAGGAAGTATAAGAACTTCTATTTACTTGATACTCTTCACTTATTATTTTTTCACGGGAGGTATCCAGTCCTGATAAATAAATCGCAATGCGTCATAATATGCAATTATTGGCTCACTCATGTGACTTTCTTCGGGGTAGCACTTATACTTATATAAAAGTCCTTTCGGTGTTCTATTTACAATCAGACTATCAAATTTCAATAAATCAGTGTGAAATGAATCCGGGTCTTTAATCCCTTCGTTTCCAACACTGTAAAAAAAACTTTTGTTGAGAGACATTGATTTTGTCAATTTGTTCTCTGCAAGTTTTAATATGTACTTATTGTCCCACCAAAGCGAAGGACTTATGGCTACATAAGCATTAAACATATCAGGGTGAGTAAGCATACAATTTATAGTTGTAATGCCACCAAAAGAATGCCCGGCAAATATTTTGTATGGATCAATTTTATAATTTTTTTCGATGTAGGGCATTAGTTCTGTCTGCATAAATTGAAAAAAATGTTCATTGCCACCGCTTGTTTTATAGGTAGAGTCAATTTTTCCATCATAATCAATTATGCTTTTCGTAGGTGTAAGGTCTTTTCTTCGGTCTTTACTAATAATACCGACTACCATTATTGGAGGGATTATTTCATAATGGCTTAAGTAGTCAATGTATGCAGAAAGTATATGAAAATGATTTTCCCCATCCAATAGATACAACACCGGAAAAGTCTTGTTAGGGTTTGCAGAATCCTTTTTTGGAACATGAATATAAATTTGACGTTCCTGATTTAGCACTTTGGAGGGTATTGTGATTACTTCGTTAGATATGTGATTAAATAACTCAACATTTTGCCCTTTTGATTGGAATGATAAAAGTAAAAAAAATATTATGCAATATTTTGAACGATTGAGACAGGTTGACATAGTTAGATATAGATACTTTTGAATTAGTAATATATCAAAATTGCCATGAAGTGATTAGAGAACAAACGTTTAGATTAATGAAATTTCGGATGAATGCAATAATTATTTTATAACTGACAGAAATGTTGCACCAAGGTTATCAACAACGATCTTCCGATAACGTGAACTCGTACGATAGCTCGAGGTAAGAAATGCATTCCAAGGTTCGTCCCAATCCGATCGTTTGGCCATGATATAGGCGAGGTCTTCCATATTACCAAGATCAAGGTTTTGTCTTTTGACGGGCAAATTTTTCCTGACAGCATCTACGTATTCAGTAAAGTCGAGAATAGTAAAGATCTTTGGATTGGCGATGATGTCGCGCAAAATGCCCGGCCCGTTTTCAACATACTCAATTTTCAAATCCGGAGCATATTGTTTTTTAAGTTGCTCAATTCTTTTCACATGGGTGCTCCCACCGATGATCTTTGCCGTGTACCCTTTCAATAGAAATTTAATATCTCCATATGTAGTTAAATTAGGCGCATCTTTATGCGTAAGCAGAATCGGCGGATTAGAAAGGAATGGCGGAGTGAATTTGAAAACTTTCTTTCGTTCCTCTGTGATCGTAACGTTCGTTACTCCGAGAATATCTTTCGTGCTTTGCACCGTTTTTAAGAAGTCAGTGAATGCCGTTTCTTCACCAGCATATTTTACATCCACTTTCTTACCATATTTCTGTTCCACAAACTCTGCGAAATCACTGATAATTTCGACACATATACCTTTCATCTTGCCATTTTCCGAGTATATCAATCCTGGTTGTTTATAGTATACAATGGTCAGGGTGCCCTTTCCTGATGCCTTTACAGTTGCCCAACTATCTCCCTGATATTTTTGCGCACTTAGTGAAAGACATACTAAAGATAGTGTCAGTGCTAAAAAACATTTCATATCCTGTTACTTGGTTAAGTTTCAATCTGAGTGAACAATATTCCAGAGAGTTACATTTCATTCTTCACATTCCACTTCCGTAAGAAATACCTGTGTTGGGGCAAAACTAAACGTTGTGTGAAAGATCAGACACCAATAAATATGACGACTGGAAACTGTCTACTTATTACATAAAATCGAACTTGAGAATAAAAGCTGCGAGACAACTATCCATCATAACACGACTCTTTGTGAAGTTCTTTTTCAAAGTATGACGTGACAAAGGTGATTGCATACCGCCAAATTTCCCCGAAATATCGATGTACAAAAAAATAGACAAAGAAGAAATTTGATCTGCCTAGACTACAAACTGTGGGAAAACGCAGGCGCATTTGAGAAAATCCGAGAACCCTTAGAAAAACACAAGAGATCTATTTACACTAAGCGATGACTTGGCAAAAGAAAAACACCCGGCTAAGAGCGTCGGCGAACTGCGAGTGAATTCGTTGTCTATTCTTTTGTCTCCTGTAAAAAGCGTTTCAGATTTGAATTGGCTATTTTTCATTGTGAAGCAAAGAACGTATCCCCTCGATTACCAGGTAATGAATCGTCTACTATAAAAATGCCGCCTTCATCACATATTAATTTCTATCATTACAGAAGTGCCTTTGTCAGGCGAGGCTTGTATATCCAATCGGCCTCTCAAAAATTCAACCCGGTTCTGAATGTTCCGCCAGCCCATTCCCTTTGATTGGTTCAGTATATCCGTGTTAAAACCACTTCCATCATCTTCGACCGTAACAGCTAACAATTTTTCTTGTTCGAACTGATGTAACTGAACCAATACGTGTTGAGCATTGGCATGCTTAAGAGCGTTATTTACCAACTCCTGTATAATACGGTAAATAGTCACGGACGTGGTCTGCTCTATGATGGCATTGCTAATGCCTACGGACTGATACTTTACATGGATAACTCCACTGCGGTCGATCTCGTTGCAAAATTCCTTTAGTGCAGCGTCTAGCCCGTACTTGACCAATATTTCTGGCATCATATTGTGTGCTACCCTTCGCATTTCCATAATAGAACTATCCAACATATCGATACTTCGTTCAAAAGCCTGGGCGTTATCGGGAGTCATCACAATATTTCCTTTCACTCGATTCAAGGAATATTTTATGCCACTTAGCATTCCACCTAAACCATCGTGCAAGTCTTTCGCCAGGCGAGTGCGTTCCTGTTCTTCTCCTTTCAGTACAGCCGCAGTTGCAGCGAGCTGTTTTTCGGCTTCCAACTCATCAATCTTAGCCTGCTGTAATTTTTGTCGACCGTTATAATTACGATAAGTAAGCAACAGGATAGCCAGTAAACTCATCGCCCCTGCGATAAGAAAATAATTGAGTGTGCTTTTCTGGTTGAGTTGCACCTGTTGCAGTTTTATCTGGTTGTCTTTCTTTTCAGTTTCAAATTTCTTCGCAATCACCATTGTATTCTTTTGAATCTCGTCTCCTGTAATACGTCTTTCAATTTTTCCTGCACTGTCTAAAGCTAGTTCCGCACCAGTCATGTCGTGCAATGCAAATAAGATAGCTGAGAGCGACTCCAGACTTTTGGCATGCTCGTACTTCAGATCGAGATGATCAGTAATGGATAAAGAACGTGTAATGTATTTTTTTGCTTCATCCAGCTTATGTTTATATAGATAGTAGTGGGCCATTCCCCTGCTGGCTATTGCTTCGCTTTCAGGGTCATCAAGCTGCCTGCTAATCTGCAGTGCGGTTTCATAGAAAGGTTTCATTTTGTCTGGATCGTAACGGTGCAGATAGATATTGCCAGTATTCATGAGACATGCCATTTCCAATTGTTTGTGACGAAATCGTTGTGCGATAATAAGCGCCTCATTGAAATACCGCAAGGCCGAATCACCATTCACATCTGAATAATTCGTGCCCAGATTAGCTATCGAAAGTCCTAACGAAATGCTGTCCTCACTGCTTCTTAGTATTTTAACTGCTTCTTTACTAAGCGTCAGGGCTTTGTCATTTTGATTGAGTTCGCGGTAGGTATTCTGAAGCAGATCATACATTCTGGCCACCAGCATTTTTTCATTAACCAGTTCAAAATATTTTCTGGCGGTTTCATAGTAATATATCGCGCTGTCATACTCATTAACATATTGAAAAACGTTCCCAGCATTCGCAAGTGTTTTAGCTAGTATCAGGTAATCACCCATTTCCCTCGCAAGTTGAACGGATTGTCTACTTAGCATGAGTGAGCTGTCGAAAGCGCCACGTTGATTCAGAATGCTGGTATAATTGGAAATGAATTTGATACGTCCTCTTTTATAATGCAACCGTTCACTCAATTGACCAGCACGCAAATAATATCTGGCCGCTGTTTGAGGATCATCCAGTTCGTACTCATTGCCAATGTTTATATACAGCCATACTGCTGCCGTATCTTCTTTTGCCGCAGGCAGTAATTTGAGCAGACTGTCTTTATTGATTGTCGTCTGTGCCAGGCCTGCAAGGTGTATCAGGCAGATGAAGAGTATCAGCAATAGTTTTTTCATGCCATAAATTAATCTTTCCATCATCGTAAAGAAAGCCTATAGATACGATGTTTCACCTCATCTTTTTTAATGATTTTTTCTGGATACTTTCTATAAAAGTCATCCTTTTTAACGATTGACCGGCCTGGCTGCATCAGCGACTTTTACAATATTATTTTTACACTTAAGACCTTTTAAAATGAAACCATCTTTTTTAAAATCCATGAAGATCATAGCCTCGGTAATCTCCATGCTGTGTATACTCTCACTTGTGTCGTGCGCAGTTGACGATAAAAATCCCACGCCTCCAGAGGACAAAACTCTTCGCGTAACTTCTCTTTCATCAACTACCGTACACTATGGCGATACACTTGTTATTGATGGCAGTAATTTTTCCGCCACCGCTGCTAATAATACGATCACCATTAATGGCATAACCGCCACGGTCATTGCTGCAAGCACAAAATCCCTCGAAGTGACTATACCTGCCGCAAGTGTTACAAACTGTGAGGTAAAAGTAGAAGTAGCTGGCAGCATTGTCATTGCCGGTAATATTACCTATGTGCCTGACGTATTTGTGGCAGGGTATGAAAGTAATGGCGCAACCTCCATAGCGAAGTATTGGAAAAATGAAAAGGCCATTGCCTTAAGTCAAAATGAATCGGCCTTGAATGCCATTTGTGTAAATGACAATGGTGTATATGTAGCTGGCTGGGAAAGAATAAATAATTTGCAATTGGCTAACTTCTGGAAGAACGGAACTAAGACTACGCTGGGTACTGGCGCATCTGCAGTGTATGCAATGGCAGTAAACGGAACGGAGGTGTATACCGGAGGCTTTGAAATAATAGATGGTTTCGACCTTCCCCGGTATTGGCAAAACAGTACAGGTACAACGGTAAACGTAAAAGATCCCATCATATCAAAGGACGTTCTTGGTAACGGTGCCTGTTCCGGAATTTCTTACAGCAACAATACTGTATATGCTGTCGGATCTTACCGGAATTCTCAAGGCAGATTTTCTCCATGGGAAACTACAAATGGTGAGGTGCCTGCCGAGACAATTCCCAATAACGATAAGCATTGTTTTGCCAATGGCGCTTTTCTATACGGCACGGACAAGTATGTGGTCGGTAACCAAAATAGTCCCACGACTGGATTAGCTATGGCAACAATTTGGAAGAATGGAAGTTACACGTTACTGACAGATGGCGATAATTCGGTAGGTGTAGCAAAAGCAGTTGTTGTTGTTGGCAATGATGTGTATGTGGCGGGTTATGAACAAGAAAACTATAGTGGCGGAGGTCTCACATTTGCCAAGTACTGGAAAAATGGTGTGCCTGTAAAATTATCAACAGCTAATTCGAATGCTACCGGGATTGCTGTTTTTGATAACGATGTTTACGTAACGGGCTGGGAAAATAATGGAACCCAAAATGTAGTAAAGTATTGGAAAAATGGCACATCCGTAAGCTTGACAGATGGCACATTTACATCGGCCGGCAATTCTATTTTTTTACGATAAATCATATCGATTAGTTGGCTCAAAGCGTAGATGTCATCAGGACGAATGACATCTACGCTTTTTATCGAAAGGGTATCACATGAATGAACATAGATTCCGATTCTGGGATTTGTCGACCATGCATGGCAACCAACAATCTATTTTTTGTCAGACGTTACTCACTAATGATACTCAATCTCGTCAAAATAAACTATCAAGGTTGTTTCTATTTGATCTACTCTTTCCTAAAAAAAATTACGCACAACACTAAGCTATAATCAGTGGCGGTTTTTGAAAATCTAAAACATCAACCAATTTAATTTCCATAAATACGTTAAGGTCTCTATTTACACTACAAAAGTCATAGAGGCACATCCGTTTTTGTTGAACTAGTTCAATAAAGAAAAGAATTAAATTCTTTCACTTTGTCATATAAACGAAGATCTGAATGAAATCAGAAAGAATCCTTATCCTTCTTTTATATCAGAAGTTTAAGAAGGTTAGAAACTGTTAGACATAAGAGTTTGGAGGAGTCTTAATTTCCTAACACGAAAATTAACAATAATAATGTTACCATATTTTCAAAAAGACTTTCTGATTATTTACTATGATGAAGTTAACCGAATAGTAGTTTCTAAATGGGAAATACCACCCGCTTCACAAGAATTCCGAAACGGAATGGATGTGTTGATTGAGGCTCTTATTCATTTTAACACTGGCAAAGTAATTTTTGATACCGTGTATCTTGGTGCATTGTTGGACTCTGATCAGACTTGGATATCTCGCAACTGGTATGAAAGGGCAGTAAGAGCCGGCTATTCACAAGTAGCCTTTGTTATACCTCAAGAAGTGTTCACTCAAATGTTTGTAATCGAAGCAGTGAATCAAACAATTAACCGGATACCTACCGCTTACTTTCATAATATGAAAGAAGCAATTGATTGGATTAATCTCGTTTAGTGTTCTCCCTGGTGAACAACAATCACAGAGTTCAAAGATCAATCGTTGGCTAAGAAGAGGTGTTGTCGAATTTTAAGATTCATGCACCTGAAATTCACCGGTCTGCTTAGAGAACTCTCACTTCCATTTACTGTGTGTAGAAACAGCGCAGAGTAAAATAATCCATCATTTTAAGAAAATACTCCATGACTTTTCTTTGGTAATCACCATACATTTATAAATGCAAGCGAACCATTCATGAGATATTTTGTACTAAGCTATTTTGTTCTTCAGATTACATTTTTTGCCAATGCACAGTCGGAAATTCTATCGATAAAAGGAGAATGGCATGTTCGGCTTGATAGTTTGGATAAAGGTGAACGTGAGAAATGGTTTAATGATTCTTCCGGGATGAACATACATTTACCGGGGACACTTGATGAGGCGGGTCTTGGTAGAAAGTCACAATTGATTGTCCAAATGCAAAGACCAATCGTTGATCAATTGACAAGAAAGTATTCATATATCGGTGCAGCATGGTATAGTCGCGAAGTTCTTATTCCTGAAAGCTGGCGACAAGAACAACTTTTCCTTTTCCTTGAAAGAGTGATATGGAAAACCGATGTATGGATTGATGATAAGAAAATGGTGGAGTCGAACGAAAGTCTTGTTGCTCCCCATGTTTTCAACTTAACTACATTAACACCAGGAAAGCATCGCATTACTGTTCGTGTCGATAACAGGAAACAACATGACATTAGTTTAGCGAAAAATAATTTTGCACATGCCTATACTGAAGGCACTCAAATTATTTGGAATGGTATCCTGGGAAAAATAGAGCTGATAAAAATAGCCCCCATACATATTGCGTCAATGCAGGTTTATGCAATGGCAGATAGCGCTAAGATCCGTATTGTTGTCGAACTTGATAATATTAATAACATTAAGGGAAAGATAGCTATAAGTGTTTCAGTTCCAGAATTAATTGAGTCTGTACCAACCCCTGTAGTTCTGTCTGGAAACAAAAGTCAGCGCATATCACTAAGTCTTCCTGTTGATAAAAATAATATCTCTTTATGGGATGAATTTAACCCCAAAGTATACAATGCACTTGTCACGATCTCTGCAAAATATAAAGGCAAAAAAATAGAATCACAGACGACAACTTCATTTGGTTTCCGTAAGCTTACAACAAACAATTCGCTGCTTCAATTAAATGGCCGAAGGCTTTTTCTGAGAGGCACTCTTGAATGTGCTATTTTTCCATTGACTGGCTATCCACCATTAAATGAGATTAGCTGGGAAAAAGTGTTTACAACGGCCAAACACTATGGCCTAAATCACATTCGTTTCCATTCATGGTGTCCACCAGAGGAAGCGTTTACCGCAGCAGACAAATTAGGAATTTATCTGCAGGTAGAGTTACCCTTGTGGAGTCTTACTACGGGTTTAAATGAAAGAGACAATCAATACCTCAAAGATGAGGCAGATCGAATCATTCAGTACTACGGAAATCATCCTTCGTTTATGTTCTGGTCAATGGGAAATGAACTGGAAGGAAATTTCGATTGGATCAACTCACTCGTTGCTGACCTGAAAACACGTGACAGTCGCAGATTATATACAGCAACCACATTTAGTTTTCAAAATGGTCACGGAAAATGGCCGGAGAAAAATGATGATTATTTCATAACACAATACACCCGTAAAGGTTGGGTTCGCGGTCAAGGGGTGTTTGACTCTATGTTGCCCAATTTTAACAAAGATTATAGCGAAGCTGTTGATAGCATTCATGTTCCCATCATTGCTCATGAAATTGGTCAATATTCAGTATATCCTAACATGGCCGAAATAAAAAAATATACCGGTGTTCTTTCTCCGCTTAACCTTCTCGCTGTACAAAAAGATCTTGAACAAAAAAATATGTCTCATCTTGCCGGGGTATTTACAGAGGCAACTGGCAAATTTGCAACGCAACTCTATAAGGAAGAAATTGAGCGGGCCCTAAAAACAAAAGGGTTCAGTGGTTTTCAATTGTTGGACCTGCACGATTTTCCAGGACAAGGTACTGCCATGGTAGGCATACTCGATGCCTTCTGGGACTCTAAGGGTTTTATATCAGAAAATGAATTTCGTCAGTTTTGTGCTCCAGTGGTGCCATTGATTCGTTTTCCCAAAGCTGTTTATACTACAAATGAAAAATTCACAGCAACGATCGAGGTTGCTAATTTTGGAGCATCTGCCATTGAAGGCGAATCCATTACATGGAAGCTTACCAATGAAAAGGGTAACAGCATTGGCGCTGGCACCATTCCTCCTGTTACCATACCTATAGGAAATGGAAGAACGATTGGTGAAATAGAATCCGAACTCAATACAATAACATCTGCACAGAAACTAAGAATTGAAGTTCGTATTGGTGACAAATTTATGAACCATTGGAATATCTGGGTTTATCCTTCAGCCATTAGTAATAATACAGGCAATGTTTTGCTTACCCGGAATTTTAAAGAGGCATCGACAGCGCTTGCTCAAGGTCGAAATGTATTGCTCATACCTGAGCTAAAACAAATCAAAGGCATTGAAGGAAAATTTGTACCTGTATTCTGGAGTCCGGTGCATTTCCCTGATCAACCTGGAACTATGGGTATTCTTGTAGATCCTGGACATCATGTATTTTCTTCATTTCCAACAGAACCTTATTCAACGTGGAATTGGTGGGACATTAATAAGAACTCTGTGGTCATTAAAGGTTATGATCCATTAATCAGAATTATAGATAACTTCTACAAAAATCGAGAGCTTGGTATTCTTTATGAATTCAAATCGAACAAAGGTAAACTTATGTTGTGCACAGCTGACTTATTATCTCAAACTAATGAACGTCCAGTTGCCCGACAACTTTTATATAGTATACTGAACTACATGAACAGTTCAAATTTTACACCTGAACACGAACTCCCCTCAGAATTTCTAAAAGCAATTGAACAATAACCTTAGATCCCGAAAGTCAGTAAATTTTACAGCATAACGTTACGAAGCCACTGCTTAGCTGATTCAATGTCTTTAAATGATGCAGTTTTTATTTTGTCGTCTGGCGAACTTAAAGTAACGTATTCCTGAATCTGAAAGTCCGCGAACACATCTTTCGGGGAAACGAACGCCAGATGATATATACCTTCTGCGAGAACTCTCGGATTCCAATCAGAAACTGCCCACTCTGCCGCGGTATTACCATCCATTAACAAGGTGTCAGCAAGCCAACCTAAATTCGCACATTCTTTTTTCTTTTCAATGGCATATTCTAATCCTAGATTGAGAAAATCTTTAAACTCTTCGTCGGCAGAAAATCCGAAATGTGTTGCAATGATGCAGGGAACAGACGGATCATAATCAAATGTGCCATGTTCTTCCGCGTGTAGTCTGATAATTGTTGTTTGTTTACTCATTACTACTTGTTATTATATATTTGATTGCTTCTGTTTATAAATTATTAGCGCATTTATTATCGAAAACAATATCTTAAATCCAAGTGATAAGATATTCATCGTGTTCCGCTCCATTTCCAATGGTTTTGGAATAATCTACTTTTACTCCTCCAACTCCGGATTTACGAATCATACCGTCTAAGAGACCCAATTGCAGATTTCTGTTAAAAGTTTGGGTTCTGCGCATGGTGATACTATTCTTTGTGTGCATTACTATTTCCCATCCTCTTCTCTCAGGATCCTGTATCATTTCACGAGCCACAATAACGAGACCTTCCATCACCTGGAGAGGAGTAGCACCTTTCTGTATAAGCTTGTTTTCAACCATCCCTTGATAAGCAGTTTCTCCTATTTTTCTTCCGACTACGATCAGATTGAATTTACCCAATTCCGTTTCAATCCAGGCACACATTTCATTGTATAGCTGGATCGGCACTTTATTAAAAGGTTGACTCAGGTCAACATTCGTCACCATATCAAATAATGGTTTAAAATCTTCTTTTTTGTCTTCGTAGTATTTAAGAATGTCATTAATAAATACGGCGTAAAGTGTTACGTCCTTTGTTGAATAATTCATTACTGTTACTATTACTCTATTACGCTGCAAAGGTCACTAAACCAATTTCCATATTTATTGAACTAGTTCATATGAGAATTAAATTCTTTCACTTGTCACATAAAAATAAAGATGACATGAAGTCAAAAATTCACAGCACTGATAATAACCTCCGTACTTTTACGGATATTTTCTTATTCTAGTATTTAGTAAAACAAAAAATACTTGTTTTTTAAATCCAACTCGTCACTATACTTCAATTGGCTTTATGTGAAGTTTTAATAAGGTATCTTTCTTACAGTAGATGGAACAGATGGTTTCGATGAGTGTGCCCTAATACCTTTCCGTTTCCTGAAAAGATATCAGCCACTAAGGAAGCCCAAGTGCTGACTCACTTGCACGAGCGATTCTATTTGAAGGATGTTCAGAATTCTGCAAAACCATCGATGCTACGAATGCATATTGATTGTATACGTTTAATTTGTTTATGTTTTTTTAACTGATTACTAACAAAGTAAGTACCTTTACTCTTAAAGATTGGTAATTTGTCTTCTTTGATAAAGTAGCTAACAGAACTTCGTTAATATGATTGAATCACTCAGACAATATGTAGCTCATCATATTTCTATTTCAGAGAATGAAATGGAAGAGTTTTGTAATTTATTTCATAAGAAAACTATTAAGAAGAAAACCTTTCTCTTGAGAGAGGGTGAAGTTTGTGAATTTGAAGGCTTTGTTGCCAAAGGGCTTTTTCGTGTTTATCATATTGACCAGAATGGTTTTGAGCAAATACTTTATTTTGCCATTGAAAATTGGTGGATTACAGACATTGATAGTTTTACTAATGGCAAGCCATCACAACTTTTCATAGAAGCACTCGAAGACAGCGAAGTGCTTTTAATAAGTAAAAAAGACAAAGAATTTGCTTACGCAAAATTGCCTCTGATCGAAAAGTTATTCAGAGTAATGACTCAGAAAACGCACGTTGCCCTGCAAAGAAGAATGATCGATAATTTGAGTAAAGCTGCAGACCAACGTTATCTTGACTTCATCGAAAAATATCCGAACCATTATAAGCGTCTCACCAATCTTCAAATAGCAGCCTACCTGGGCATCAGTCACGAATTTGTGAGTAAAATAAGAAGGAAAATTGCCAGCCGGAAATAAGGTGAATTTCATTTATTGAACTTGTTCAATGTTTTTGGGATTCGATGATGTCACCTTTACATCATCATCAAAAGCAATAAAATGAAATACATTATTCAAACTGTCTTTTTAACAATCTTAATTTTATTCAAAATGGAAGCACAAGCACAAAGTTTCAAAACAATTGAAACTGGCAATTTAAAACTTCAGGTTTACAACGCGTCCGAAAATAGTTTTGGCGTAGCCTCGGTAATCGTCTCCGGAAAAACAGATGCAGTTTTAATTGATGCCCAGTTTACTTTAGCAGACGCTGAAAAAGTTGCTGCAGAAATCAAACAATCTGGCAAAAAATTAACCACCATTTATGTTTCACACGGTGATCCTGATTTTTATTTCGGGTTGGAAGTATTTAAAAAGTATTTCCCTGAAGTAACAGTTTACGCCACACCAGCAACCGTAGAACACATCAAAGCAACAGCTCAAAAGAAATTAGAAGTTTGGGGAGAACGATTGGGTAAGAACATTACATCAAATGCAATTCTGCCACAGGTTTTAAAAGGCAATAGTATAGATCTGGAAGGTCAAAAATTAGAAATCATCGGTTTGGAAGAATCTCCATCTAAAACCTTTGTCTGGATTCCTTCAATCAAAGCAGTGGTAGGCGGCATCAATGTTTTCGGAACTACTTTTCATCTTTGGATGGCGGACGCCCAAACAGCAGATGCTCGTAAACAATGGATAAGCGTATTGGATAAAATCGAATCGCTAAAGCCGACTATTGTGATTCCCGCTCACGCTAAATCTGAATCGGCATTTGATCTGACAGCAGTGAAGCACACAAAAAGTTATATCCAATTCTATGAAGAAGCTTTGAAAACCAACAAGACTTCAGAAACCTTGATTGCAGCGATTAAAGCAAAATATCCTACACTGACTTTTGATGTTGCTTTGCAGATCGGTGCAAAAGTGAATACCGGAGAAATGAAATGGTAATCGTTTAAAACAAAAAAATGAAAACAACACATTTAAAATTAATGATGGCGCTGGTTTTATTCGCCATGGGCTTTGTTGCAAATGCTCAAACGAAAAGAAATTTAAAACAAGAAGAAGCCAACAAAAAAATGGTAACTACCTTTTATCAAGGGCTATTTGGTGATAAAGATTATTCTGTGATCGATAAATATATCGTTCAAGATTATATCCAGCACAATCCTTCACTGGCAGATGGTACTGAAGCATTAAAAAATGCGGTGCAGGTTTGGTTGAAAGATGTTCCAAAAGGGAAAGTTGATTTTCAACACATTGCAGCAGATGGCGATTTAGTTTTCCTACACGTAAAAACCTATGGAGCAACAGGCAAAACAACTGCGATCGTAGAAATTTTTAAGGTGAAAGATAATCGAATAGTTGAGCATTGGGACGTTATACAGGAAGTTCCGGAACAATCGGCAAACAATCATCCGATGTTTTAATTAACGAGCTAGGAAAATAACAACATATGACTTGGTGCGGTAGTGCGCTGCCACCATACTTATCTTCTAAATAAAAATGACAAATCTTGAAATTATAAAAAGTACTTACGAAGGAAAAACTTCGGAGGAGAACGGCAGAAATCTGGCTAAGTATGTAGCTGAAGATATTTCATGGACGGAAGCCAAAGGCTTTCCTTATGCTGGAACATACATCGGTTTAGAGAATGTAACTAAGAATGTGTTTTATCGGTTAGGTAGCGAGTGGATAGATTATAAATTTACTCCCGAAGATTACGTAACCAGTGATAATAAGGTGGTAGCCTACGGCACGTATACTGGCACCTACAAAATCACAGGTAAATCATTTGCAGCAAGAGTTGCTCACGTCTGGAAATTAAAAGAACAAAAAATTGTAAGCTTTGAGCAGTTTGTCGATAGTCAACCTGTAAATAATGCAATGAAATAGATAGAAGAGATTTTAAATAGCCTTCCCGTTAGTGTTTTAACCTGCTACGTCAAAACATAACGAACTAGCATTCTCACTTTCATTCACCATTTTTTAATGGCACGCATTAATTAAAAAAAGAAGGTCTAAAGCGAAATGCTTTAGACCTTCTTGTCATGAATTCTCAAAACTCACTGTAAACTACACCTAGTTCTAACTATTTAGTCTGTTTTACCATTTCTATTTTTCCATCATTGTTGTAGTAAAGTCTGTCGACACATATTGATCTCAACCAATCGTGATTTGAGAGTGAACTGTTATGATAAAAGGCATACCACTTGCCTTTGAATTCTACAATGGAGCCGTGATTTGTATAGCTATCGGTTGGCTCCATATAAATTCCCTGATATTTCCATGGACCTAACGGACTGCTACTGGTAGCGTATCTCATTCTGTTGTCTCCTTTAACTCCATCTTTACTGTTATTCTCATCGTGGTTGTCGGAATAAGATAAATAGTAAACACCTTTATACTTGTGTACCCAAGAAGCTTCATGAAAATCTTCAAGGCCTTCCATGGGCTTCATCGCTCCGTCAATTTCCATCATGTTGTCTTTCAATTTGCCGCCCTGGCATTTGCTACCACCACCGTAATAGAAGTAGGCTTGGCCGTCATCATCAACAAAAACACAAGGATCAATCATTGATTCGAGACCTTCAATATAACCTTGAGCTACAAAATCTTTTGCCGGATGTTTGCTAGTGGCCACACCTATTTTCCATGTCTTGTTCCAGTCGCTACCGCTTGGATGAGGATAGTAAAAATAATAGGTACCGTTTTTATAGGCACAATCAGGAGCCCACATAAAACCACCTTCAGGGCGTCCCCACTTTACCTGGCTGGCACGTAAAATTTCACCGTGATCTACCCAGGTTACCATGTCGTCAGTAGAGTAGACGTGGTACTGATCCATTAAATCACAACCGCGTGGTGGAGCTATATCGTGCGATGCATAAACATATAGCCGACCGTCTTTCCAGACGTGAGCAGAAGGATCTGCCGTATACATCTGTGTGATAAAAGGATTTTTCTGAGCATCAACATGGATTGAAACTAAAACCAACGCAGCGAAAAATACAGCTGCCGTAACTCTGACTATTTTCATAATTGATCTGTTTGTAAATTTTATAAGCTGATAATCTTTTTTAATTTTCTTTTATTCTTCTCTTGTCACATTCAATCTGAGGTTCCTTTGATCAGTAATTTCCTGGTTTGAATTGCAGTTGCAGAATATAACTTCAAGATGTAACAACCCGGCCTAATTCCGCTGACGTCTAATGAAAAACTTTTTCCGTTGGTATGATTATTAAATCGTTGAATTTCCTGACCACTCATGTCGAAAATTGCGGACTGAAAAACAAAAGGATCTTGCTCAGACCATTCCATGATCACTTCGGTACGGGCAGGGTTTGGATATATTTTGTATGATGTACGTTGAGGCACATCTGAGACTGAAGTAACTACTTCTTTCTCAAAAATAATCTTATCAAGATTAAAACCACCAGTCTCTTCAAACAACTGAAGAATATGAGTGCCAGCTTCCAGACTGATTCCTTTTGTTGAAATTGTTTTGTAACTCTGCCAGCCTCCTGTATTCGAAATGATTACCGAGTTGGTAATATCATTACCATCTATTTTATAGCGGATACTATTATTGTTGTTTGGTGACGCTGCTATTGTCTTGATAGTATAAAATGCTTTTTCAGTAACGTTCACTGTATACTCCAACCATTCTCCACCGTTAGTCCACCCGATGTTATAATTTCCCGGACTGTTCATTTCAACATCCACGCCTTCATCCACACGATAGGCATTTCCATTGTTTGCAGGATCTGAGTCACTATACGACTTGCCCTGACCTCCCCTATCGTAATCTTCCACTTCAATTGTTCCAGGAATGGATGATGTATTCTCTGCATAGGATGTTCCGTGTTCGCGCGATTGCTTGATCATTTGTATAGTGCCATCATTATTGTAAAAAAGAGAGTCAACACAAATGGAACGCAGCCATGGGTTTCCTGATAACACACTGTTGTGATAAAAGGCAAATGATTGTCCTTTGTATGCAATGATGGAACCATGATTGGTAGGACTTCCTGTAGGTTTAATATAAACACCTTTGGAAGTCCACGGACCAAGTGGGTTATTGCTTACTGCATAACGTAATTGGTTTCCTCCGGATGGATTATTATCTGCATACGAGAGATAGTACATGCCATTATACTTGTGTACCCATGTACCTTCATGAAAATCCTGCAGGCCCTGCATTTGCTTCATGGTGCCGTCAACTTCCATCATATTATCTTTCAACTTGCCAGCTTCACATTGACCACCTCCACCATAATACAAGTAGGCTTGTCCATCGTCATCAACAAAGACACATGGATCAATCATTGATTTCAAACCTTCTATATATCCCTGCACTACAAAATTCGCTGCAGGCTCAGCGCTGGTGGCTACGCCTATCTTCCAGGTTGAATTCCATAGATCACCACTACCGGAAGGATGTGGAAAATAGAAATAGTACGTTCCGTTTTTATAAGCACAATCTGGCGCCCACATAAAGCCACCTTCAGGTCTACCCCAGGCAACATCGGCAGCTTTCAGAATTTCACCATGATCAGTCCAGTTAACCATATCATCAGTAGAATAGACGTGATACTTATCCATTAAATCGCAGCCTTGAGGTGGATCGATATCATGAGAAGGATATACATACAAGCGACCATCTGACCATACGTGAGTTGATGGATCAGCCGTGTAGATACTCCGGACGAATGGATTGGGAGTTTGTGCCATGATGGAAATGCAGGACAAAAACATTACGAGAATGAATCCTATTCTCCTTTGAACATTCCATTTATTTTTATTTGCTGAAGCCATTCTCATTTCTTAACAATTTACTATTGCATCACTAGTTTTTTCACTTGAGTTCCATTTGCCGAACGTAAACGAAAAAGATAAACACCCGGAGAAAAACCTGTCAACGGTAAAGACACGAGGTTCTCACCAGCGTGTGATTGAACAGTTGTGGTTCTCACATTAACACCATACATGTTGACAACATCTGCGTGAACCTCCTGTGGTTTGTCCAGCCAGTAATTTATTGAAACACTACCTGATGCAGGATTTGGAAACAACCTCAGAGCATAATCATTTGGTTCGATGAGTTCATCAGTACCTGTTATAGTTCCATCACCTACAATCGCTCTGAGACTGGCTTTCTTAATACCATCCATCGTTATCGCTGTAATGGTGGCAACACCTGATGCTATACCAGTTACTTTGCCATCAACGTCAACCGTTGCAATACTTGCATTGCTTGATTTCCAGAATACAATTTTATTAGCAGGATCTTCCGGGTTAAATTCTGCCTGAGCTTCGTAAACATTTCCGATAGGCAATGTTGTTAATTCGTCTTTCAAGCTGACCCCTGCCACACTAACTGGTGATTGATTCCCAAAGGCGTAGATCTCATGAATTGACCACCAGCTGCCTTTCGATCCGGTTTGGACAATCCTCACATACTGAACCGTTGTCGATGGAAAACTTATAACCGTCATCAAGTCTGCGCCTGCCCCTGATACTCCAGGCCCATACCAATCAGTGCCATTATCCGATACAAACAATTGATATTTTTGAGGTGAGTCTGATGGACTCTTTGTAACATCTAAAATTATCTGCTCGAGTTTTTCAGGTTTACCAAAGTTGATCGTAAACCATTGTCCTGAAAGTTGCGGACCACCAGTAGCCCAACGCGTTGTTGCATTGCCGTCAATGGCAAGGTTAGCATTAGCTGTGCTAACAGAGGCAGAAACTTTCCACAAGCTTCGGCTTAGGGCAGATGCGATTGAAATCTCCGGTCCATTTCCAATATTGTTAAGCCATAAATCACACTTGGTCTTGTCAATGCCCGTAGGATCAACAACCGAAGAATGTATAGAAAGACGAGGTTCTGTGCCTGATGCCAATAACTGGCTAACAGGATAGATGCTTGAAGCTTCAACATGCAACGTATCTCCGTTAATCACCGCCATCCGTTGTTGACCCGGCTGGTTAAAGTTTACTTGCTGAAGTGTGAGCACACCTTCATCCATGTAAACACCATTGGATGGATTACCCCAAAAGTCTGCATTGTAAAGCGCAACGCCTGAAGTATATGAACCGCCTGTTTGAATGTACTTTGTGTTTTGATTTCCAATAGCAACAATCTGTGAGTTCACAAAATCAAATCCGGGGTTGCCTGCTGCGTTAATAACAAGTGCGTTTCTTGAGCCATCAATTCCGGTACCGATACTTAAACCTGAAGGACCTGTACCGTCGACGTCACTTAAGATTACACCATTGTTAGAGCCATAGCCAAAATCGTTGTACAGAAGTTCATCCTTACAATTTCCGAGAATCATAAAATTGAAATAGGCGAAGCCATAATCGTATGCGGGATCTCCGTTGCCAACAGAGTTAGGCCAGCTTCCATATTTCGATTCGTCACCGGCAGCATAGGCTATTACATTAAATTGTGTGTTGTATATTTTTCCATTCTTGGTACCTCCACCAACCCGAAGGCCTACATCAAATGCGTGACCGGCGAGATAATCAATGTAATGGTTGTCGCATGGATAGCTGAACAGATCAATACCTTTTTCAACAGCTCGCATGCCAATATTAATCATGTATGTGTTTGCACCTGTTGCCTGTATGCAATATGGATATTTTGCAACAGCAGGTAGTAGTGATATTAATTGTTCAGGGTAATCGAATACAATTCCACGAATGCCACTGTTTGCTGACAATTTTAGAAATGGTTCTCCATCAGGATTATTTCTATCGGCATAAACTTCCAGTATACTTCCCGGACCGGTTGGTGTAGTGCTTACATCAACAGAACCTTTCAACTCAACGTTTGTAGGGATAACAAGATTTCCCATTACTTTATATTTTCCAGGTGGAAGAAACACGACACCTCCTCCATCTGCAGCAGCCTGATCAAGTGCCGATTGAATAGCAATTGTATTATCGGTAGTACCATCGGCAACGGCGTTAAAGGGCGAAGCTGTAGCTACATATAACACGAGACGTGGTGGTTTGTGTGTTTCAGGAGCAACCTCAATTATCGCAGGAAGTTGTTTGGTACTGACAGGTGTATGATCAATAACATTTTTGAAAATAGAGGTTTCTGTAATCTGCACTGTTTTTGCAAACCGGTTACCGGTAATTAAAGCCCGTGCATTTCTCATTATATTAATTTGAGGTGCGGTATTGTTGAAATCACAATCAGTCACGGTGAAAGTGCCGCCACTCACATCTACTGCACCTGCAATAATATCTGACTGCAGAAGCATCACGCGTGTACTGGCAGATTCATCTACGAAGATTGCATTCTTTGTAGCGTCAAGGGAACAAGTGTGAAGTTGCAATACCCCTGATGCCGAGTTCAGAACGGCGATGCCTGTTTCACATTTTACAGTTTTGATTCCTGTAAACATCAGTCCGACAGAGTTCGCAGCACTAACATCGAGACCTGTTTTACAGTTAGTAAAAGTCATCGAGTAGTTATGTCCGTTGGGTTGCGTGCCAGGACTGGTAATAGACTCAACAGCATGAAAGCCTCTGTTGTAACCTTCAATATTTACAAAACATGAATACGACCAGTCGTTTCTTCGCATAACAATACCTGTTCCATTCTCATAGATCCATGCTTTATGATTTCCACCAATGGATGGTGAGTTGGGCAATCCTGATCCTGCCCAGTAGTCGGGAGAAAAATCGATCCATTCGATACGCCCAACGTCAACGATATTATCTATTTCAATTCCTCTTGATAACGGAGTTCCATAGACACCATTTATGGTTGGACATGTTCCACCATTTTTTCTTGAGAAAACAATACCTGCATAAGAATTTACCAACGTGATATTTTTGGCATTGCAGTTTTCATTACCAAAATAGTTTGGTCTGCCAAACTCAACTGATGGTGGATATGGCGTGATGTTAGACGGTGATTGTTCAGGATACCATATAGCGAGATCCATTACTGCCGATGAAGGTTCCATAGTAATGAAAGGAGTTGCTTCTTCATCACCCTTACCTGCATACGCCATTAAAATTGTTCCTGCAACGGGTTCTCCTTTTACGGGTTTCTTCCATTCACCTCTCAGTGTAATTCCTTTTGGAAGGAGTAGATTACCTTTTATCACGTATTGTCCTTCCGGTAAAAACAAGGTACCTCCACCTAGTGTTCCCAGTTGGTTGAGGAGATCCTGAATTTGTTGTGTAACATCAGTAGTGCCATCGCCCGTGATACTGAAATCTGCAGCCGAATATGCGATCACAACATTGTCTTTCGTCGGATATTTCGTGCTAACCAATCGCCAGTTTTGAGCAGATAATGTTGACCATGAAATCAGAAAAATAGTACAAAGCCAGATAGCTGGTGATAATGTTTTATGTTTTGGTATTTGCTTCATGTCATTTTTATCAATGAATTGTCATCACGATTTTAGTATGGAGTTACCTTAGGCTTATTCAATTAATGCAGCTTTTTAAGGCAATTTTGTTCCGCTAACAAAGTCAAGGGAAAACAAAATATCCCGTATGTGTCATGTGACTTACACTACGGGAGATGCAGCAATCAAATCAGGATTAATGATTAAGGAAAATGGTTGTCCATCACTGGACAACCATTCAAATTACCTACCTAATCTGTTTTTTCCAGTTTTAGCCAGGAGGGTCTAACGTTTTGTTCTGTATTGGTGAAGCTGACAACAAAACCAGCTGATACCTTTGTAGGGGCAGCCAATGTAAATTGTATCGTTGCTACTCCATCATTACCAAGGCCGGCAAAGTTTGTCGATGCAAGTGCCGATGATATGTCTGCAATATCAGGAAGGATATCACCAGCGGCGGCTGCTATATATCTTGGGTCGCTTCCATTGTTACTGATGATAGGATTGTCTCCGGCAAGACTCATTGTAAATTTGTAAGAGCCTGCAGGAAGATCGAAAGTTTGATAGAGTTTACCATCAACGATTTCAGTTTCACCAGCACCCCAACGTTCAAACCCTAGGCTTTTCTTATCATTTGCTGGTCCTTCCCAGCCACCATCATAACCGCCTCTGCCATCTCTTGTGCGCATAGCTGCGTTGGTAGTCCAGCCTAAAAGATTTCCCCATCTGTTACCATCCCAATCATCTTTTTGAAATGGCCATTGTGCATTCGTGAAAAAATTATCAGGCACTTCGTTTGGATCGTTATGTGCATCTGCCGGTACAACGATTTTAACAATTTCACTATAGTTATATTTTCTGTTGGCATCGTTCACGTTGGCACCTATGCGTACAAAGTATGTGTAGCCTGGTTTCACGGCAATCGGACCAATGTGAATTACCGGACTTGTATCAACATCACCGAACTTATCAATCCATGATTGATTGATCTGAATCCTTTGGTTTGTATAGTCAGGTAGGTCAATGAAATTTGTTGCGCCACAAAACTGGTTAAGACTTAAAAAAGGTTTGATCTCAACAAGGTTAGGAAGTCCGTCACGAATAGGGGCCTTCAACACACAGTTCATGGTTAACTTCAAACCTTTCAATGAAGCTTCAAAGCCTTGTATCACTAAGTATGGAGTGACGGTGAAATCCTGTTCCGTATTTGATTTGAATGCAACATTTTTAATTGTATCCACTGGCCAGAATGCACCACCATAGGGAAGCATATCATACGTACCTGCAAACATTTTGGTGTTATTGTATGAACCATCCTGCATTACTGAAAGTGATTGAGAAGTTGGTGCTGATGCCGTCCAGGTTCTTTCCCAAATACGAATACCCCAGTCTCCTTGTGATGTAAGAAGGTTCTCACCGGTAGTTGAGTCAATTATTCGACCGTGAACTTTTGCATTGGGTCCACCCCAGTTGTCGACTTCCATACAAGAAGTAACTGCGATCAGCAGTACTCCCAGCATTATGTGTATTATATTTTTCATAGTCATCTCAATAGTTAAGAATTAATAAAGTGGATTCTGTGGCAGGAGTTTTCTATTCTTACCAATTTCTCCCCATGGAATCGGTTCGTAATAACATTGCTTGGATGCTGTCCAGCTTATATTGGCGCGGTTGATTTCATCCAGATAAATGTACTTATCTTCATCGGCCACATAGTAGCAACTGAGCACTCTATGACGGAACTGGTTCAACACCTGATCAGCAGTTCTCCAGCGACGCAAATCCCACCACCAGTGATTTTCACCGTAGAGTTCGCGTTCACGTTCATCACGTATAAATTGTAATGACTTCTCAATCTGGTAAGGATAGTTAGCCTTGTTTACTGAACCAATATTTGATGCCGTCATGTCAATGGCTGGACGAGTAACTGTAGATCCTGCGCGCATGCGTAGTTTTTCGATGTAATCAAAAGCTTCGTCGCGTTTGCCAAGTTCATAGAGAGCTTCTGCAGTATTAAGATAAATTTCACCCAGACGAAATACGATCCAATGCTGGTCGCTTCCATAAACTTTAACAAGATCTTTAGCCAAAGCAGGATTAACATACTTGCGAATGAAAGCAGATCCCCAGCAATTATTCTCACCCCATTGATCTTCGTAGTTGCCATGAACTCCGGCAATAGTATAAGTTGTACCACCGATATCTGTTGTCCAGCCTTTGCCACCTAAAATACGGTTGGATGCACTGTTAACAGGAGCGGCATTGCTACCATTTTGAGCATCAGTAGCAGGCCCGTCAAAAGATTTGTAAATACCTCTTTGGATGCTGAACGTTGTACCTCTCAATTCATCACTATCAAAATACATTGTACCTAACATGCGTGGCTCCATTTCATTCTTGATGTCGCTGCGTTTATCAAAACGTACTGGCGTTCCATCAGGATTGGTGTAAGCAGTCATGTCATACAGTTCCATAAAATCAAGTGGGGGGTAACTTTCTGATCCTACAAATGAAGACATGTCAGGGCTCGGCGACATCAACGCATCGTATGTATGAACTAAACGATTATCATGTGGTGACGCTACACCGTAATCTTTTATAAAAATATTTTCAGGAGATTCCGCAGCCAGGAAAAGCTCGGCAAAGTTTTTCGCCTTATCAGCATTTTTTTCATACAGCGCATATCCTCCTTGCTCTATAAGCTTACCGGCATCAACACTATACTGAAAAAATTCTTCTGCTTTTGAAGGATCAATCCCAGCCATGCCAGCTGATGTTGCTGCTTCATTATCAAACCCAAGGAACTGGCTATACTTGGCAATAGAACCTGCATAAAGCATAGCGCGCGACATCAAGGCAGCCGACACATATTTATTGGCACGACCTGTTTCACTGGTTGCTGCCATATTGCTTATAGAAAACGTGAGGTCATCATGGATTAATTTCCATGTATCATATTCTGTATTGCGCGACACATTCAATGAATCTGCAGGAGCGAGTGGATCTTGCACTTCTTTAATGAGAGGCACGCCGCCATAACGCTTGGCCAGACCGAAGTAATAGAACGCACGCAGAAAATAAGCTTCACCCAGAAGATTGTTATAAACTACATCCGTGTAATTAGATTTATAGTTCGGAAAATTCTGAATAAACTTATTGATGTCGCGAATGCGATCGTATGGCCAATAGGCAAAGCCATCGTTGTCAACGTTCACCCAAGTGTTAAAAAATTCACCACTCATATTTCCCAGGCTGTTCTTGCCTTGTTCCCAGTAGTTGTCAGGGCGGAATGCTGTGTTTGAATTTGTTCCGTAGTAAAGAAAGTCCTCTATAGGCAGACCGTTGTAAATAGCTGCAAAGTATTTCTTCACACCATACTCATTCCCAAAAAGTTCGGGCTCGCCCAATTTACCCTTGGGGTCCAGGTTCAAATCGTGGCACGAAAACATGCCGACGCACAAAAGAGTGATATATATTAAAAATTGTTTTTTCATAGTCGTATCAGAATTTAACAGTTGCACCAATGGTGTACGTCTTGTTCACCGGGTAATTGTAGAATTCTACAGATGCGGCACCAGTTCCTCCTGACGTAGGGCGTTCAGGGTCAACATTTTTAAGTCCCGTAAAGGTTAACAAGTTGTATCCACTTAGATAGAATCTCACGCTTTGCATATTGATTTTTGAAACCCATTTTTTAGGAAGTGTATAACCAAGCTGGGCCGTTTTTAAACGCATGTATGATGCATTCTGAACTCCGTTGGTACCTGTGCTGCGACCGTCGCGACCAGTAACAGGGTAGTAACCAGAAACCCATTGTGTACTAGGATTATAATAGTCAGCATTAGGATCTACCGGATGCCAGCGATTCATAAAATAGCTTAGTGTATTTTGACCGCCGAATGGCAAAGCTTCGGTAAGTACTTCGGAGTATTTTACATATACACCATACGCTCCCTGAAAATCGATGGCCAGGTCAAGTCCTCTCCACGCTGCACCTAATGAAATACCATAGTTAAATATGGCACGACCTTGAGTACCAATCGGATGATCATCGTTGGCATCAACAACACCATCACCATTCCAATCATTAAGCTGCCAATCGCCAGGCAATGTACTTTGCCCTACAGGAAGTTTGGAGTTTTGAATTTGGTCGTAGCTGGTGAACTGAGTTTTAGATTCGTTACCCCACCAGATATTATCATAGCGTCCGCTGGTGCGGTTTCTCCATCGGTCATACGAGTTGCCCGCTGGTGTTTCAAGCCATTTTGTGCGCATGCTTTTGGTAGCCGAAAGTTGACCGCCTATGTAGTACTTAATATCCTTAAAGGTGTTGTTGTATCGCAAGGATATTTCATAACCAAAATTGCGCGTAGCATTCAGGTTTTCCTGTGGTAAAGTAGCTCCAACGGTTCCAGGAATTACTGCAGAACTTGTAGCCAAAAGACCAGTAAGGTCACGCTTGTAGATATCAAATGTACCTGTAATGTGTTGGTTAAACACACCAAAGTCAAGACCAGCATTATAAGCTTTTGCTGTATACCATGTCAAATTAGGATTTGTTATAGCTGAAGCCGATACACCACCCGTTAATGCACCACCATAGTACCATCCGTAGTTGTTACCATCTAAGTTGTAGCCAGGTGAAGGAGGATAAGTAGCAACACCTGAGTTATCACCCATTACACCATAAGAAGCTCTGAACTTAAGATTGCTCACCTGAGGCAAAGCGTTTTTTATGAACTCTTCCTCACTGAGGCGCCATCCAACTGATACCGAAGGGAAGAATCCAAAACGGTGGTCTTTAGGAAAGCTTGATGATCCATCATAACGGAATCTGAAATCAAGTAGATACTTGCCTCTGTAATCATAATTCACCTGACCGAGAAGTGACTTCGTAGTAACATCGCCAATGTCTCCTTCAGTACCTTTCATCTGATCATTTGTTTCACCAGCAAACAAGTATTGAGAGTTGATCAACAACTGGCGATAAGCACTGAAACTATCCCATGTATTATATCTTTCCTGGTAAATCACAAAACTGCTTACATTATGATTACTCAAGAATGTATGATTGTATTGTAAACCCAATTGCATGTTAGTGCTGTAGGAAAGGCCGATGGTTCGGGTAATATCAGAAGGTGCATTTCTTGATACAGGCTTATATGAACCATCATCCAATTGATATTGATACAATGTGTATGCCTTTTTATAGGTAGTGTAATCGGGCAGGTTAGGTGAGTAGTCATACACACCTTTTGCTGATAGACCTTCAATACCAGGTATATCATATTGAAGTGTTAATGTTCCATTGAATTTCCGATCATTGGTTACGTCATCGCCAACATATTTAGAATTGGTTTGTACGATCATGTTAGCTCCTTCATTCAGATATTTGGTATCACCGTTAGGATAAAGTGGATTATCATTAGCATAAAACGATGCATCGGGACGAGATAACCACGTAAGCTTATAAGTTGTCCATCCTGTTCCATCAGGTTGATGTGTGTTCACCATAATAGCACCCAACCCAATCTGCGCTTTCAATCTTTTAGTAATCTGAGCTTCGATGTTGGTGCGCATATTCCAGCGTGATGAATAGTAGTCGTTGCTTTTATAAGCACCCATCTGCTTATTATAGCCGAGATTAAAATAATAGTGTAATTTTTCACCACCACCACTAACACTCAGGTTGGTTTCTGATTGTGGCGTTCTCTTATTAAACACTTGATCAAACCAGTCGTACGATTTTTTTGTACCATCACGGTATGGCGCGAATGCATTATCGGCAAATATAGGGTTGGTCTTTACCAGGTAATTTTTTCCAAAGTCCTGAGCGTTCTTCTCATTTACCAACGTCATATAATCGATCGCACCAACGCTTTTTGGCACATATAAAAATTGTTGCATGGAGTAACTGGTGTTAAGTGTGACGTCCACCTTTCCATCGGGGTGCGAAGAACCTTTCTTTGTAGTAACCAACACTACACCATTAGCAGCACCCAAACCATAGATGGCCGCTGAACCATCTTTTAGTATGGATACACTTTCTATTTCTTCAGACGTCATACGGGCGAAGAAATCTTTATCACGAACAATGCCGTCAATGACAAACAGTGGATCGCCCATACCACGAATATCAATTTGCGTATCATAAGCACCAGGAGCAGAACTCTTTTGTATGATACGAACGCCTGGTAATTTACCGGTAAGCGAATTGAGTACGTTTTCGTTTTTGGTTCGAACAATGTCTTTATTCTCGATCGAAGATACTGCACCAGTTAAGGTTGCTTTCGTCTGTGTAGTGTAACCCACTACTACTACTTCGCCAAGGTTTGTAATATCGGGTACCATCGAAACATCAATCGCTGAGAGATTTCCAACAGCAACTTTTTGAGACACGAAACCTATAAAACTGAATACCAGCACAGATTCATCCGAAGGGACATTAATGACAAATTTTCCTTCGCTGTCGGTCATTGTTCCATCATTAGTGCCTTCAACAAGAACACTAACACCCGGCAGTGCTGTACCATCTTTCTCGATGACGGTACCGGAGATTTTCCTGCTTTGCTGAACTACTTCGGAGGCGTCGCCGCTCCCGGCATCAGGGGTTCCCCTGACCGACGCAGTATGCGCCGTTGCTACCGAGCACCAGGCCAGTGAACAAAACAAAAACATGTAGATTTTACTCATAGAATTGAACTTTTAGGGTTAGACGTTTAGAGCTATGTTACCGTTTGCGACTTGGTTTCAATCGTTCGCGGTAAACCAAACTTACACGGGGTCAATTAATTTTCTCTTAAATCCCTATTAATGCGATATTTTTTTAGAAAAACTTA
>DATJHZ010000216.1:0-14286 GCA_035493595.1 Cyclobacteriaceae bacterium | reverse complement strand
CGTGGGTGAAGAACAAGGTGTGCAATCCATAATTGACTTATACTTTGCAACGTTCGCAAAGTCAATGGCGAGCATAGGAGCTTTTGTTGGAGGCGACAAAAAAATTCTTAAATATTTAAGGTACACTGTGCGGTCTCAGATATATGCAAAGAGTTTACCATTGCCTTTGGTCATTGGTGGATTAAAGAGACTTGAGCTTCTTAAAACTCAGCCCCAGCTAAGAGAAAATCTAAAGAATATAATGTTAGCGATGAAGAGTGGCTTGAGAGAAAGGGGATTCACAATCGGTGATAACCAGTCACCACCAACTCCTATACTATTTAAAGGAGGCGTTGGCGAAGCTGCGAATATGGCGATGGATCTGCGAGAGAACTACGGAATATTTTGTTCTGTTGTAATTTATCCAGTTGTACCCAAGGATATAATTATGTTCAGGATTATTCCCACAGCGGCACATACGCTCGTTGATGTTGAAGAAACTCTTACGGCTCTTACCGCTTTAAAGTCAAAGCTCGATATTGGTTTTTATTGCAAAGAAGAATTAGTGGCAGTGACAAAAGGAGAGCAGATGCTTTAACACAGACCTTAAAAGAACGTTGAAAAGCTCAATCAAACTATATGCTATATCTTATCCTTATCACCGTGGAACAGATTAAATCAGTGTTGGATGAGTGTAACGTTGAGAATGTGATCCTGGAGTCTATTGGGAAGATGAAAATTAAAAATGTAAACGATCACGTAATCGAGAGATTTATTGATGGCATGGGGCTAATTCTTAAGCGTGAACGAAAACAGGAGATTTCAATAAAATCTTTGCGCAATATCGATGTTGCACTTGCTTTTTTTGAGAATTACAAAAGGTTAAGAACAAATAGTAATCATTGATCTCATCTTTGACTCCACCCTCAAAAAAACTTCTAGAATGGCATGCTGTTATAATATAGAATTGTTAATTTTTTAAATAATGAGACAACTTAAAATTGCCAAACAGATAACCAATCGAGAGAGTCAATCCCTAGATAAATATTTGCAAGAGATTGGAAAAGTGGATTTGATCACAGCCGAAATGGAAGTTGAATTGGCTAAAAGAATTCATGCTGGAGATCAAATTGCACTTGAAAAATTGACGAAAGCCAATCTTCGTTTTGTTGTTTCTGTTGCAAAACAATATCAAAGTCAAGGTCTAACGCTTGGTGATCTTATTAATGAGGGGAATGTTGGCTTGATCAAAGCTGCCCAACGATTTGATGAAACGCGAGGATTTAAATTCATCTCCTACGCTGTTTGGTGGATTCGTCAAGCGATCATGCAGGCTCTTGCCGAACAATCCCGAGTAGTTCGTCTTCCATTAAACCGTGTCGGCACTCTGAATAGAGTCAACCGGACTTTCGCAGACTTAGAACAGAAATTCCAACGCGAACCCTCAAATGAGGAATTAGCCGAGGTAATGGAGGTATCTAAAGAAGAAATTGCAGACGCGTTGAAAACAGGAGGTCGTCATATTTCAGTAGATGCACCCTTTACTGAAGGTGAAGGAAATAGCTTACTCGATGTGTTGGAGAATTCAAGTGAGATCACGCCAGACTCAGGACTGATGATTGATTCGTTGCAAAGAGAAGTAAAAAGATCTCTGACAACCCTTACACGTAGGGAGTCGGATGTCATAACTCTTTATTTCGGACTCAACAACGAGCATCCTATGACATTGGAGGAAATTGGTCAGAAATTTGGTCTCACTCGTGAACGTGTACGTCAAATAAAAGAGAAGGGTATTCGTAGACTTAGACACACTTCAAAAAGTAAAATCTTGAAATCTTATCTTGGTTAAAAAGATCACATCGCTTGGTGAAAACAACATGAACAATTTGCCAGTCCTTATTCTGCGTAAAATTTACGAATCATTCAAACCTAAATATTCAATATCATAATGAATCTAAATGATAAAATAGAGATTTTTAATGTCGAAAGTCAGATCAAGGAAAGACTAATTTACTTGGAATCGAAAGCTTATCAAAAAGATATTGCTAACATCTTTCTTAGTGCTGATTATATTAAAATGAAAAGAGAAGGGATTAATCTCTTTAAACGAATCATTGATGGTCGCAATGAAATGCATGATTACATGACATCAACACTCATTCGTGGTGGGTACAATTATCGCCAGATTTGTGAGGTATTCAAGATAAATACTATTACTGTGAAATTTTATGAGAATGACAAGATTCGGGTTGAGTCACCACAGAAAATTGTCCTCTTCGAAAACCAAAAAATTCTTATTTATGAGAAAGTTAGTCATGGATGATTTGTGATTGCCAGTATTCGAAGTTTTGCAACAATTAAGTTCTTGGATTTTTTGGAAGCTAGCAACATGCAGGTCTCCTAAAATCCACAACGTACTGAATCCCTTCAATCTTGAATTGTGATCTGTTAAGTTAAGTAATTAAATTTATCATCTATTTTAAAGCGCTATGAGTATTGAGAAAAAATTACGCGAACGCAGCGGATCAATTTGTGAAATGTGTGATACAAGTGGCGAATTATTTTTGTTTGCTGTTCCGCCCGTCACAATGGAAGAGGACAAAAATATTATGGTTTGTAATATTTGCTTTGAGCAAATGTCGGATGTTGCGAAAATGGATGCCAATCATTGGCGTTGCCTTAGTCATAGTATGTGGAGCACGTTGCCTGCAGTTCAAGTAATGGCTTGGCGCTTGTTGAATATTCTGAAGCATGAAGCGTGGGCGCAGGATTTATTAGATATACTTTATCTGGATGATGAAACATTAACTTGGGCCAAGGCCTCGACACTCGAATCAGACCTAGTTACAGAAGAAAAAATTGTCCATAGAGACTGTAACGGTACTACGCTTCAAGCTGGTGATACGGTTGTGCTAATTAAAGATCTTGATGTAAAAGGAGCTGGGTTCACAGCCAAGAGAGGAACTGCAGTTCGCGGCATTACACTTATGGGCAACAATTCAAACCAAATCGAAGGTCGTGTTAACGGACAGCAGATTGTAATCCTGACCCAATTTATTAAGAAGTCTTAATGGACTTTTTTCACAAGAAAATAGTGAGCATTAATAAACACGCTTAGTGTTTCTTTCTTATCCTCGCGTGTTGCTAACTATCCATACATACATGGTATCCGTGATATGAAAGCTGACTTGCTGGATTTATTGGTTGTGTTTTTCCCCTGCACCACAAGTTCCAAATCTCGAAAGCAATTTCAAGGCAAGAGTATTTGTTGACATAAGTCAATTATTTTATTGATAAAGATCAATTGCTAACTAGGTAAATCTACTAAGACAAGTCAAGTAAAAAGGAGTAAATCAAAATACACTTTTATCCGGATTTCGTTATGTGCCATCAGAAGATACTTTTACAAAGAACAAAATGAATGGAATGACAGAACACGATAATTAACTGTGTCATTTTTATTACCTGTTTAATATAAAAGTAAAAACAAACAAAGCTTAAGATGAAAAGTTTGCAACAGATTTTCCTTGGAAACTGAAATCAAGAGAAAGCACAAAAAACTGAAACACAAACCCCAACTTCAAAAACAATGAAAAATCTGTATCAAGAAAAAGGCAACGAAATCCATGCTGGTTCTGATGCTAAATCGTTAGAAGAGATCTCACAATTACAGGTACTTCAAACTCAGCTTAAGGAGATTCAGCGGCTTGCTGATCGAAATATTCAAGCACTTAGCGAAGCAGTTGATGGGATTATTCAGATTGACTCTGGCAAAAATATTATGTTCTATAACAAGTCTGCTGAAGAAATGTTTGGCTTCAGCCGAGAAGAAGTAATGGGAAAGAACGTGAAGATGATTGTACCCGTAGAACACCAGGCGCCACATGATCAGTATATCGATAACAATGTAAAGACCGGAGTCAACAAAGTAGTTGGCATAGGTCGCGACCTTGAAGCTACTAAGAAGGATGGAACGCGGTTTTGGATAAATCTTTCACTTAGTAAAACAAGAGTGGGAGATGATGTTCAGTATACTGCTTTTATCAAAGATATTACACAACAAAAAAAAGCATCGTTGGAAATTGAAGTTTTGCAGCGTGAACTAAAAACGCGTATGGATCAAATTAATGTTGCCTGCGTAGTTTCTGAGTCTGATCTGAAGGGGGATATTATTTATGTAAATGATTTACTCTGCGAAGTGTCGCAATACACGCGTGAGGAATGTATTGGCCAACCCCATAGCATGTTCCGTCACCCTGATATGCCCAAGTCGGTATTCAAAGAGTTGTGGGCTACTATTGGTAAAGGTAAAATTTTCAGAGGCATCATAAAGAACAAAAAAAAAGATGGCAGTCCTTATTGGGTTGATGCACTCATTGCGCCTGTACTTGGTCCCAATGGAAAACCGGTAAAGTATATCGGCGTAAGATATATAATTACAGAGCAAATATTGAAAGAGGAAGAGTTGAGAAAAGCTGCCGAGGAGCAAGGAAAAATAATAGATGTAATTAAAGCAATGGCAGCGGGTGACCTGAGTCAACGGGCACAAAGCGAAGATGTGCTGGCCAAACAAGTAAACGGAGCTCTTGATAATCTTACATCTGTTTTAAATAACATAAGTCAGGGTTCTGATGTTGTGGCCAGGTCTTCCGACTTATTACAGAAGAAAACCGATGAGATGAAGCGTAATACCATCGAGGTAGCCAGCTCTATAGCACAGATGGCAAAGGGGGCACAAGATCAGGCATCACGCACCGATGAGTCATCCAAGCTCATCAATCACGTGATGACTTCATCAAACGACATGGAGAAAAAAGCGAACGTTATCAACAAAGCAGCAGAGAAGGGATTAGAAAGCTCTAACCAAGGAATGAAAACGGTGAAAGTACTTGTAGATAATATGAGTGGCATCAAAGAATCAGCTACCGAAACAGCGCAATCCATTTCCGTGCTCACCAAACGTACGGAGGAAATTGGTCGGACGCTTCGTGTAATCACAGACATTGCCAGTCAAACTAATTTGTTGGCATTGAATGCTGCTATAGAAGCGGCTCGCGCAGGCGATGCGGGTCGGGGTTTTGCTGTAGTGGCTGAGGAGATTCGTAAATTGGCAGAGGACTCGCGCAAATCCGCAGTAGAGATAGAAAAAATTATTGGAGATGTGCAAAAAGATACGCTGGCAGCCGGCAAGGCCATTGAGACAATGGAGTCTAGTGTAAAGGAGGGGAACCAATCCAGCATGGAAGCCGAAGCGATTTTTCTCGAAATTGCCAAATCAAGTGAAGAAACATTTGGTGCCTCGAAAGAAATTCAGTCTGCCACCGTCACGCAGAAAGAATCGATTGGCAGTGTAGTAAAAAACTTTGAGCAGATTGTTGTCGTGTCAGAAGAGACTGCCGCAGGAACTCAGCAGGTGGCAAGCTCCAGTCAGCAAATGAACGGAGGTATGCTTGAGATTGCTAAAGCAGGGGATGAACTTTCAGCCGTTGCGGCTGAGCTACAAGCTGGTATACAACAATTTAAATTGAAGAGATAATTGGTCGTCAGTTTGGAACGCCATTACAAGAGTTTGCTTGGCCTTCACATCATAAATCAAATAAAGCTACTAGGAAATTATTTGCGAGATGACGACTCATCTCCATTTATTTTTGAATTCCATTTTGGAATAGTTAAGGAGTTTCGGAAGGAGTAAACTATTATTTACCCAGTAAAATGATGTACTTCATTGGCCATTGTCATTTTCTTTGTCTGTAATTAGGTGTTGAATTGTATGAACAACTTCATCAAGTTGATCTCCTGCTTCATTGAGTAATTTTACATAAATGAGTTTCTCTTCAATAGTCTTCGAAATATGAATGATATTTATGAGGCCAAGAATGCGTGTCAGGGGTCCTCTTAATTTATGTGCATTCGTAAAAGCATAGTCAGCTAGTTGCTTATTTTGCAGTTCCAGTCTTTTAGTACGTTCGTGTACAATAGCCTCTAGATTGTTATTGATCTGAGTGATGTCATTGTTAAGCTTCAATAGATTTTCAGCCTGGGCAGTAATCTCCTCCTTCTGTTGTTCGACGATAATTTTTTTATGTAATATTTCTTCTTTTTGTTGGTCAAGTTCCTGATTCTTAACGGTGAGTTCTTCGTTAACGAGAGACAACAGCTCAGCTTGTGACGAAATTTCTTCTTGTTTCTCTATGAGCGCGGAATGCTGTTGACGTAGTGATTCAACGGTTTTATTAAATGAATTTTCTAATACACCAAGTTCATCCCGACTCGATATGTCGACTTTTACATTCAGATTTCCTTCTCCCAACCTTTTTGTAGCAATGGCTAATTGGCTAATTGGTTTTGCAAATGAATGTGACACAGTGAGTGCTATTAGAAAAACTATGCCGATTACACCTCCTATAATAAGAAAGAAATTATTAATGAATGCTTGGATAGGTAACAAGGCTTCCCATTCATCAATCTCTGCTAGCATTACCCAATTAACATCTGCAATATTAAGTGAGTTATAGGAGCTGAGTACTGGAATATTTCTATAGTCATTTATTAGTAAAGTTCCGCTTTGATTGCCCAATGCTTTTGAAACAGATTCGTTGCAGATGGAAAGAAAGAGTACAGTGGTTTTATAGAATGAAATAAGCGACAACTCATCTTCACGAACTACATTCTTTACTTGTTTTATAAATGATGGCTGTGATTCAATAAGGAATCGCGAGTCTGTACGCATTTTACAATCGGCACCGACAATGTAACATTCCCCGGTTTCACCCAAACCCTCACTAATCCACTCCTTATTACTAGTAGTTATCTTGTTCATTATAGTCACAGGAATCTGAAAGACAAGTGTGCCTATCTTTTTTTCTTTTTCGAATATGGGAGCTGCGATAAACGCTGCAGGCGCAAGACCGGATGGCATATACATCTCGAAGTCACACATTGAAGCATGATATTTTAACCCAGAGAACCTGACTCTTCTGAACAAACGTCCCAGGTTTGAATCAGCATGCGCGTCTGAAAGCAGACTTGTTGCAAAATCAATTTCTTTATTCACACTATAGACGACATAACCAGTCTTGTCTTCGATAAGGAATACATCATAGAATCCATTAATTTTTGCAAAAGCAGAAAAGGCATTATGATATTTCTCATGAACGGTATTGTAGACATTGGACTTAAAAGCCGTTTTATTATTAACCAGGTATTGCGTTTGTAATAATACAGATCGATAGTCTTTGGGAAAGAGCTTGTCAATAGCAAAAGTATCAGGATGGATAAGTCTCAGATTTTGAAGATATTCTTCTGAGTAGTACTTCAATAACAAAGAAGTATATTCCTTCGGTAAATCAGTTAACTTCAATTTATTGAAAGAAGCATCGAAATCTTTTAGTGCGTCGTGCGCAAGCGTACCCCCTGCAAAATAAATAGCTTGTTGACGAATAAGGGTAAAGTATGATTCGATTTCTTTTTTTTTGGTTTCTCGAACGGTTTTCAATTGATTGTACGTACGTTCTTCCAGATCACTGATGCTCTTCTTATAGAACCAAACCATGGAGATTGATAGTGGTGCTAGTGCCAATAACAAGAAGTAAATAAAAAGGCGATATTTTATCTTTCTAAACATATAGCTCAGTCAATCTAGTTCTTTTTTATCGATAATGAAATTAAACAGGGGCACCGGAGTCCTCTAAGCAACGGCTGAGATTTGACGATTTTCCAGGTCAGCAATGGATAACTGATCTTGAATGCATTGAAGAGTGAGTTGGTATGGAATAAATAGATTTTAATTAAAATTCAGATAACATCAGCGCAATTTTGAATGACTTACTTTGCAATCAGAATTCAATCATTGAATACTTTAGAGTTTGGGTTAAGAAAGGGCGCGTAATGCGCCTTTTTTATTCTATCAGGTTAAGTTAGTTGTCAAGCCACAGAATATCGAAACTAAGAGGCTATCGGTCATGAGTCTGCGGCTCAATTCTCTCTAGATATTCTAGCATTTGAAAATGAATTTTTTGAAACTAATTAGCTGCATATAAATTTAATTTGCTTTGTTAATAAAATTTCATCTTTTTCTCAATACTATTTCATTAGAACTGCCGTAGTGTAAAAGTGGTAGTTTCGGTGCCACTCGGAGTAAACGCTGAAAGGCGACAGGATTATCGTACTGGTAGGTGATGGTATTTGACATAAACAGAACGAAGGGTTACAGACCCAAGTATAAAGAAAATTGAGCAACAATTTATTCCGACGCTTGCATAGAAGAGCCTCCGAATTTGAGAGAACAGGCGTGGGGCAGCCTTGTTAATCGTATTATTGCCAAACATGAAGGTCGTGTTTGGGCCGAAGGAAAAGTGGAAGTGACAATTCCGAGGTTGTTAAGCACCTTACTTACAGTCCACAAGACCACTGATAATGGTGGTCTTGCTTCTACGTTTTTTATTCTGTTTTCATAAATTTCATTCGCTTGAAATATTTTTCTTTCGCTATGGTGACGATAACGATACCTGTAGACGGAGTTCTTCTATTTGAATTTTAACTGATAAGGATTAACTGATGTAACGTCCCTCACTTTGGATTAAATCTTGACAATTCGAGTATTGTCGGAATTGGTATTAATTGTAATTTCAGGATATGAACATTAAGATTTTTTACTCTTGGCAATCCGATCTTCCTAACAAGACTAATAGAGGTTTTATTGAGGATTGCATTCAAAAGGCTATAAAGAAAATTCATAATGCAGACAAATTTGAATTGCTGTTGAACCTTGATAGGGACACAAATGGCGAAGCTGGAACTCCTGATATTGCTGATACCATTTTTAGTAAAATTAAAAGCTCTCATATTTTTATTGCTGATATAAGTATTATCACATTAAAAGGCAAGGGTAGGAAGACTCCCAATCCGAACGTATTGGTAGAACTCGGGTTTGCTGCTGGAATTCTGGGATGGGAAAATATAATCTGCATATACAATTCAGCAATGGGTCAAATCGAAGATCTTCCCTTTGATCTGAGATCCAGGCGACCGATTATCTATTTTCAGAATGACACTTTAGAGGAGGAGGTTAAAAATATTTTAGTCAGCAAAATCGAAAAAGCTATTAAAAGTATCGACTATAATCTCACAGCAGAGGTTAAAGAACTAAAAACTGCTTTTTTCAACGAAAGTGATAGGGCGAAGCATTTAGTTAACTCTAAGCCGGAATATTGGGAACTACAATTGATTGAAGAACTGGTGAGAAATAAAATGGCCCCCATAAACAAAGGATATATTGACCTTCGAAAAGATTTAATTTTCCGAAAAAAGAGGAACCTTGATGCAATGGAGTTTTTTGATTGGTTTAGAATATCTTTAGAAACCTATACACAATTCTATACAATTACAACCAAAATTTTTAATGATGAGTTGAGGGAATGCTATGGTAGTAACAATCCTATTAGAATCAAGAAAACAATAGAAATGCTTGTGACCTCCTGCCAGGAATTATTAGAATGGGAAATTGAACTTAATTCACTGATTGTACCGGACGAATTAATAGAAATAAAAAACATATTGCGGGGAGCAAGCATCGACGGATTTGAAGAGATCAATTCATTACCTGATAAAATAAGGTTAGTCCTTAAAAATATTGATTCAAGAAATGAGCATACTATAGAAATCAAACATTCCTCACCGGTAAGTCTTAGTCGAGCTGGAGATCTCTTTAAAGACTATTTAACGCGTTAAAAATATTCTAATCAAATTTGTTGAAAAATTTTGGTTTGAGAAGGTAGGCTTATCGCTCATTTGCTTCAAGACTTTGTTTTAAAAATGTTCATTTTCGGATTAATCACTTCAATGGTTTTGTGCCAAAGGAACTTCAAGACTTTAAGGTCACTCGTCATTACCTTTTTATCGAATACAACGAATGATAAAATTTTTCCATAAGGATCAAGTAGATACACCTCCAGGGTTGGATTAACAGCCATCATGGAATGCATAATTTTTCCAAGTGCGGCTTTATTTACTTTACCATCAGCAAATGGGTTAACCTCAAGAAGCATTTGAGCGGCAACATTTGCATTTAACTTCTGTGTTGTTTCATCAGAGTAGCGTTTGGCCAGCGATATGGTAATGAGCGTATAACTTATTCCAAGAAGTATAAGTATGAGAAAGAACAGTATAGAGATTTTCCAAAACAGACTTTCTTTAGCACGATTGAAGAAGTTAGATCGGTGTGTCATTACATTGAAATTTTCTCAATTAACAGTTCATCATTAAATCGATACCCAACGCCCCAGGAGGTAAGAATATATCGGGGCTTGGAAAAATCAGATTCAATTTTAGATCTCAGTCTGTTGATGTGTGAATTTACAGTGTGTTCGTAACCTGAAAATTCGTAACCCCAGATCAGGTTTAATAAATCTTCACGATTATAACTTTTTCCTGGATGTGCTGCGAGCAGTACCAGCAGGTCATATTCCTTAGGTGTAAGTTCAACGCGTGTACCATTTAGCATAACCTTATGTTTGCTATGTTCAATTACCAGATTTTCAATTCGAAGTGTATTGCCAATGTGCTCTGTACTGGCTTTCTCATGAATTTTCTGTCTTCTTAAAATAGCTTTTACACGGGCAACAAATTCGCGGATACTAAAGGGCTTGGTCAAATAATCATCGGCACCAATTTCAAGACCGAGTACTTTATCAATTTCTTCAGACTTGGCCGTGAGCATTAGAACTGGAGTTGTTATTTCTCGTGCCCGGAGTTTCTTGCACACTTCCAAACCGTCAATACCCGGAAGCATGATATCAAGTATAATCAGGTCAAAATTTTCTTCAGCAGCTTTTTCAAATCCGGTCTCGCCGTTTATGCAATGCTTTATCTCACAAACTAAATCATTAAGGTGAATGGAGATCAATTCTGCAATATCAATATCATCCTCAATTATCAACACTCGCGGCATACATTTTATGTTTGTTTGTAAACTATGCAAAAAAGTATCACGAATATGTCACGGCCGTTACATTTCGATCTGTGGCGATGTGTTGCTATCGGGTTTAGTAGATAATAAAATATTTTTTCCCTGTTTTATTAAGTCAGCTGAATTAATTTCCAAAACCTTAAGCCAGAATAATGACCAGCAAACGTGTCTTTCGCAGAGTTTGATAAAGACTTGATCGGAAATTATAACAAGAATAGAAGGCTCTAAGGCTTGAACATCCCACATTGATTTTTCATGATTAAAGAAGCCATTGAAAGATGATACAAATTGATTTTTTAAGTATTGTGCTACAACATGCCTGCTGTTCCTTTCTGTGATTACTGACTGCAGTTGTCCTGTCTCGACAAATGCAATGCTGTTACAAATTGTACCTTGAGTTATAAAGAGATCGCCGGTGGCAAGGTGTAAACGTTTAATGTTGTTATCGAAGAATACAGATTCTTCCGGAGGTATTTCGATTTCCGGAAATATTTCAGTTACATGCATAATGTTAAGATACATTCAATGCGACCTGCAGTTTGTCGCGTGATATACAAAACAGCAGGCATAACATTAACTTAATTGGATTTGATTTTAACAGGGCATTGCTGGTCTGGAGAGATGACTTGGTCGCAATATTTAGCGCTAACTTTTCTGCTAGATGAAATTGGTCGAAGGGATTATAGCCTGTTGATGCGATTTTCTATGGATTGATTTCTAAAATAAAAAGCGCTCCGGGCCAGAGCGTTGAGACCTGTAGACAAAAACTCGCCGTTCAGAACCCGAAGCTTAATATTAAACGTATATCACATATTCTTTAATCTGTCTCTGTAATTTGAAAAGACATTTGATTTTGAGATAAAGCCTATATACTTTCCTTTATTCAGCACTGGAATATTCCAGACACCACTTTTATCGAACTTTTCCATGATCTGACTCATGTCTTCATTAAGGTTAGCCACTACCTGTGGCTTCTGAATAAATTGATCAATGGTAATGGTGTCGTATAAAGAAGTGTTAAACATCACTTCCCTGATGTTTTCTAAAATGATTACACCGGCGAGATTTCCATTTTCGTCAAGCACTGGAAAGATATTTCGCTTAGAATGTGCAACGGCATCTACCAGTGTTCTCATGCTGGCGTGAAGTTGAACAGTTGCAAAATCTTTTTCGATAAAATTTGATAGAGACAGTTCAGATAAAATGTGTGAGTCCTTACCAAACGATATTGATTTGTCGCTTTGCTTGAGTTTGGCTTCGTCCAGCGAATGTGGGTTTAGGTATCGAGATACGGCGGTACTTAATGCAGAAACAATCATAAGTGGTATGATCAGTTCATAGCCTCCTGTAATTTCAGCAATAAGAAATATACCGGTAAGTGGAGCATGGAAAATGCCCGTCAATACACCTGCCATAGCCACCAGGCAGAAGTTAGATGTGGGAAGATGACTAATACCAGTAAGATTGAAAAGAAAAGCAAACGAGAAACCGAGGCAGGCACCTACAAGTAAAGACGGTGCAAAGTTTCCACCGTTTCCTCCCGCATTCAATGTGAAGGAAACTGCAAACACTTTAATTAATGCAGTTATTAAAATAGCAAGACCGAGACTCCACTCAGAATGTAGAAAGAACTCTTTCAAAGGACTTCCATTCAGAAGTTGACTGGGTTTAGAGTATGCTAATGCTGTAATGGAAGAATACCCCTCGCCAAACAATGCTGGAAAGAGTACAATCAATCCCCCTAGTAGAATAACTCCTCCAAATAGTTTTGCAATTCCTGAACGGAATATTTTCAAAAAAAGAATTTCTGTTTTGAGAAAAGCATTGATATAGAAATACGATACCAGGCCACAAGCGATGCCGAGTAAGATGTAGAATGGAACATTCTTATAATTAAATGCGCTAACATGTTTGAAAGAGAGTAGAATTCCTTCTTCCAGAATAATTTTAGAACACAACGCACCGGTAGCGCCAGCAATGAGCAACGGTATGAAAGCTGAGATACTTACATCTACTAACAGTGCCTCTAAGGCAAATAACACGCCCGCGATTGGCGCATTGAAAGCGGTGGCAATCCCTGCTGCTGCTCCGCACGCCAGCAATACGGTTCGATCTCTATAACCAATAGGAAAGAATGATGAGAATGTAGTACCGATGGCAGAACCTGTTTGAATAATGGGAGACTCCAACCCAGCGGAGCCTCCCAAGCCAACGGTAAGAGCACTGGTAACGGCGTGACTAAATATTTCTTTGCGAGGAAGAAAAGAGGATTTCTTTGCAATGGCCATAAGAACATGCGAGGTTCCCTTTTTGAGTTCTCCATTTAAAACAAATTGAATGAAAAGATACGTTAGTAAAATGCCAACTGCAGGCGACAGGAAGTAAATCCAGCTGTATTGCAAGCCTAATGGTTTTAGCAGTGCTTGAAGATGATGCACACTTATTTTTAGTAATACTGCGGTGAGGCCTGCCCACAAACCAACAAATACTGCACCCACCATCAAAAACTGACGATTGGATAATCTACGAAATAGATTTGTTGTAATGTACCTCAGAATGTGAAGTAACTTTATTCTTAATTTAAAATACATGAGCAAAAGTACCTAAATCCTATTCAGTAAGGTTAAATGATGTTAGAAATGATATAACTAGAATCACGACTCATGTAGTCTTGCGTGGGAGTTTACGCCATTTCTAAGTGCAAGAATTTTACATAGAAATAAAACAACACTTTCCTGATCATTGATAAAAAATTTTGCAGCTGAATTATTTGATTTACCTACTCTAATAGTATAACAATCATTTCCTATAGTTTCAAAAAGATCTTCATCAGTTTTACCGTCACCAATGGCCAGAAGAAAGTCGTAGTGGTTATGCCAGATGTAATGTGAAGCAAACATTCCTTTATTGATATGTGTTGACCTCAATTCCAGAGCACAATCTTCATCATAGATCAGAAATTCATTAGCTGAATGCAAGGTTCGTAGAGCTGCCAGAATTTGTTTTTTTTCGAGGTCATTAACTTTATGTTTGGCCATTCTATAGTGCCAGACCAGTGAATATTTTTTTTCTTCTACAAAGGTTCCTTCATATTGAAATTCAAGTGCATGCAAGGCCGGTAAGATTCGTTCTTTCCAGTTTATCGTTTCATTATTGAGTATTTGCCATTCCTGGTTTGGTTCTTTATAAACACCACCGTGCTCTGCTACTAGTGTAACGGGTAAATCGCCAAGCCATTGCTCAAGTCGTTCCCCGCCTCGGCCACTAATTATAATCACTTTATTTTTTAAGTCGCTGGCAAGATTTATAAGCAATGATCGGATGAGTGCAGAAGGCGCAGC
>DATJHZ010000215.1:0-7284 GCA_035493595.1 Cyclobacteriaceae bacterium | reverse complement strand
CGCTGCAACAGCACCGATAACCGGCGCGAGTAAATAAATCCAAAGGTGTTCTAAATGACCGGATACAATGGCAGGAGCAAATGAACGAACAGGATTCATCGATGCACCGCATATTGGTCCAGCGAACATCGCTTCCAGAAGTACAGTGCTACCAATGGCAAGGCCTGCAAACATTCCTTGTTCTTTAGAGCCCGTTGCCACATGAATAATAACAAGCATAAGGAAGAATGTAAGAATCAATTCAAAAATAAAAGATTGCAACTCTGTACCGGCAGGTATGGTAGAGCCAAGAAGAATATTCAATGGAAATAGAAAATGCAATGTACCACTTGCCAGAACAGCACCGATACATTGACTTAAAACATAAGGAACGATTTCTTTCGCCGGAAAACGTTTCGCGAATGTAAAAGCAATTGTTACCGCTGGATTAAGATGTGCGCCAGAAATCGGTCCCAACGCATAAATCATAACCATTACAATAAAACCAAAGGTGAAAGCTATTCCTACATGAGTGATTGCTCCGGAAGATTCCTGATTAATGATGATTGCGCCTGTGCCACAAAACACCAATGCAAAAGTACCTATTACCTCAGCAATATATTTTCTCATACTTTAACCTGAGAGAATGTAAATAAAATCTCTCTGCCAATCTGCAACACTCTTTCCTTATACTTTTCGGCCTCCTGCGGAGTTCCGTCAAAATCCTTTGGATCGTTGTAGGTGATGGCAATTCTTTTTGATGCTCCTAGAACCATAGGGCAATTCTCATCGGCATGCGAGCATGTCATGATAGCAGCGAAGTCTGTATTATGATTAAAAGGATCATCATATTTTTTAGAGAATGCAATTACTGGTTTCGCATCCATAGCAAAACGTACTTCGTAAACAGGATTGTCACTATCTTTTATCACTGTAATCTGAAAGCCAGCTTCTCGCATTGCCTTAACAGCCCTGGGATTAAAGGCAGTAGCTTCAGTACCACCTGAAAAACAATGAACATTAGAAATGTCATAGTAGTATGCGGCTGCCTGAGCCCATAACTGCGAAAGATGACTTCTCCTTGAATTATGCGTGCAGATAAAATTTAAATACACTGGTTGATTCGCTTTAACCCTACTCTCTATAAAGACACTTAATTCCTCAAGTATCTCTTTTCGTTCAGCTGGAATGAGGTCAAATTCTTTTGTGAGCTTTTGTACTGTTGGATTCAGGGGTGCTAATAATGTCATCTTGTTACTATTGGTGGTGGTTAAATTTTTCTTTATCGTAATATTACGTTACACTAATGCAAAAAAAATCAGCAACAGTTCTTGGGTACAAATCTGGTGAACAGACCAACAAACATATCCTTTGCTTCTTCCCAAACTTTTTCGTCGATACAATAATTCACCTTGGGGCCTTCCACCTCTCCTTTTATAATACCGATCTGCTTAAGTTCTTTTAAATGCTGCGTGATAGTCGATTGTGAAAGTGGCAGTTCATCAACCAGATCATTGGTAATGCAGGTTTGGTTACTCAACAGATACTCAATAATGGCAATGCGTGCCGGGTGACCAAAGGCCTTCGCCAGCGACGCCATCTTATTATGTTTTTTCTTAAAGAGTTCTGATTTGGTTATTCCCATACTATATCGCAATATTACGATATCTATGTAATAAAGTTTAGTAAGCGTTTAGATCTTTTAATAAAATCTATTTCGCGCTAAAAGGTTCAATAGATTTCCACATGCGATACATTACAATGACTGGAAAAATAATCCAGGCCGCATTGGCCAGAAAAACCCTGAATAATTCTGGTGAGGCATGTTCACCATTTACTTCTTCGAATAAAATGATTGTTACGTTGGTGAGCATAACGGATGCCCAAACGATACTACCAAAACGAATCCAGTTTTTTCCTTTCCAGAAAGCATAGATGGCTACGGCATAGAAGGGACCGAAGAAGATGCTATCAATCCAGATGGTGGCGCGCCACCACGCAGGTCTGGCCATCAGCACAGGATCAAACGTTCTTCCATACCAGTGGACCAGATCTACCATCCATGCTGGTGGCCATAATGGATATTGAAAATTATCCGGATTGCTGATCACCAGTTGCTCAACATCAATCATGTAAGTGATGAAGATCAGATTGATAATAAAGAAAACAATAATTATTATATCCAGCGGACGCTTCTTTAACGGAATGAGCTTCATAAAAATTTCTTGAAATTGAAAGATACAAAATTGCTGACGAGTCTTTATTAAACACATAATCCTGATTGCATTTCAAAAATTAAATATTCAATATTGGCCCATGGAAAATACCATGTTTGATCGTCTGGGGGAAGAAAATTTAAAATTATTGGTTGACAGATTCTATGATCTGGTTTTTAATCATGAGCAGATCTCGCATTTATTTAAAACCGATAAAGATCTGATCAAGGAGAAGCAACGTTTATTTCTGACACAATTTCTGGGTGGTCCAGCTTTATATTCACAAGTCTATGGTCATCCAAAATTACGTGCACGGCACATGCCCCATCCTATCCAACAGGATGATGCTGTGGCATGGCTTCAATGTATGTCTGCTGCTATTAACAGTTTGAATATTGAACAGTCTTTAAAGGACGAGCTTTTTAAAACCTTCATCCCCACGGCCATGTTTATGGTCAATAAGGAAAACTGACAAGCTGAAAACTTAGACAATAAAACTCATGTTGTAACTTGAGTCTAATGACAGTGGTTGGAATTCTTTTCAGGTTCAGGTCTATGTGTTCCCGGCACACAAAACGCACATCACATTATGGTTTGCAAAGTTGGGTAATCCTTGCCGCTCATCATTTCTTACGTCGTATAGATTCATTAAAAAATATACCTTGCCAGGGTAACACTATCACCCAGGGTATATGCACAATAATGGAAGCGAATTAAAAAAATCACCTATACAACGAGTAGCTTCTATTGATATACTTCGTGCACTGACTATGGTGCTGATGATTTTCGTAAATGATTTATGGTCATTAAAAGATATTCCACTCTGGCTTGAACATGTTGAACGCGGTGTGGATGGAATTGGATTGGCGGACGTGGTGTTTCCTGCATTCCTTTTTATTGTAGGACTTTCCATACCCTTTGCCATTGACAATCGTCGTAAGAAAGGTGACAGCGATTGGCAACTTGTTCAACACGTATTATTCCGTACCGTCGGGTTACTCGTGATGGGTTTGTTTCTTGTTAACGGTGAATCCTTCGACGCGACGGCCACTGGCATGTCTGGATATTTATGGAATCCGATTTGTTGCTTATGTTTTATCCTTATCTGGAATGCCTATCCTGAATCAACCAACAAAATATTGGTTGTCATGGCAAAGGCCATTGGTATTCTTACCTTGTTAATATTAGCGTACATCTATCGCGGAAGTGAGGGCAATGAAATTCAACGCTTTGCTATACACTGGTGGGGCATACTTGGGTTGATAGGCTGGGCATACTTCGCCGTTGGATTGATTACTATTTTTGCACGAAATAATTTTTATATCATCATTGGAGGCTGGGTATTCTTTGCTATGTTAAGCATGGTGTTTAAAGCTGGCTTCATTCCTTCTTCTTTATATTTTATACCAGAACCAATTTTAGGCGGAACACTGGCAGGACTTACCATGGGTGGTGTGCTAACAGCACTCACCTTTCAGTATTATAGAAACAAACATGATAACAAAAAACTGATACTTGTTTTTCTATCGTTCTCTATTGTACTCATCATATTATCCGTTGTTACTCGTCCGTATTGGGGTCTTGCAAAACTTGGTGCAACACCTGCCTGGCTATTTTTGTGCAGTGCCTTCACCATTATAGCGTTTACACTTATCTATTGGGTAGCTGATATGAAAGGTAAAGCATCATGGTTTAACATTGTAAAACCTGCAGGCACTGATACACTTCTTTGCTATCTGTTACCTTACTTTGCATACGCTTCCACACGCATCGCTGGCATTCATTTACCTGAAGTAATTTTGATTGGCGGAATTGGTCTCGTAAAATCTCTGCTATTTGCTTTACTCTGCGCCGTTGTAACGGGCTGGTTAATAAAAATAGGTGTCCGACTGAAATTGTAGTCAGAGAAAACAGGCGTCAAATTACAAGCCACTACGTTCTGTTATAGCTTACTCTCATCTTATCAATTCGATTACACTAAGTAGTAACACGAAACGTTACTATCTTTGTACGCTAAATACTCCTTCAGGATCATGACGTTGCTGAAAACTTTTTTCATTTCTCTTTTAACGATTGCCCCATTACTTATTCACACGAATGGCATTGCTCAGAAAATTAAAGTTCAACAAAAGCTTCCCGAAAAGACCAGAATACTTTTTGTTCTCGATGCCTCCGGAAGTATGCAGGCCATTTGGGAAGGAAACACATCACGCATGGACGCCGCGAAAGCCATCCTTACCAAATTAGTTGACTCGCTTCAAAGCAATAAAAATCTGGAACTGGCGCTTCGCGTATATGGTCATCGGTTTCCAAGGCAAGCCAACAACTGCCAGGACAGTTATCTTGAAGTTCCCTTTGGAACCAAAAATCACAACATCATTATCAATAAACTGAAAGACATTAAACCAATAGGCACAACGCCCATTACTTATTCATTAACACAAGCAGCGAAGGATTTTCCAGCCAATGCTGGCTATCGTAACATTTTAATTCTTATCACCGATGGCATTGAATCATGCGGTGGAGATCCTTGCGTGACTTCTCTTGAATTACAAAGGAAAGGAATTTTTCTCAGGCCCTTTGTTATCGGATTAGGTTTGAAAGGAAGCCAGGTGTTGGACTGTGTTGGAAAGTTTGTGAATGCTGAAAACAAAAGTCAGTTCAACAAGCAATTGAATTCAACGATAGAAACATCTTTTTCTAAAACAACAGTAAGCGTTGAATTGCTCGATGGAAATGGAGAACCAACTGAAACGAATGTTGATGTTACATTCATAAACAGTACAACCGGTCTATCTGCGTATGAGTTTATTCATTACCTCGATAGCAATGGAAAACCAGATAGCGTACAGATAGATCCTGTGCTTTCTTATGATGTTATTGTGAATACCTTACCCAAGGTGATTAAACAAAACGTGAATCTTGTTAACGGAAAACATAATGTAGTTTCTGTTTCTGTTCCGCAGGGAAACATTGTAGCGAAGCAGGAAGCACGAAGTCGCAATGAATTAACAGTGGTGGTTCGCGAAAAAGGAAAATCACAAATTTTAAATACACAGAAAGGAACAGATTCTTTTCGCTACCTGGCAGGCAACTATGAAGTTGAAACGCTTACCATGCCACGACGAATATTTGATGTTGAAGTGAAACCAAATAAAACATCAAATGTATGGCTGCCTACTCCCGGACTTGTAAATATTAATACCATCTCTGCCGGCTATGGAAGTTTATTTGAAATGCTTCCTGATGGAACACAACAGTGGGTTTATAATCTTGATCAAAATCAAACGCAACAAACACTCACACTGCTGCCCGGTAATTATAAAATTGCATTTCGCATTCGTGATACAAAAGGAAGTAAATATACAGGTGTGAAGAACTTTCAAATTAAGTCTGGGCAGACTGTAAACATCTCATTATTCTAAAATCTATGTAGGGTGAGTGTGGCTGGCCTTGATCATCGCTGCACCCATAAATACCCCAATCGGTGTGAGTTATTCAAAATTGTTTAGGTCTATATTGCTTTAGCAAATTAACCTAACTGATATGAAAAAAATAATCACCACCGCACTAGGCATAGCTGGTATGATATGCCTGATTGCCCTCACCACCAATGGGCAGGGAATTACAACGCCACGCACGCCAAGCCCTGCTGCTTCAACATCACAAACTATTGGCATTTCAACTGTCACTGTTAATTACTCAAGACCATCTGTTAAAGGTCGCGAGATCTGGGGCGCATTAGTTCCTTATGGTTGGAATGTTCAAGCCTTTGGATTAGGTAACTCAGCTCCATGGAGAGCAGGAGCAAATGAGAACACAGTTCTTACATTATCACACGATGCAAAAATTCAGGGACAAGCTGTACCTGCAGGTAAGTACGGATTGTTTTTTGTAATCAATAAAGACAATTCTGGTGAAGTGATCTTATCGAAAGATTATCGCTCATGGGGAAGCTTCTTTTACGATCAAAGCCATGACTTGTTTCGTGCTCCTATCAAAGTAAGAGACCTGCCTTCTTCTACTGAAATGCTTACCTATGATTTTATCAACCTCGATAAAACATCTGGTGAACTTGTTTTGAATTGGGAGAAGAAACAATTCCCGGTTAAGGTAGAGTTTGCTGTTGATCAGATTGTAATTGCGAATGCTGAAGAAGAATTGAAAAGCACCGTTGGGTTTTCATGGCAAGGATTTTCAAGCGCTGCTAATTATACACTGAATAATAAAGTTAATCTTGACAAAGGTTTAGTTTGGATTGATAAGGCTATTGCTCAGAATAAAAAATTCCAGACACTGCAAATCAAAGCCGGCATTTTAAAAGAAATGGGTAAAACTGCTGATGCTGACAAACTCATGACTGAAGCCGTTGCCATGGCGAATGAAGCAGAACTTAACATCTATGGCTATCAGCTTATGGGCCAAGGTGACGTTGATAAAGCAATTGAAATGCTGGCGCTTAACACACAACGATTCCCCAAGAGCGCTAACACCTGGGATAGTCTTGGTGAAGCTTACGCTACAAAGGGCGACAAGAAGAATGCAATTATTAATTTCAAGAAATCGCTTAGTCTGAATCCTCCGGATGGCGTAAGAGCTAATTCAGAAAAATTCCTGAAACAGTTTGGTGCTTTGTAACTCAACTGGCTTTCATTAAAACAAATCAGGCATGACGTTAATCATGCCTGATTTGTTTTAATTATATACTTAATTAATGACTGCTCTTTATTTTGTAAGCAACACCTTTCTTTGTTGAAAATGTTGTGACATAACCATAGTCTGTCTTTTTAGATTTGGCCGATGCGCCTTGTACTTTTACTGGCTCCGCTGTACGAATGGTACATACTTCACCATTCAATGATTTGATCGAAGCGTTAAGCAGTTTTTTGTTTGACCATGATAGATCAACTTCAAAACCACCGCGTGCTCTTAGCCCTTTAACTTCTCCTTGTTGCCACGCATCAGGAATGGCAGGCAAAAGATGAAGTTCTCCAAGCTGACTCTGGATTAACATTTCAGTCATACCCGATGCACCACCAAAATTTCCATCAATCTGAAATGGAGGATGTGCATCAAACAAATTAGGATA
>DATJHZ010000214.1:0-6339 GCA_035493595.1 Cyclobacteriaceae bacterium | reverse complement strand
CTCAAGGTTAAAAAAGAAAAAGGACAAATCATTTTATATGAATAGATAATAATTAAAGCCTTTACAAAAACCATAAACTATGCATTGTATTTACGTTACCCAAACCAAGCGTGTTTTTACCAGGCCAATCACACTAAGCCTCGTAATCATACTGCTTCTGAATTGCTCCTCCGGATTCTTGCATGCTTTTTCATTGAAAGACCAACATCTCCAGATTGAGTTAAGTCTTCATGAAACAACACTAAAAAAAGCATTGAAAGAAATTGAGCGTCAAACCGATTATCATTTTGTGATGAATGATAACCGTTTGAAAGACGTCAAGAAAATATCAATTGAAATTAAATCAGAGAAGATTGAAGAAGTACTTGATCAGCTTCTGCAAGGCACAAACGTTACGTACAAGATCAGAAAAAAACAAATTACAATAATCCCGCTCTCGTACGAAGTTCAATTAAGTCCTGATATGCTCACCAGTTCAGCAAGTGCACGCATTGGACTCTCGATGAATCCCGTTCTTTTCTCACGGGAATCTTCGCCTGATATAAAGGTTACAGGAAAAGTAAAAGATGATGCAGGCCAACCTTTACCGGGTGTAAACATTGTTGTGAAAGGAACAACAATTGGTACAACTACGGATGCTAACGGTGAGTATTCCATTAATGTTTCTTCATCAGAAAGTGTTCTCATATTCTCCTTCATTGGTTATGTAACTGAAGAAATTACGGTAAACTCACAAACTGTAATTGATATGATTCTTACCCAAGACATTCAATCACTGTCCGAAATTGTTGTTGTGGGTTATGGTACACAGGAGAAGAAGGATGTTACGGGTTCAATCGCTAGTGTAAAAGGATCAGATTTTGAAAACCTTCCATCGGGTGGTGCACAACAATCACTACAGGGAAGAATGTCTGGTGTGAATATAGTACGTAATGGAGGCGAGCCCGGAAACTCAGGCACAATACTTATTCGAGGAATGGGCACTGTTAATAATGCTGAACCATTGATTGTAGTAGATGGTGTTGCGTTGCCACCAGGTAGTAGCATGAACGATGTAAATCAAAATGACATTCAATCAGTTGAAGTTTTAAAAGATGCGTCAGCTTCTGCTATCTATGGTACAAGAGCTGCCAATGGCGTTATTCTACTCACCACCAAACGTGGCAAGCTTGATGATAAATTAAATCTTTCCGTGAATGCTTATACTGGGGTATCGAACCGTATAAAAACACTAGATGTATTGGATGCACCTACTTACACAAAATTAAAGCAGGAATCATTTACAAATGATGGTGCAGCTATTCCAGCCATCTGGCAAGATCCACAATACCAAACCCAGAAAACAAACTGGCAGGACAAAGTATTAAAACAGGGAACAACAAATAATATTGACCTGTCAATACGAGGTGGCGGTAAGTACTCAAGCTTTGCTATTTCAGGAGGAAAGTATGATGAGAAAGGCATCATTGGAAAATCATATTATAAACGTTACACCTTACGCATTAACACAGATCATAAAATTGGTGAACGCATAAAGATTGGTCAAAGTCTTCAAATTACAAATGTTAGTAATGTCGCCCCCAATACCACCTCTGCACAAGATGGTTTATTATGGAGTGCTATTCGTTTTCATCCTGGCTTACCAGTTAAAAATGCGTATGGAAATTATACTTCAAGTATTCCTGGTTTTGGTGATATCAATAACCCCCTGTACACAATTGCTACACAAGATAAAAGTAACACACGTAGTCTTATATTAGGAAACGTAACAGGTGAATATGAAATTTTAAAAGGCCTTAAAGCAAAGGCTAACGTAGGCATAGATGCAAATTTCTCCGATTCACAGGAATTTAATGTAAAGATTGACAGTCAGTACCGTCAAACTAATTATAACCAGCTTTCAATCACCAATGACAAAAACTGGTCTTTCTTGCAAGAGTACTTTTTGTCTTATGATAAGAAGGTTGGTGACCACTCAATCGGTGTAGTGGCTGGGTATACCTCTCAAACCTTTAATGATGTCCATTCAAAAGAAGTAGGCCGAGATTTTCCAAGTGAAGACCCAAGCTTACGTTATATGGGACAAGCAGGAACTATTTTGAACCTGGGAGCTGACCCTGACCCAACTAAAGGTAGTGGAGGGAAAAGTTATGATGCCTTACAATCCGTTTTTGGCAGAGCAAATTATTCTTTCAAGGAAAAATATCTGTTAACAGCAACTTATCGAGCTGATGGTTCTTCAAAGTTTCGCAACGGTCTTCAATGGGGATACTTCCCTGCGTTTTCTGTAGGATGGAGAATATCTGAAGAACCTTTCTTCAAAAATGCATTGCCTTTCATTAGCAACATGAAACTAACTGGTGGAACTGGACATTTAGGTAATCAAAATGTAGGTCGTCTTCAATACCTGGCGTTACTCAGACAAGGTGGCACTTATAACAATTATGCTTTTGGCAATGATCCGCAAAATCAAGTGCAAGGTACTGCGCAGTCAACTATCCCCAATCCGAATATTGGATGGGAGACTGCGGAAATGACAAACTTTGGAATAGATGCTGGATTATTGGAAAATAGAATTCTTTTTAGTGCTGCTTATTTTATTAAGGATACTAAAAATATGCTACTAGCGCCTCCTTCATTGGGCACCCTTGGTAAAGCGTCCATACCTGATCAAAATGTAGGTCAAATCAGAAATAAAGGATTAGAAATCGAAGCTTCATATCGAAAAACGGCTGGTGATTTTATTTTCACCATAAGTGGTAATGCTACTTTCATCAAGAACAGAATTACAAAATTACAAACACCTGGCAGCTTCTTAGGTACACCATACTATGGCCGACCTAATCAGGAAATTACACGTTCTTACGTTGGTCATCCTTATGGTACTTTTTATGGATGGGTTGCTGATGGACTATATCAAAATCAAAATCAAATTGACACTGATCCAAACATTGCCAATGATTCTCGACGGGCTGATATTCATCCCGGAGACGTACGATTCAAAGACTTAACTGGTGATGGTATAATAGATGCTAAAGACCGCACTATTTTGGGTAGCCCACAACCTAAAGTTACCTATGGTCTTAATGCTACTTTAGCATACAAGAGCTTTGACCTAAGTTTATTTTTCATAGGCGTCGGTGGTGTTGATATTTATAATGCTGACCGTATGCAAGGACTGGATGCATCATATCCTTTCAATATGTATGCTGAAGTAAAAGGAAGATGGACTGATGAAGGTACCAGCAACTCCATTCCCAGATTAAGTTCAACAGACCCGAATACTAACTTCCGCACATCAACTTTATTTATTGAGAGTGGAGCATTTCTAAGGTTCAAGAATTTTAACCTCGGTTATACCATTCCGCAAAAAGTGAGCAATGTTGCTCATATCAATAAAGCACGTATTTACATTACAGGACAAAATATTTTTACAGTAACCAAATATAAAGGGCTTAACCCCGAGTTAGGATTTCCTGGAAATGGGCAGATTAATGTGGACTATGCACAATACCCACAATCCAAGACTTATACCATTGGAGCCACGCTTTCTTTTTAACGCATGAAAAAAAATACTTTGTATATGAAAAAAATAACAGGAATTGCAGTCTTATTCATTGGCTTGATCCTGAGTGGTTGCCAAAAAGATTTGCTGGAATCTACACCTTACGGACAAATAACCTCTGCTCAATTCTGGCGTAATGGAGATGATGTCGTTGCAGCTACAAATGCAATTTACACACCTCTGCTAGATGAGGACGGTTTTGCACATACGGAATATACCTTTGATAACAGTTCTGACGACATGGTCAGAGCGGGCGATCATGGTGATTCAGAAGCTCAATTGGAGCTCTTTACATTTAATGCCTCTAACTCACACATATTAAATACATGGTCAACAAAATATGAAGTTATATCACGTGCTAATGCTGTACTGATTAATGCACCTAAAGTAACCATGGATGCAACTCTCAAAAACCGTAGCCTTGGTGAAGCTTATTTTTTAAGGGGATTTGCATACTGGAGATTATCTGTGATCTGGGGTGAAGTTCCTATCATACTAGAAGCAGATGCGTTGGCTAATAAATTCAACAAAGCCAAATCTACATTAGCAGAAGTGCAGGCACAGGCTGAATCAGATTTTCTTAAAGCTGTTGACTTGCTACCAGAGACTCAGGACGATGCTAATTTAGGACGTGTGACTAAAGGGTCTGCCTATGGTTTTTTAACCAAGTTGTATGTTTATCAGGAGCAGTTTGCCAAAGCAATCACTGCAGGTACAATGATTACAACAAACAATGCATACAAGTTAGCCGATAGCTTTGATATGAACTTTCAATTGAGCACTGAAAACAATCCTGAAATATTGTACAGTCTGCAATATGAGCAAGGTTGGACCACAGACGATTCTCCGGCATGGTATCATACACCCGGAGGTTTAGGAGGCTGGGGATTTCACGAACCGATTCAGGATCTGGTAGACGAATATGAAGATGGCGATCCTCGATTAGACTATTCTATTTTCAAACCTGGTGATCAGGTAACAATGGGATCAACTGTTCACACTTTCGTGCAAGAGGATACACGTCTTACCGGCTATGCTTTTAGAAAGTATACCAACTTTACATCCAGTGGCGATATGAGTCAAAGCTTGAATGCACCATGGCTTCGATCTGCCGATGTGTATCTGTTAGTTGCAGAAGCCAAGATTCGCTCAGGGCAAAGTGGCGACGCAGAACTAAATGCTGTTCGTGCCCGCGTTGGTCTTACCCCAGTATCAAATGCTACTATGACAGACATTATGCACGAGCGTCGTGTAGAGTTAGCTGGGGAAAACGAACGTCATCAGGATTTAATGCGTTGGGATAAAGCCAATCTAGTAGATATTGTTGCACTGTATGCCATTGACAGAGGCCCATATAAACCTGCGAGAACTTTTGTAAAGCCAAAGCATTACTACTTTCCATTACCACAACGTGAGATTGACTTAAGTGATGGTATATTAATTCAGAATTCTAACTATTAATTTTAATATCGTGTAAACAGAATCTTATGCGTATTCCATTACTTCTGTTCGTATTTGGATTTATCGGTGTATGTTGTACGCAACAACCTTCAGACAGAAAAGAACTGATTGTTGGATCATGGAAGACGGATTCTGTTTACACGTTTTATAATGGATTCGGCTTTACCCGAAAGGATATGGAAGAAACTCCTCTTCAGCACTATCAGGCAGATGGAAAACTGAAGATGACCCGAGAGGATGAATCAAGATTCTTTTTTTACAGCATGCCAACAACCGATAGCCTGATTCAAGAAACCCTCGATAAGAAAAATCTGGGTCACTTTAAGATTTTATTACTGGATGAGAATAGTTTGATTTTAAAAATAACAAAAACACCACTGTTCTCTGGTAAAAATCAAGAACGATTTGAAGTCCGTTATTTCTCAAGGATAAAATAGTCCAGCCAATAAATAAACTATGAAATACAACGCACATCGTTTCATAGTAAGATCAAGATACAATTCGACAAAAAAATAAATAGCTAGTTAAGCATGATTGTGAGACACTACTCCGCTTCGGCAGTGATGAAATTTGTTTTACTACACCTTTCTCTCCTGCCCTTCCTTACCAATGCACAGACAGCACCAACGCCATCAGGACCGATACCTAATGCCCGACAAATTGAATGGTATCATCGTGAAATGATAGCCTTTTTTCATTTCGGTATGAACACCTTCACCAACGATAATGAAGGCGACGGCACAGCAAGTCCTGAAAAATTTAATCCCACAGCACTTGATTGCAATCAGTGGACAAGTGTTCTTAAAAATGCAGGTATTACCAGTGCCATCTTTGTTGCTAAGCACGCTGATGGTTTTTGTAACTGGCCAACAGCTCATTCAAATTATTCAATTAAGAATAGTTTATGGAAAGATGGCAAGGGCGATGTTGTAAAAGAATTTACAGATGCCTGCAAAGCCGCAGGAATTAAAGCAGGAATTTACCTCGGGCCACACGACAGGCATGATTCGCGTTATGGAACGGATGACTACAGTGATTACTATGCAAGCCAGCTCTCCGAGTTGTTACGAAATTACGGTCCTATATGGGAGATCTGGTGGGACGGTGCAGGCGCTGATAAACTTACACAAACTTATTATACGCGATGGGCTGATACCGTTCGACGCCTGCAACCAAATTGCGTAGTGTTCGGCACAAAAAATTCTTATCGCTTTGCTGATTGCCGTTGGGTAGGAAATGAATCAGGCATAGCAGGTGACCCATGCTGGTCAACTATTAATCCTTCTTCTATACATGAAGAGGCTGATCATATT
>DATJHZ010000213.1:0-34559 GCA_035493595.1 Cyclobacteriaceae bacterium | reverse complement strand
TGCCATCAGCTTACTCGAAAATCCAAATTCATAATTTTTAACATAGGTATCCAGTAATTGCGTGAAGACCTTGCGTTGTTGTGGCGTCATTTTAGTAAACGAAAGTCCTTGCAGTTGCTCTATCTGCGCCTTACGACTGTCGCCCGTAATAATTTCTGGCAGTGCAACATCAGCTATCATAGTTTCATGAAGCTGTTCGTTTGTAAGAGAATTTACAAGAAGAAATCCAAGTTCGGTTTCGCGTTTTAGAACCTGCTTACCCTTGTCTACACCAAATGGTACTGTTCCTGGATTACTACCCCAGAACGTTGGTGTAGAGGATACAATTTCGCCATGAATAGAGGTAAGGTTAATAGAAAAGTGATGACCCTCTATACGCCATCCCCATGTTGAATCGCTTGATGGTGTTCCGAAAATTGTAAAGTAATAATTAAGCGGATCACGATAGGTATCCGTTGGCCCACGCTTTTCAATCAAGCGTAGTACATTTTCAAGATTGATAATAGAAGTTGCTTTGGTATATCCCTGAAAACTAAGTGAGCTCTCCAAAAGATAGAAGGCTGCATCTCTTTGTTTTTTGTTTAGATCTTTAAGCGGAACACCTTTTCGTTCACGCGGAACAAAATGCCAGTTAAATCGTTCGTCATCGCCGTAAGCGTATTGTGCTTTAGCCTTCAAGTTGTCATCTAACAAGCCAAGAAAACTACGGGCAGCCAAAGCAGCATCCTGAGCTCTGGAAACGCTGATGGTTAGCACTATAAACTGGAAGCAGATCAATACACGTTTCATGGGTAACAGGTTTGATAAGTAAGTTATGATTTATCGCTCACTTTATTTGTTTATTTTTTTATACGGTTAAAGAAAGATTTTTTAAGTGCGGCTGATCTTATCAACCACTTTCGTATTACTTTTATGCACGATAAAAAGCATTATTTTATTAAACAAAAATACAATGGCACAAACAAAACTTGGCGAAAACACCGTAAACACGAATGGCAACTTACCAGCCATCGGCAGCACAGCTCCTGATTTTACACTGACAGGAATTGATTTAAAAGACGTAAGTCTGAAAGATTTTGCAGGCAAGAAGATTGTTCTGAATATTTTTCCAAGTATCGATACAGGCGTATGCGCTACATCTGTTCGTGAATTTAATAAGCGAGCAGCTGGCTTGAGCAATACAGTAGTTCTTTGCATTTCGAAAGATCTTCCATTTGCGTTTAAACGTTTCTGTGGCGCCGAAGGCATAGACAAGGTTATATCACTATCTGATTTTAGAAGCAGAGGCTTCTCTAAAAACTATGGAGTAGAAATGATTGATGGTGGCATGACAGGATTTTTTGCCAGAGCTATTGTTGTGTTAGATGCTTCTTTGAAAGTAGTACATACAGAAATAGTACCAGCTGTTGGTCAAGAGCCTAATTATGATGCTGCATTGAAGGCAATTGCTTAGTGTATCTTTGATTCACTATTAAGAAAAATGTGTTCTGAAAGATTTAATGTTTCAGGGCACATTTTTTATTTCTATCAGTCAGTTTAGTTTTTAAAGCTTTCAGTCTTAAATAATGAAAGTTAAAGCTATAAATCCTGCATTAATTCTTAAACCATTTCTACAATGGATGATATGACTTACTTAAATTGTAATTCATATCATGGATAAGAATAAATATCTCAAGCGAATAAAGTTCACTGGCAATATTAATGTTGACAATGAAACACTTATCGATTTGCACGAACATCATATTATGCACGTGCCCTTTGAGAATCTCGATATTCATTACAAAAGAAGTTTTGATCTGGAGTTCAATCAGGTTTTTAAAAAAGTAGTGAATAACCAAAGAGGTGGTTTTTGTTACGAGCTGAATTACCTTTTTAGTAATCTGTTAAGTGAGCTTGGTTTTTCCAGTAAAATAATATCATCACAAATTTTTACTGCAACTGGAGTTCCGGGGCCATTATATGATCACATGTCTGTCTATGTTAAAACAGATAAAGAATACCTGGCTGATGTAGGCTTTGGAGATTTATTTGTTCGTCCGCTCGAAATAAAAGAAGGTGTCCAGACCGATGGACGGAGCTTCTTTAAAATTGAAAAGTATGACGCTGAAAACTATTTACTGTTAATGTCAAATGATGGTATTGATTTTCAGAAGAAATACATCTTCAATCTAACTGAGGTTGATGTTGAATGTTTTCAACCTCTTTGCTTTGACAAACAGACAAATCCTTATTCGTATTTTGTTCAGAACATCATCTGTACAAAACCAACAACTACTGGCAGGATTACTATCTTTAACAACAAATTAATTGAGACCTCTGGGAATGAAAGACTTGAATCAATTTTAGTCGATGATAATGACTTAAAAGATCAGCTTGCTAAACGATTTGATATTGTTATAAATTAAAAATATTCTAAATCCATGAATATTTCCGCCATCATACGAAGTAGTCAAAATCAACATGAAATTAATCTGCAGACTAATGGCTCTTCAAAAGCTATCATCATTCCTCCAAAAAGTACAGGCTATGGGTCTTCAGTTAATGGTGGTGAATTACTGATGCTGGCATTGGCAACATGTTTTTGTAATGATCTTTACCGTGAAGCTGCCAAACGAAATATTGCTATCGATTCTGTTGAAGTTGAATGTACAGGAGATTTTGGAGCTGAGGGAGAACCTGGATCAAATTTTCAATATACAGCTCATGTTAGTTCAGCGTCGTCGCAGGAAGAAATTAATGAGCTGATAAAACATACCGATACCGTAGCTGAAATACATAATACCTTAAGAAAAGGGTTAAGCATAAAGCTGAATACATAATTATCACTTTACTAAATCGTGTGCGATAAAGAAATTGTATTACGCTTTCAACAACCTTTCTATCTGGGGCAAGTGATGAATATAATGTTCTCTGAAAAACGTTATTGCCTGAACAACATTCAACATGCCAGCACGTGGATGTTTGTAAATCTTTTTCTTCAGATTTTTATCTTCAATGCTGTTTAAAAATTCTTTTAATTCACTTCGTAGTGAATCCCATTGATTTTGTATTTCCGCTATTGAGATGTCTGCAGGAGTGTGCTGAACGACTGACTTTGGTGCTTTGTATTTGAAGGGAAGGCGTTGTGATAAAATTAGCAGAACGAGTTTTACAGATTCTATCCAGCCCGAGTTTTCGAAAGTTTCTATACCAAGCGATTTCTTTTTCATATACCCCAATGAGAGCTTTTCTGAAACGAAAAGATGAACCACAATTTGACGTATTGACCATTTATTCGAATTGGGATTACGGCTTAATGTTACTTCATCAACATTAGTTAAAAGTTGAAAGAGTTTCAGCCTGTCGTTTTCCAATGCAACGAATAGCTTTTCAAGTTTAGGATTCAATCAGAATTTTTGTTTGTGTCTAAGTAAATATAGGTAAACGCCAGAATAAGCAGACACTTGATATATAGATCTGTTTTTTCAAATTCAAAATTAAGCGGTATACTTGCCGCTCAGTGGTATTGTATGACGCAATTTCAGCTTTATTTTAGTCTTGGCAGAGAGCATATTCTTGATTATAAAAATGGATACGACCATATTTTATTTGTTGTTTCCTTGTGTGCACTCTATGCTTTACGTGACTGGAAAAGAGTCTTGATTCTGGTAACAGCTTTTACCATCGGACATTCGCTCACCCTGGCATTATCCACTCTTCATATAATTAATGTTAAGGCCGACTTAATTGAGTTTTTAATACCGCTTACTATTTTTATTACTGCCGTCTCAAATCTTTTCAGAAATGAAGAGAACCTCAGTGATCGTGCACTGCAGCTCAATTATGCTTATGCTCTTTTCTTTGGTTTGATTCATGGCATGGGATTCTCCAATTATTTACGAAGCATATTGGGGCGCGATAAGAGCATCATAACACAATTATTTGCCTTTAATATCGGGCTTGAAGTAGGTCAAATAATTATTGTTGTTCTGTTTCTTACATTGAGCTTTATTGTTACCGATCTTTTCGGAGTGAGTCGCAGAGATTGGAAGCTTGTTATTTCGTCTGCCATTGCCGGTGTTGCGCTGATGCTGATGAAGGATAAGATTTTTTGGTAGAACTTTATTAACCTACAATTATATACGTCTATGAGATTTGTTTTAACAGTAGCGGGCTGCCTGCTAGCGTCGTGCTATGCTATAGCGCAGGATGCTCCTAAATGGCAAGGAAAATTTGAACAATTAAATCAAGCTCTGCCAACCCCCAATGAATACCGGACTGGCTCTGGAGCGCCTGGGCCAAAATACTGGCAACAAAAAGCAGACTATGTTATTAATGCCGAACTGAATGATGAGAATCAAAGCATCGCAGGTTCAGAAACAATAACCTATTACAACAATTCACCTGAAGGATTAAAATATTTATGGCTACAGGTAGATCAAAATCTTTTTGCAAAGGGCAACAACACTGATAAAACTCAAACAGGTTCTGTAAAAGATTCCATCACTGCCCAGGCAGCAGCAGGCACATATGATCTTTATGATTTTGATGGAGGATTTAAAATCAAATCCATTAAAGATGTTGCAGGAAAAGCCCTACCCTACACGATTAATCAAACCATGTTGCGTATAGACTTACCACAACCATTAAAGGCTGGCGAAAAAGTAAGTTTTTCTGTAGAGTGGTCTTTCAATATTGGCGATCGCAGTACAGTTGGTGGTCGTAGTGGTTTAGAATATTTTCCCCAAGATGGAAACTACATCTATACTATTGCACAGTGGTTCCCGCGCATGTGTGTCTATGATGATTATCAGGGCTGGCAGAATAAACAATTTTTAGGTCAGGGAGAGTTTGCCCTTGCCTTCGGCGATTATAAAGTTCGTCTTACTGTACCTGCAGATCATATCATTGCATCAACAGGCATGTTAAAAAATCCTCAGGAAGTTTTAACCAAGACAGAGCAAGAACGCTTTGAGAAAGCTAAAACTTCTTACGATCAACCTGTAGTGATTGTAACACAAGCTGAAGCAACACAAAAGGAAAAGACTAAGTTAAAAGAAAAGAAGACATGGGAGTTTCACGCTGAAAATGTCCGTGACTTTGCCTTTGCTTCGTCACGCAAATTTATCTGGGATGCACAAGCCGTGAAGATCGGATCAAAAACTCCGTTGGCTATGTCATTCTATCCTAAAGAAGGAAATCCGTTATGGGAACGTGAGTCTACAAAAGCAGTTCGCAATACCATCGTTACATATTCAAAATACACCATTGATTATCCTTATCCGGTTGCTATCTCTGTTCACACCGCTGATATTGGAATGGAGTATCCTATGATCTGTTTTAACTGGGGACGTCCTAATCCTGATGGTTCTTATGACGATCGTGTTAAATACAGAATGATTGGTGTTGTAATTCATGAAGTAGGTCATAACTTTTTCCCGATGATCATCAACTCTGATGAACGTCAGTGGACCTGGCAAGATGAAGGTGTGAATACATTCATTCAATATCGTACAGAAGTTGAAACGTATAAAGATTTTCCTTCACGTCGTGGACCAGCCAATAAACTTGTTCCTTATATGAGTGGAAATAAATCTACTCAACGTCCACTCATGACTAACTCAGAACAAATTTTACAATTCGGTTCAGAGCAATATGCTAAATGTGCAACAGCATTAAATATCTTGAGAGAAACCGTGATGGGTCCTGAGTTGTTTGATAAAGCATTTAAAGAATATGCTAATCGTTGGGCATTTAAACATCCTAAGCCTGCTGATTTTTTCAGAACAATGGAAGATGCATCTGCTGTAGATCTTGATTGGTTTTGGAAAGGATGGTTCTACACAACTGATAATTGTGATCAGTCGGTCGATCAGGTTAAATGGTTCAAGGTTAGTACAGAACAAGCTAACGTTGAAAACAAGAATGTAAAAAGTACTAAAGGTGATTTAGGTAGCAATGCTACTGATAAGAAGTATAACAACTTCAACAATGGTCCGGAACCACTTACGATATTAAATACCGATGCACGTTTCTATGGTGAGTTTACAAACCGTCTTGATGATAAAGCTATCGTACAAAAGTTAACCGGAAAAAATATCTACGAAGTAACGGTATCAAATAAAGGTGGCTTAGTGATGCCGGTTATTATCGAATGGACTTATAAAGATGGAACAAAAGAAACCGAGAGAATTCCCGCTGAAATCTGGCGCACCAATGAAAGCAAAGTGAGCAAGGTTTTTGTAAAGGATAAAGAAGTTGCTACTGTAGTTGTAGACCCTAACCAGGAGACTACAGATGTGAATACAGATGACAACGTCTTCCCTCGTGTTGAAAAGCCATCGAAATTTGATGACTTTAAAAAGAAAAAAAGTTAAATTATTCTGATCTCTTTTTTGAAGTGCCGGGAAATCCCGGCACTTTTGCTTTTCAATTTATTAACCTTACTGAATGAAACGTCTATTAATTACCCTTGTGGTGATGGTGGCTTTTATAGCTTCTTTTGCCCAATCGCCAACATGGAAAGGCAAGTTTGAACAACTTGGCCCCGAATCTGTTCCAACTCCCAATACATATCGCGCAGGTTCTGGTGCTCCCGGCTCAAATTACTGGCAACAACGTGCAGATTATGTTATTGATGTCGATGTAAACGATGAAACACATCTTCTTACCGGAAAAGAAACTATTACCTATTATAACAATGCTCCAGAGCCTTTGAATTTCTTATGGATGCAATTGGATCAGAATCTGTTTGCTGAAAATAATATGACTGATAAAACTCAGGGTGGCACTGTTCGGGATTCAATTCCTGCTAAATTCTTTGCATTAACTGCTAATGTTGCCTCTACGAATTACAAAGGTGGATACACTATTAAATCAGTAAAAGATGCTACTGGCAAAGTTCTTCCGTATACCATCAACTACACGATGATGCGTGTTGATCTTCCAGCATCCCTCAAAACGGGGGAGAAATTTATTTTCTCTGTTGAATGGAGCTACACTGAATACGATCGTAATGAGTATGAAGGTGGTCGTGGTGGTTATGAATATTTCCCAGCTGATGGCAATTATGTTTACACCTTTGCTCAATGGTTTCCACGCATGTGTGTATTTGATGATTACGAAGGCTGGCAGAACAAACAGTTTTTAGGAGCAGGTGAGTTTGCTTTAACGTTTGGTAATTATAAAGTAAGAATAACAGTGCCATCAGATCATATTGTTGGTGCTACCGGCTGGCTTCAAAATCCGAAAGATGTTTTAACGAAAGATCAAATCGATCGCTTTGAAAAAGCAAAGAAGACTTTTGACAACCCTGTACTTATCGTCACACAGGAAGAAGCAACAGCTAAAGAGAAAATACATTCTACTAAAAAGAGTACGTGGGAATTCCACGCTGAAAATGTTCGTGACTTTGCTTTTGCACATTCACGCAAATTTATCTGGGATGCTATGGCTGTAAAGATCGGCGACAAAGCACCACTTGCCCAATCAATGTACCCGAAAGAAGGTAATCCGCTTTGGGGAAAAGAATCAACTATGGCAATCAAGAATACATTAGAAGTGTATTCATCACGCACTATTGATTATCCTTATCCAACTGCCTTCTCTATTCATACTGCAGATCAAGGCATGGAATATCCTATGATTTGTTTTAACGGTGGCAGACCTAATGCTGATGGAACATATTCTCAGCAAACATTAACAGGAATGATTCACGTTATTGTGCATGAGGTTGGTCACAACTTTTTTCCGATGATTGTTAATAGTGATGAACGTCAATCAACCTGGATGGATGAAGGACTCAATTCATTTCTTGATAAGGAAACTTTACAAGAGCGATATCCTCAGCTAAACTATGTACGAGGTACACCGAAAAGTATTATCCCATTCATGAAAGGTGATAAATCACAAATGCGTCCTGTTATGGCTACTGCTGATAACCAGGGAAGAAATCATGGACCAAATGGATATACAAAACCTGCCGCTGCACTTACACTATTGCGTGAAACTGTTATGGGCAAAGAGTTATTCGATAAAGCTTTTAAAGAGTATGCACAACGCTGGGCTTTCAAGCATCCTAAACCAGCAGATTTTTTCAGAACAATGGAAGATGCATCTGCTGTTGATCTCGATTGGTTCTGGCGTGGCTGGTTTTACACAACAGACAATGTTGATGTAGAAGTTGCTGATGCGAAATGGTTTAAAGTACAAACTGAAAAAACCGATATCGAAAAGAAAAAAGTAAAAGTTAAAAAAGGTGACTTGAACGAAACTTCAAAAGAAGAAGGTGTTAAAGATTTCAGCGAAGGTCCTTCACCATTAACCGTTCAAAACACGCCTGATCAGTTTTATGGCGAGTTCAAGAGTCGTGTTGATGATAAGGCTATTGTTCAAAAGTTAGAGAACAAAAATATCTATCAATTGAAGTTTAAAAATGTTGGTGGATTAGTTTCACCACTTGTTATCGAATGGACATTTAAAGATGGCTCTAAGGAGATCGAACGTATTCCAGCAGAAATATGGAGAACAAATGAAAGTGAAGTCACTAAAGTATTTGTGAAAGAAAAAGAAGTGGTTAACATCTTACTGGATCCAAATGCTGAATTGGCTGATGTTGACGTTACCAATAATACTTTCCCTAAGAAAGCTGTAGAGTCTAAGTTTGATCAATTCAAAAAGAATAATTAACTAGCATTCTGATATTAGTTTACAGGATAGAAGGTCAGGCAAAACGCCTGGCCTTTTTTTATTTATTTCCGTCATCTACATGCAGTTTGTGTAAAAACCGGTGAACTACTGGTGATAAGAAGACAGCCACAGCACTGAGAAAGATAACACCGCTAAAAATAGAATAGATGGAAGCAAACCATTTGGCTCCATCATTATGAAGTGGATCTACAGGTCCCATACCTGTAAGAATCATAGAAGCATTAACGAGTGCATCAAGCCAGCCTAAACTATTAAAGTAGTGATAACCCACCACACCAATACCAAGTGAGATACCTATTAACAAAATGCAAAACCATGCATACCTCAATACACGCAAATAGAATTTGCGCTTGGGCAATAGTGGTTGTGAGTGGTGTTCGAACGCCATAGTACCTTGCTAATAAATAATCTTATCTCATCATAGTTGTCAGACTTATCTGCTAAGTCAAATCTATAAAATACTTTACTGTTTTTATCTATAACGTAACATCTTTATAGATGATGCAACGTTGCAATTGCATTTGAAACAGGCCTTAGAAAGGTCAATTACTCACTCTCGAAAAAAGGTTACATCTACACCCAACATTCTTATTCTTTTATTCATCACCCAACCACTTACCTATAGGTTTACCTGTTTATTAATCGGCGTAATTTTTAAACTATCTAAAAAACTATGTGGACAATTCTTGAGTTCATCGTACTAGCAACCATCGTGTTGATTTCTATTACTGAATTTTTTTATCCGTTGCTGGCAGGAAAACCTTTGTTCGGTTCCTTCAGAAAGAAAGCAGTCGTAATTGAAAGTAAGGCTGATGATTCTTCTTTGGAACAGAAACTATCTGTTGCAAAAGAAAAAATAAAAGAAGTGAAGGACATTCAGCACGAGGTGAACAAAAATTTCAAATCGGCTGAACAGCTTAAAGAAGAAGCAGATAATCTTTTTAATAAGTAAACAACTAAACAAACAATCCATACATGGAAACTAATTTCCAAAACGTAAAAACTATGTTAAACACAAGAAGAATTCTTTTAATTGGTGTCGGTGTTCTGTTTCTGATTCTCATTCTGTTCTCAGGAAAAATTGTTGAGAACGTTGACAACTCAGAGATTGTAATTATTCAAAGTGCATTTTCTGGTAAGATTTCTATTTATACAACAGCAGGACCTGTTATGCAAAGCTTTGGTACTGCAACACACTATAAAAAGTCAAACCAATTTTGGTTTAGCGATAAAAAAGATGAAGGAAAAGAAAATGATCAATCCATCAAGATTCGTTTTAATGATGGTGGTCACGGCTCAATCTCAGGTTCAGTACGATGGTACATGCCTGCTGATGAAAAAGCTATTTTGAAACTGCATACAGACTTTGGTTCACAGGAAGCTGTTGAACAACAGTTGGTACGTCAGGTAGTAACAAAATCAGTTTACATGACTGGTCCGTTGATGTCATCAAAAGAATCGTCTGCTGAAAAGAGAAATGACTTGTTATCATACATTGAAGACCAATCTATTAATGGTGTGTATCGTACGAAACAAGAAGATGTTAAAGTGCATGATGATTTGATGAACACAGATAAGACAGTAACGGTTGTAAAAATTGTTCAGGACAAAAAGAATATGCCAATGCGTCAGGAAGTTTCTGCTGTGAAGGTGTATGGTGTAAGCTTGCAAGGTTTAGCGTTGAACTCTATCGATTATGATTCAGAAGTTGAAAATCAAATCAAGGTTCAGCAACAGGCTTACATGCAGGTGCAAACTGCGATTGCTAACTCTAAGAAGGCTGAACAGGATGCGATCACCACTGAGCTCCAGGGTAAAGCTGCTGCTGCCAAAGCGAAATGGGAACAAGAGGTTATAAAAGCTCAGGCCATTACGCAAGCTCAGCAGGAAAAAGAAGTTGCTGCACTTGAAGCTCAAACTGCTATTCTTGCTGCACAAAAGATGAAGACAGATGCTGATGCTAAAGCTTACGCTAACACACGATTAGTAACCGCTGGTTTGACTCCTCAAGAGCGTGCTCAGTTTGAGAAGGATACTAAAATTGGTGTGGCAGAAGCGTTGTCTAAAATTGTGTTACCCTCTACCTACATGAATGGTGGTGGTAGCAACAACCAGGCTTCATTGCTTGAAAGCATCTTAGGCGTGAAGTTGCTTAATACAGATAAAGTGAAATAATAATTAAAAAGGCAGAGTACCAGTTATGGGCTCTGCTTTTTCTTTTATAGTCATCTTAAAAAACGAAATTAAAAGAAGCGCTAAAGCTCAATCCTCTCAATTCGTTGTTATAAGAGAAAGGAACAAAATACGATGCCTTTGTATCAACCAGAATATATTTATTCTTAAAGAGCTCAATACCTACAGATGGTGAAATATAAAATATATTTTTCCTCGACTCTTTGCCCGTAGCCAACAGATATCCAACTGTATATCCTGAATAAAGATTAAAGAATTTTTTTACTCCTCTGCCTAAATGGCGCGAATAAAAATCCTGCCCAAAACCCAGGTTGAATAATTCTGAAAATGTAGTGGTATCTGACGATGCAACAGGTGAAGAACTTTTATAGGCACCTATCACAGCAAAACTTTTTCCTTTTGTGAAAAGATATTTCAACGAATAGCCCTGATAGGTCTTTGCCGAAACTCCTGCTTTAGGGTTTTCAATTGTGAGATGGGTGTATTCAATACCCGGCATATTTACAAATGCAACTTTAGTACTGCCAGGACTCATTACTTCATCTACAATTTCAATGTTGATAAAGTAATTATTTTCCTTTTGAAGATAGGGTAACAATTCGCGCTCTTTGTTGAATATCCTCTCCTCAATAAGCTTATTCTCATTCCATAGTGAAATGTACTTATCAGATTTGTCGTCAATCTTACTCAGTAATTCTGTATATGATTTCTTTTTACTTTTTAAAAAAGCGATTTCAAGTTTAATATCATTGACTTTTAAATTGTTATTTACTGTATTGACTTTTCGCGACAACACAAACCCCAACAAGGGCATTTGTTCATTGAATTGAGTGTAAACAGTTTTATTAACATTGGCTGTAATGGAAACTGAAGTTTTGCTTTCATTCTGTTTTTGAATAACGATTCCATCTGTGCGTAAAAATTCTGCCAGCTTGTTTTTGGAATTCAAAAAATCAGCAGAAAGAATATTAATATCCAATTCTGTTGAAAAATACAACGTGTCATTCTGCGCATTGACTTGAAGTGCCGCTAAAAACAGCGAAATGAAAATAAGCTTCTTCATGTAGATGATCTTTCTGCGAAGATAAAAGTTTTAACACATTATCTCCCACTACAACACGCAAAACCAGAATTGTTCTGGTTTTGCGGTCAGATCAACTCCTACATGAATAACAAGCAACGACAGTATTACAACAACATGCCTCCGGATACTTCAATACGTTGCGCGTTAATCCATTTAGCATCTTCAGTGCATAAGAATGCTACTACACCACCTATGTCGTCTGGTAAACCAACACGACCAAGAGCAGTGAGTGATGCTACCTGTTTATTCAACTCCGCATCATCACGCACTCTTCCACCACCAAAATCTGTTTCAATAGCACCGGGAGCAACTACGTTTACACGAATGCCTCGGCTTCCTAATTCTTTAGCCTGATATTTGGTAAGTGTTTCAATAGCTCCTTTCATGGAAGCGTACGCAGAATAACCCGGGAATGTAAAACGAGCGAGACCTGTTGAGATATTAATTATGCCACCACCATCAGCTATGTAAGCCAAAGCTTTTTGAGTCAGGAAAAAATTTCCTTTAAAATGTGTGTTCAATAAAATATCAAATTGTTCCTCTGTCGTTTCTGCGAATGCAGCATGAACACCGTTACCTGCATTGTTGATCAGGTAATCAATTTTATCACGATGAAATATTTCTTTTAGACCTGATCGGAGTGAATTAAAAAACGGATCAAAATTCTTTACATCGGATACGTTTAATTGTAATGCCACTGCTCGTCTTCCAAGTTTTTCAACTTCTTTTACTACAGCTAAGGCTTCATCTTTTTTACTATTGTAGGTGAGTACTACATCAAGGCCTTTTTGGGCAAGGCTCAATACCATGTTTCTACCAAGTCCACGGCTACCGCCGGTTACCAGTGCAATTTTCGTTTGTATCATCTCTTCATTTTTTGTTAGCAGATGATACAAAAGTCGGGAGACTTGCAGAGTCTAGTCTGGTGACAGCTTCAGTTTAAATGGTGACTACTTCCGAATTTTTAAATTGTTCGAGTAGAAATTGCTCGCGGTATTGCTTTGGGGTTTGTCCTGTAAAGTGTTTAAAGAACTTGGTGAAGTTAGAAGGGTCATAAGTAAGTTTAGAAGCAATCTCCGCAATAGCGACTTGATTTTCTTCTAGCATAGCTTTGGCAATTGCCAGAATCTTTTCCTCAAAAAAGAAACATGGCGATTGGTGCGTGGTTAATTTAATGGTGTTGCTGAGGTGGGTTGGATGAATATGTAATTCTTCAGCAAAATCCCTGATCTCAAACATCTCCGTTGCACGTCCCTCGATCAGGTCGAGCAGATGCTTATCAATTGCTTTTAAGAAGTCAGCTGTTATCTGATGTTGGCGGGCCAGTATTTTTTTAGGTAGTGTAGCGGGCATAGTTATAAGGTAGGTTTACCTAGTATTAGACGTATGTGAGATGTAATTATTTTAGCGATATCAATATAACTTTCGTGAATACCGATACTTTCCGGCCATCATTATGATGAATAAATTAAATATATGGCAGGCTATCAAGAATATAATTACTGGTCAACCAGATTGATATTAACAACGGTATGCTAATAGACGTCCAATAGCCTATGTTAAATAATCTTTGACGAAACGTGTCAGTACTCCTATCATTATAACGTTTGTCGAAATACAAACCGAGATTGTAAAGTAAGTTTGCAACCCCAATCATAAATAAGCATCCAATCAATTGAAAAAGAATAAAATAGATTTTGAGTCGCCAATCAAATAGACTATCTGGATCAGGTTTAGAAAATAAAATATCCAGCGTAAATACTAATCCATTATAAATTATTAGTGAAACGGAACAAGAAATTGCAAGAGCCTTATTGTATCTAAGTCTTCTATTTCCCCACCACTCCTTGATTGACGTTATCTGATTTTGATCAGAATAATCTAAAATTTTCACCTCTCCTAACCTTAAGCAGTAAACAACTTCCCAACCTTCTCCAAATCAACATTACCACCTGAAAGAATAATACCGATGCGTTTATTTTTAAATTGTTCTTTAGCTTTTAACACCGAAGCAAATGGAACCGCACAGGATGGCTCAATAATAATTTTCATGCGCTCCCATATAAAGCGCATAGCCGCAATGATTTCAGTGTCGCTTACCGTAATAACCTGTTTAACATTTTCGTGTATGATGGGAAATGTTTTATCTCCTAATGATGTAAGCAATCCGTCAGCAATAGAATTGGCTTGAGACAATTCGCGTTTACCACTTTGCATAGAACGAAACGTATCATCAGCACCTTCAGGTTCACCTGCAATTACTTTTGTACCTGGTGAAAAGTATTTTGCCGTCAATGCAGTACCACTCAACAATCCACCACCCCCAACGGGAGCTACTACATAATCTAGATCATTTACTTCTTCAAATAATTCTTTTGCGGCTGTTGCCTGACCGGCCATTACATCATAATTATTGAACGGGTGAATTTCAAAGGCACCTGTATCTTTAATAACATCGGCCAGTGTTTTCTCACGTGCTTCGAGTGTTGGCTCGCATTCAAAGATCACACCACCATAACCCAATACACCTTTGCGTTTTATTTCCGGTGCTGTGTATGGCATCACGATATATGATTTTATTCCCAGAATAGAGGCTGCACGCGCTACGGCCTGCGCATGATTACCTGATGAATGCGTTGCAAGTCCTTTAACAAGTTGTTCTGGTAAAAGATTTAGCGCAGCATTCATCGCACCACGTGCTTTGAAGGCACCTACATTTTGAAAGTTCTCACACTTGAAAAAAATCTTAGCACCAACTGCTTCATCAATACCTACCGATGTCATCACGGGTGTGCGATGAACGTAAGGCCTGATACGACCATGCGCTTGTATAATCGAATCTTTGTCTGGAATAGCTGATAACGACATACTTTATTTTTTAATGAGCTTCAAGCCAATTCAACCCAACACCTACTTCAACTTCCATAGGCACTTCAAGCTGAACAGCATTCTTCATGAGCTGAATTACATTTTCTTTTACAATATCTTTTTCGTCTTTGTGCAAGTCGAACACCAACTCATCGTGCACCTGCATGGTCATACGGGTTCTAAGTTTTTCTTTCACCAGCCACTTATGGATATTGATCATGGCCATTTTTATAATGTCCGCAGCACTTCCTTGTATGGGTGCATTAATAGCATTTCGTTCAGCGAAGCCACGGGTTGCAGCGTTGCGTGAATTAATGTCACGTAGATAACGACGACGACCTAACAACGTTTCAACAAACTCTTGCTCTTTAGCTTTGTTAATAGAATCATCCATGTATTTTTTAATAGATGGAAATTCTTTAAAATATGATTGAATGATTTCTGCAGCTTCTGATCTTGGGATGTTCAGATTTTGTGATAACCCAAAGGCTGTGCTTCCATAGAGAATACCAAAGTTTACTTCTTTCGCTTTGCGTCTCATGTCTGGCGTAACATCTTCTAATGCAACTTTAAAAACTTTAGCTGCTGTAGTGGTGTGGATGTCCCGCTTGTTACGGAAAGCTTCAATCATCACATCATCTTTGGCAAAAGAAGCGGCAATACGTAATTCAATTTGAGAGTAGTCGGCAGACATAAACAAATAATCTCCACCACGGGCTATGAAGGCTTTTCGGATTTGTCTTCCCTTCTCTGTACGAATGGGTATGTTCTGCAGATTGGGATTGTTTGAACTTAATCTTCCCGTAGCCGCTACTGCTTGTCTATAGTCAGTGTGAATTCGATCATCAACTTTGCTGATCATTTTTGGCAATGCATCAACATAGGTAGATCGTAGCTTTTCATATTCGCGATAGTCTAAAATCTTTCTGGCTATCTCATGTTTCTCGGCCAGTATTACCAACACATCTTCACCGGTAGCATACTGTCCTGTTTTTGTTTTCTTTGGTTTCTCTATGAGCTTCATTTTCTCGAAGAGAATATCGCCTAATTGTTTAGGTGAGCCAATGTTAAATTCCGTTTCGGCGATCTGATAAATTTCCTTTTGAACAATTTCTGTATCGGCACGAAGTGACTCAGACATTTTTGCCAATGCATCAACATCAACTTTTACACCTTCATATTCCATTGCTGCCAATACACTTACCAACGGCATCTCGACATCGCTCATCAGTTTAGTATGATTGCGTCCTTCCAGTTCGGCGGCAAGCTTATCCTTCAATTGAAAAATTAAATCAACACGTTCACAAACTCTGTTCTTGTTCTTTGAATCAATATCGGCAAACAGACCGTAGCTTAAATATTGATTGCAGAGCGTAGGCAAATCATGTGCTGACTCGGGCTCTATTAAGTAATGCGCCAGCATAGTATCAAACAAATGCCCGGCAATATCTCCGCCGGCTTTCTTCAATGCAAGCAATGTGTATTTAAGATTATGTCCTGATTTCTCAATGCTTTCATTCAGAAAAACAGATTTAAACTCATTTACAATTTCAGTTGCTTCTGCAGCAGTATTCATTGAAATGAAATACGCTTCACCTTGCTGGAAACAGAATGCCAATCCCTTTAACTGATAATTAAAATTAGAAGCATCATCAGTAATCGATTCGATAGCAAAACGTTTTTGTTGTTGCAGTTGCTCGATCAGCTTCTTGCGATCATCACTTGTTTCAACCTGATGATATTTTGAAGCATCACCATCAAAGCCTTTCTTTTCAGCTTCACCAGCAACGGGTTCATTCTTTCCAAACATTGAAAGTTGTGGTTGTTGCTTAATCTTTGGTGCTTCAGCATTGGCTTCACCAAAAGCCCGTGATGCTATGCCTTTAAACTCAAGGTCGTTGAAAATTGGTTTTAGTATTTCAACATCAGGACCAGTGTATAATAATTCTTCTTCGTGAAACTGAATTGGAACATCAAGAATAATGGTAGCAAGCTTCTTTGACAACAGCGCCTGCTCACCGAATTGCTCGACCAGTTCTTTTTGTTTGCCTTTCAGTTCTGAAGCATGCGCAATAATTTCTTCAACAGAACCATATTGTTTGATTAGTGTGGCCGCTGTCTTCGGACCAAAACCAGGTATGCCTGGGATGTTGTCCGATGAGTCACCTTGTAAGCCCAGAATATCTTTTACCTGATCTACATTCTGGATATCCCATTTCTCGCAAACTTCTTTTACACCCATCACATCAACAACATTGCCCATGTAGGCTGGCTTGTATAGAAAAACATTTTCCTTTACAAGCTGTCCGAAGTCTTTATCCGGAGTCATCATGTAAACTTCAAAGCCTTGTGTTGCAGCTTGTGTAGCAAATGTGCCAATGATATCATCAGCCTCATAGCCATCAAGCTCAAGGATGGGAATATTAAAGCCTCTGATAATTTCTTTAACTTTAGGCACACCGTAACGAATATCTTCTGGTGTTTCCTGACGGGTAGCTTTGTACGCTTCGAACATATCGTCGCGAAAAGTTTTGGCCGAGGTATCAAATGCAACCGCAATATGGGTCGGCTTTTGTTTCTGGAGAACCTCCATCAACGTATTGGTAAAACCAAAGGGTACTGATGTGTTTATACCTTTAGAGTTAATGCGCGGCGTTTTGGTAAAGGCAAAATGGGCGCGGTAAATCAATGCATAAGCATCGAGAAGAAATAGTTTTTTGTCTGGTTTACTCATTACGCAACTTAGGAAGGGAAAACGAAGATTTGATATACGGATAGAAAAATTTCTTACTTTTATTAATGACCAAATCTATATCATCAGATTACATTTCCTATCTTATACTATTACTAAAAAGCTGATCCTCATCGCAATTCAACAAATTTTTATGTATTAAAGTATGGCCGACCAAAACATGCTTCCTCTTCAGATGTTCCTTGACTGGGAAAACAAAATACCAAACGCTCCCTTCTTACGTCAGCCACTTCAGGGTGTTTGGAAAACCTGGAGCTGGAAAGAGGCCGGTGATGAAATACGACGCATTGCCTCGGCATTAAAGAGTTATAATCTGCCCTCCAAAAGTAAGGTTGCGATTCTTTCCAAGAATTGTGCTCATTGGATCATGGCCGATCTTGCCATTATGATGGCTGATCATATTTCCGTTCCGATCTACCCTACACTAGATGCCTCAACCATTCAACAGATTCTGGAGCACAGCGAAACGCAGGCTTTGTTTATTGGAAAGCTTGATCACTTCGCTGCTCAGAAAAAAGCTATTCCATCGCACGTTAAATGCATCAGTTTTTCTACGTACGGTGAAAAAGAAGGAGAGCTCTGGGAAGAGCTTATTAAAAAATCTGAACCATTGCATCATGAGGATAAAACCCGTGCAGATGATCTTGCTACTATCATGTATACGTCAGGAACTTCAGGCACGCCTAAGGGTGTAATGCTTAAGTACAGTGCATTAAGTTATGCCTCTGCCAATGCCATTGAGGATTTGAAGATACCTCAACATGCACGTATGTTTTCATATTTACCCATGAGCCACATAGCTGAACGTATAGGTGTTGAGATGGTGGGGATATACCTAGGGTCTATCATTTCTTTTGCTGAGTCGCTGGAAACATTTCCAAAGAATTTAGCTGAAGTACAACCTAATCTTTTCTTTGCAGTGCCCCGCATCTGGGCTAAGTTTCAGGAAAAGGTTCTAGAGAAATTACCACAAAAAAAATTAGATATACTTCTGGCAATACCTCTTATTAAAAGCATTGTCAAAAAAAGTATTAAGAAAAAAATGGGTCTTGCACAGGCATCACATATTTACACGGGGGCAGCACCAATCTCATTAAGTTTATTGTTGTGGTTTGATAAACTTGGCATTGAAATATTTCAGGCCTATGCCATGACTGAAAATTCATGTTATGGAACATTCAACCGTAGCGGAGCAAACAAATACGGAACCGTTGGGCAACCCCTGAAAGGTGTTGATGTGAAGATTGGTGATGATCAGGAAATTCTGATTAAGCACAAGGCATTGCTATCAGGTTATTATAAAGAGCCAAAAGTCACAGCAGATACTTTTATGAATGAATATTTTCGTACTGGTGATCAGGGATCTATTGATGCTGATGGGTTCCTTACAATTACGGGAAGGATAAAAGATTTATTCAAGACTGATAAAGGAAAATACATTGTACCATCACCCATTGAAGTAAAGCTGCTTGAAAACACAGAGATAGAACAGGTTTGTGTTGTGGGTATGGGTATACCTCAACCTATCGCGCTCATTGTGTTGTCAGCCGTTGGCAAATCAAAATCAAGAGAAGTGATTAGTCAGGTATTAGAATCAATACTCCATAAAATCAATCCAACACTTAATTCATACGAGCAGCTTGAGAAGGCAGTGATTATGAAAAATGACTGGACTATCGAAAATGGTCTTATGACACCGTCTTTAAAAATTAAACGCAATGAAGTTGAAAAGATTCATGTGCCGAGATATCCTGAATGGTACAAGCTTAATGAAACTGTTGTGTGGGAAAGTTGATTATTCAGGAACAGTACTTACTTTTGCCTTATCCTTTTTACAAAGTCTAGTTCTAAATGATTAAAATTCTATCGACCCTCGCAATTCTCTGCGTTTCTTTCTTCACACAAGCACAAAAAATCATTTCGGAAATTCCTATTGAATCTATTGGCAATCTTGGTCGTGACCTTGAGATTCAGGCGCTTGAAATTAACGACAGCATCTTCATTGCAAACAATCTCAGAAAAAAAGAGCCAGCAAAGGCCTTATGGATATTACCGAATGGAACTGTACGCGATCTGAGTTCGCCCGTTCTTAAAAACAAAGTATTTGTTTGTATTAACAGCATTGGTGATAGCACTTATTTCTATTATCTGGAAGATCACACCAATTATGTTCTTTTAAAAGCGCTAGTTCAAAACAAACAATCTGGAGAGATTATTATTTCTGATAAGTCAGTAATCTTTAGCGGAGATTTCCTTAACCTGTTTAAAGTTTCCGGAAACAATCTTTACCTGATATCGCTCAAGAAAGAAAAGAATGAAATTCATGTCATTGAAATCAACAAACTGAATAAACTTAAAGAACAGGTATTTGTTCCAACGCTTAATCTCCTTATCAATGAAAGCCCATTTGTTTTTGTTCGAGAGGGTGAACAGCTTTCTCCTCACGCTGCTGAGTCCCCTAACAAAATATTTCAGCAAGGCCACGTATTGTATATCGACATTGACAAGGATTCTAAAAAAGGAGGAACTCCGGCAAAAACATCTTTTTTCAAACTCAATCTGCTTACAGGACAATCTGAGTTAAACGATATTATTGATCTTGAAAAAATTCAATTCAGAACTTATATCCAGGGCAACTATATTTTCAAAATATCGAAAAGCAGAGCAGTAGGTTGTATTATCAATATCTACAATCTCGACAACTATCGAGTTGTTAAAACTGTAACGATCGATGAGAAGAGTAAAATTGCGTCCAACAGAGCAATCAAAAAAGATTTTCTTAAAACTCATGATAAGGAATCTGTGTGGGATGCAATTTCAAATACCAGTAGTGCGTTTATCACAGCAACTGAACTCGATTCATCAAGAATAATTCTGAAGCTAGGTTCGCATCACACAATCACTCACTCTCCTGGCAGTTATATACCCATCATTAGTGCAATTCCAGTGTTAGCTATTATTGGCGCCACCGTGCGTCTCGCTACACTTTCTATTAGCGAAGTAGAAAGTGTAGATCAATACTTATATCTTAAATGGAATGGTAAAGATGCTGTTGTTTTTCCCGACACAATCGAAAGTGCCAACCAGAAAATTGATGCCTTTGATATTGACTCCTTCAAGCGGGAAATCAGTTACGCATACAAAGGTTATGTTCAGAGTCACAACAAAATTTTTGGAATATATCAACCTGTTGCTTACCATTCCATCAGTATTATGCTTTTTGAAAACCAATAGAGTATCTCCAATATTTTGAGCTAAGCTATTATCACTCTGTTCTCAGTGCATCAGTTGGATTTTTAAATGCTGCCTTGAGTGATTGATAAGAAACAGTGAGCAAAATAATTCCAAACATGCTCATGATAACAATGAGAAATGTAGATGACGAAATTGTCATCCGGAAAACATAACTCTCAAGAAAGCGCTCCATTAAATAGTACGCCACAGGAAGGGCTATAATAAAGGAGAGTATTAACGGCATCAGAAAGTCACGTCCAAGCATATAGGTCACCTGAGCAACCGATGCTCCTAATACTTTGCGTACACCAATTTCTTTCGTACGTCTTTGTGCATTGAAAATTGTTAGTCCTAGTAAGCCTAGACAGGCGATGGAGATAGCAATTGTTGTGAAGAAGATTGAGAGCTGTCGAAGTAATTTTTCAGTATAAAATTGTATTTCAAAATCCTGATCGAGAAATCCATACTCCATCGGCATTCCCGGTTGAAATATGTTAAATTCCTTTTTTAGATAGGTGAGTAATTCATCTAGTTTTTCTGGTTGATAACGAATAAAGATGCGAGCCCATTCACCATAGTTCTTACTATTACCATAGGAGAAGACAACGGGATTGATTGGCGCATGAATATCATCGTTATGAAAATCTTTTACAATGCCTATAATTTTACCATTTTGATGATGGTACATATCAAAATTGATGACCTGTCCAATAGGATCTTTGAAACCCAAAAGGTCTGCTGCTTTTTGTGTGATAATAAAGTTAGCAGAGTCAGCTGCAAAGTTGGGTGAGAAGTTACGTCCCTCCACGATTTGAAATCCGAGTGTAGTTAGATAGTCATTATCACACGATGCTCCGTTAAAAAACATGGCATTCTGTTTATCTTTTCCTGACCACGTTACCTCTGCCGCTCCATTGATTTCCATTGGACTTGCCGCACCAATAGCTGCAGATATAACAGAAGAATTTTTTAATATTTCTGCCTTAAAGCTCTCCAGTGGAAAGTGCGCATCTGATTTGGGTTCGATGTAAAGTATGTTATGATGATCAAAGCCCAGATCCTTTTTCAATAAATAATCCATTTGTTGCCACATGACAACAGCGCTAAAGATCATGATGATTGATAAGACAAATTGAAATACCACAAGTGCTTTTCGTAACGCCGAGCCTTTCATGCTTGAATAAAAGTTACCTTTTAAAATGATAACAGGTTTCATGGACGACAAGATCAATGCCGGATAACCTCCGGCGATGAGTGCTGTTACGAATACTATACCGATACCACCAACCCACACAATGGGATTAACGGAAGAGGTCTCCAGTTTCACCCGTGTCAGTTCATTGAAGAACGGTAGTAGCACATATACCAGTAACAATGCGAGCAAAGCGGCGCCAAATGTCATCGCAAAACTTTCGAATAGAAATTGTCGGATTAGTTCTTGTCTTGTGGCGCCAGTCATCTTTCGAACAGCAATTTCGCGTGCTCGTCTGGTTGCTCGTGCCGTGGCCAGGTTCATATAGTTAACACACGACATGATTAATATAAACATTGCTATTATGCAAAAGAGGATAACATAAACAATGCGACCACCTACAGATTTTCCGTTTTCAAATTGCCAATGCAATCGCCAATCCGTGAGACAAAACAAATACGCTGTTGTGTTTTCGTTTGGAAAAAGCTGTTTGAATTTACGGTTCACTTTATCTTGAACGGCTGCGCGAGACGAAGCACTATTCAGTTTGATGATGGTTGGCCCCCAGTCGTTGGAATAATCTCGGGTACGCGAAAAAAACGGGAGGACATATGAAACGTCGTCATTAAGACTTGAGTTCTCCGGGAAGGATGTATAAATAGCCGTGACTTTAAAATAAGTTTTAAGATCAAGCAAAATAGTTTTTCCAAGTGCATCACCGTTTTCAAAAAGTTGTTGTGCCAGTTCCTTAGAAATAGCAATGGAATGATGATCGGGCAAAGGATCGTCTATACTTCCTTTGATGATATTACCCTTAAAGACTTTGAAGAAATCGGCATCTGCATAGTATCCAGTTTCATGAGCTTCTTTCACACCGTTTTTCAGAAGAACGCGAGTTCTGTCCATTCGGGTGATTGATTCAACTTCGGGTATTTCTGAACGCAGGAAGTCAGAAAGTTGAATCGGGGTGTCTTCGTTTGTTATTATTTCTCCATTTTCATTGACGTTAGACATTACCCAAAAAACACGATCATTTTCGACGTGATAGTGGTCGTAACTCAATTCATAGGTAGCCCATAAAAATATAATTATACTTGCCATCAAGCCCACAACAAGGCCACTGATGCCCATGATGGAAAATGAAATGTTATGAGAGAATTGGCGGAAAAAGATAGTCAGCAGGGAGCGAAACATAGCAAAATGATTTATGTGCGCAAACTAAAAATATGGTGCGGGTGTCGCAATGACATATTCATGTCGTATGAAAACTGATGAAGAATGGCGTGCTGTTTTCCAACAGACTCAAGTCCCTTCTGAAACTCTACGAAGCAGCCTTATCTTTTTTCTTCCTCTCCTCTTTATTCTTTTTAATTAATTGCCTGATACCTGTACTGTTATCGCTAGACTTCAACATAAGTTTCCGCAAGTAGCCTTCCACCGGCAGAATAAGAAGTGCTATAAATACCTGGATGATAAAATCTACAACAGGCGTCTTTGATGAGAACGTAGCCGTTGCTGCTGTTTGTATAAATTGGATAAGCAAAATGATTGTTAGTAATGAAAGTATACGACTTACAAGAAGATACTTACTGCTTAATCTGAATGAGAGCAGAACTAACGAAGCAAATATTCCGAACTCTAATGCATAAAACCATGTGCGCTGCCAATACGGTGGCTTTACCTGTAGTAACAACGGTCTCATTTCATTGAGCACACCAAAAACATCTTTTGATTGAACCATTAATGTATAGGTGCCTGTAGGAAGATAGGGGAAGTCAACAATATTATTATTGCCCGACCATTCAGACCATTCTTTGTGAAGCCCTCTTAACCAGTAACGATATTCAATGGATTGAGCTCCGACATAATCTGGTTTCACAACTTCTACTGTAAGGGAGCTCTCACGCTCATCTATTTGTATTTTTAATTTATCCGAAAGATTCCTGTTTCCATTACGAATGGACTTAACAAAAAGCGGATAATTGATTGGTTTGCTGTATTGTTTTTCTTCATTGAACTTGTACAATTCATTATTAGCAGTGATGAGCCATAATTTACTCTTGTCTTCATCGGCGGTAACAAAACGCAGATCAGAAAATATGTTAAGCAGTTGAAGATTTTTTTGTGTTGCCTGCTCACCTAATGAACTCCAATGATGCTGATCCCGATACCACACACCATTCTCGCCAGCAAAGTAAGTCTTGGGGACACCTAAAGTATCTACTTTTACAAAGTTGTTGTTCTTATATAGAAAGAATCCATTGCTATTAACAATCCATGCTTGTCCATGGGCAGTAAGTCCAACAGATGCATTAATGTTTTTACCTGGTAGTACAATGGTTTCTATATTTTTAGCATTGTCATCAACAATTTTGGTGTGATAAACTTTATCTGTTGAACAAAGCCAAAGCTCATCTCCGTCACCATCAAAAATGTAATTGATCTGATCATTAAGATTATCAAATAGTGAAATTCGCTCCCACTTGTTATTTACCAATGACCATGATCTGATTTCATCTTCGTATGTTGAAGCAAGCAGAAATTTTTTGTCGGCAAATGCAAAACGTACAGGTTCTTCTAAAACAGGTTTGGCCTGTAAACCATTCACTTCATGAATACCTGACAACCCTACTGAAAGCAGTTTTCCATTTACCTCAAGTAACTGCGAAACTTTTGCATCAACGCCTTGAACTCTTTTATAAACAAATTGCGCTGATCGTAATATTCGTTGAATTCTTTTCTCTCGCTTGAATCGTTGCTTTGCCGGCTTGCTTGCAACAGTGACCGATGGTTTTTCTTCTGCTTCAGGTTCTTTAACTACAGCATCAGTTGTCGGAGTCTCCGTTGTTGGAGTCTCTGTTTTGGTTTTATTTTTTCTCAAGAAATGAAAGAATCCTTTTTTCTTTGACTCTGCAACAGGTGGTGTAATGATTGGAGTTTCAACAACTGGCGCTGCCTTCTCAGGTTCTTTAACCTTTTGCACTTTAGTGTTCTTACCTCCTTTGGTTTTCTTTGGAGCTTTCTTTATTTCTTTAACAGGAACATTTACATAATATATAATCTCATCATATAATTCAACTTTCTGCAGTGTAAATAACCCCAACGATGTTCCTACATACACCTGGTGTTGAAATGTTCTTGCACATAAAAGATTTCCCTGAAGACCTTCGTAATGACTAAATGAATGCAGTGGAACATAGGGTGCAATGCGAGTGAATCCATAGTCGTGCGCAATCCAGAGATTTTGATTCTGGTCGTTCATCATGCAGAACACTTCGTTGTCTGGCAGACCAGTGTTGTAGTTCACAATCTCCTGTGTCTCGCCTGTTGCGGGGTTAATAAAGATTACACCTCCCCGCAATGTTCCTATTGCTGCCAATGTATTGTTAATCCAGCGGCCGCTGACAACTACGCTTGCTCTGGCATAGTCTTGTGAGCTTAATACAATCTCTTTGAATTTTAACTTATCAGAACATTTAAAGATTCTGTTATCAGCTGTTCCAATAAGATATGTGTTTTCATTTCGACTTGCGAAAATAATTTCAGCATTCTCAAGACCACCAAGTTTTGCTTTTGTAAGACGACCATCGCTTATTTTAAAAACGCCGGCTCTATCAGTATTTACATAAACATTATCAAACAATTCAAAAATACCTGTGAATGATCCTGTAAGATTACTTGAACTAATGGAAGATGTTTTGTTGCTTAACTTGGAATAAACAAAAATGCTGGTGTCATTAATGAAGTATGCATTATCTTTTGTTACAACACTTTGAAAAACATCAGTAACTGCTTTGTCTGACAAGCGTATGGTTTTCTTTACACCATTCTGATCTTCGCTTATCTTACCATAGCCGTTAGCACCTCCCCAGAAAATCTGACCAGAAGATTCTGTATGCAATGTGTAGACTGCACCATCACCTGAAATTAAATTCCAGAGGCGACCATCAAACTGTAATATGCCTCCCTTGGTTGCAAAATAGAGAATGCCATGACCGTCTTGTGCCATGTCAAAACAGACATTGTCGAACCGATCATCTTCGGGTGCATAATGTGATAGAAAGTAATTTCCTGTTTGCCCCAGCAACTGTGTGGAGCAAAGAAATAAAACGGCGAAAAAAAATGAGCGCATCAGATCAGTCTAAAAAAAATATATCCAACAATACTATGGATAAAGAGTAGGTAACCCACACTATGTATTATCCACCATCTTCAAAATCTCATCTACATACTCTCTTGAATTTGAAAGACGCGGCACTTTGTTTTGTCCGCCCAGTTTTCCGCGACCCTTCATCCAATTATAAAAAGTTCCTTCTTTGACAGAATGAATGTGAGGTGCAATCAATGCCAGATTATGTGCGCGCTTGGCGTCATAATCAGAATTTACTTTTCGAAGCGTATCATCCAGAACGTTATTAAATTCTTTCATACTGGATGGCTTCACTTTAAACTCGATAATCCATTCATGTCCTCCACGTTTTCCCTGATCAAGAAATACAGGTGCCGCTGTAAAGTTATCAATTACTGCACCTGTTGCTTCGCATGCTTTTGTAATCGCTGCTTCTGCATTTTCAATGATTATCTCTTCGCCAAAGGCATTAATAAAATGCTTGGTTCGTCCGGATATTTTTATGCGGTAGGGTGATGTGCATGTAAACTTAATGGTATCACCAATGTTATAGCGCCACAAGCCTGCATTGGTTGAAATAAGCATAGCATAATTTCTACCTACCTGCACATCGGCAAGACTTACAGCTTTGGGATATTCCTTATCAAGTTCTTCAACCGGAATGAATTCATAAAAGATTCCATAGTCAAGCATGAGTAAAAGCTCTTCTGAATTATTCTGATCCTGAATACCGAAAAATCCTTCACTGGCATTATAGGTTTCCCAATAACGCATGCCATCGTTAGGAATGAGTGAAGCAAATAATTTGCGATACGGTTTGAATGCTACAGCACCATGAAAGAATACCTCCAGGTTTGGCCAGATATCATGAACAGTTTTTTTCTTCTCTGCTGCCAGGATATGCTGTAGTAACAAGACTGTCCAGGTTGGAACGCCGGCAATGTGCGTAACATTTTCGCGCGTTGTCTCGATGGCCATCTTTTCAATTTTCTCTTCCCAGTTATTCATCAACGCCGTCTCAAGACTTGGCGTTCGGATAAACTGCGCCCAGGGTGGCAGGTTTTGCATAATCACGGCCGACACATCACCATAATATGAATTTGCATCCGGATCAAATTCATTAACCTGATGACTTCCGCCAACGCCCAGCCCTTTGCCATCGAAGATATTTGTATCTGGATTGTTGTTGACATAAATGGAAAGCAAATCTTTTCCGCCTTTGAAGTGACATTCTTCCAATGCCTCCATAGATACCGGAATAAATTTACTTCTGGCATTTGTAGTGCCTGATGATTTTGAAAACCATTTTATTTCAGAAGGCCACAGCAGGTTTTGCTCGCCATGCATGAGTCGCTGAATGTAGGGATAAATGTCTTCGTAAGAGTGAACGGGTACCTGTTCGCGAAACTGTTCGTACGAAATGATATCGCTGAAGTGATACTTCGTGCCGATTTCTGTATAGCGTGCAGAGTGGATTAATTTCTTGAGCCACTCATCCTGAACTTCATTGGGATATTTAATGAAGAGATCCATCTGGTGAATCCTCTTCTTCATTACCCAGGTTAGTATCGAGTTAATTAAGCCCATTTCAGGTTTTGACTATTACCAAAAATAAGCAGAATAAACGACTAAAACTTTGATTGCTGAGATGAAGTTTTGGCTTTAACGGCTCTTAATTCGCAAGAAAACAAAGAATCAGAGATAATTATCTTGTGTATTTACTTTTGCTCTTCGCAATTCAAAGTTCTGACCTAAATAAACTTTACGAACTAATGGGTCGTTGGCAAGCTCTTCCGCTGTACCTGACTTGAATAATTTTCCGTCAACCATTAAATAAGCACGGTCAGTAATAGAGAGCGTTTCATCAACATTGTGATCTGTGATAAGAATACCAATGTTTCTACTTTTTAGTTTTGCTACAATTGATTGAATTTCTTCAACAGCAATTGGATCAACACCAGCAAAGGGTTCATCTAATAATACGAAGCTTGGGTTTACTGCTAACGCTCTGGCTATTTCAGTTCGTCTGCGTTCGCCACCTGAAAGAGACATGCCCATATTTTTTCTTACTCGTTGCAAACTAAACTCTTCCAGCATTTCATCTACACGTTCTTTACGTTGTTGCTTGGTGTAGTCTCTCATTTCAAGCACGGCCATAATGTTTTCTTCAACTGTAAGTTTTCGAAAAACAGAAGCCTCTTGCGCCAGATAGCCAATACCCCGCTTTGCCCGCTGAAACATAGGGAGAGGAGTTATCTCCTGATCATCAAGAAATATTTTTCCTTCATTGGGCTTTATCAATCCCACAATCATATAGAATGTTGTTGTTTTACCGGCACCGTTAGGGCCAAGAAGTCCAACAATCTCACCTTGCTTAACCTCAACAGAAACATCGTTCACTACTGTGCGTGTTTTATATTTCTTCATAAGGTGTTCTCCGCGAAGTACCATCTTAATTATAGTTAATGTCTTTTATTCGTAATTGAACTGATGTGTGTCCGTTAAATGTATTCTCTTCAATTGTAAACGCAATATGAAAAGGTTCTCCTTGTGCGAGACGTTCATAATGCGAGGCGAGGTCAAAACCAACAGCATTAAATACGTTCACACAACCTTCTTGCCCAACCATAAAGCGAAGATGCCTGTCTTTAAAGCTATTTAGTCCATTGAAAATAAAAACATTCCGAGCCTCGAAGATGGGGCGTTGGTTCTCTGGTCCAAAAGGTGCCATCTGTTTAAGAACTTTAAAGAACTTAGGTGTGATGGCATCAAAATTTATAGTCGTGTCAATGTCTAATACAGGTGTGAGCATATCATCTGTTATTGTAGATGATACAACTTCTTCAAACCTTCGTTGAAAGGCCTCAAGGTTATCCATCTCCAGTGTAAGACCAGCAGCGTATTTATGTCCTCCAAATTTCTCAAGTAAATCACCACAGGCAAAAATGGCTTTGTATAGATCAAAGCCGTGTACGCTTCTGGCAGAGCCTGTTATTTTATTATTTGATTCCGTAAGTATCACTGTTGGCTTGTAGAATTTCTCAACACATCTAGCAGCAACTATGCCAATAACTCCTTTATGCCAGGTATTTTTAAAAAGAACGGTTGATTTTGAATTCCTCAATGAGTCATTCCCCTCCACCATTGCAATTGCCTCTTCTGTGATATCGGAATCAAACTGACGGCGCTCATCATTTCTAAGATTTACTTTTGCAGCCAGGGAGAAAGCCTCTTCTTCCGTCTGGGCTACCAGCAAATCAGTAGCAGCACTCGCATGCGCCACACGACCAGCAGCATTGATGCGAGGGCCTAATGTAAATACGATGCTTGATATGTCTAACTCGGTTCTAAGCGCAGAAAGATCTTTTAATGCTTTTAATCCTGGCGTTGGATTTTCATTTAACTTTTTTAAACCATAATGCGCCAGGATACGATTCTCATCCATGATAGGAACAATATCTGAAGCAATACTAACCGCTACCAGATCGAGGTATTCATACACTTCATTTTCATCGCGATAACGTCGGGCAAATGCCTGAATCAATTTAAAACCAAGACCACAACCACTCAGCTCATCGTATGGATAATTGCAATCTTCGCGTTTAGGATCAAGTACTGCTACAGCATTTGGAATATTTTTATCGGGAAGGTGATGATCACATATAATGAAGTCAATGCCTTTACTATCTGCAAGCACTACCATGTCTGATGCTTTAATTCCACAGTCGAGTGCAATGATAAGAGAGAAGTTGTATTGGGCAGCCCACTCAACCCCTGCTTTCGAAACACCATACCCTTCTGCATAACGATCCGGGATATAGATCTCACATTTTGAATAAAACTTTCTGAGATAACTATAGACGAGCGATACGGAGGTTGTTCCATCAACATCGTAATCGCCATAAATTAAAATTTTCTCTTCGTTGTCGATGGCGCGCTTGAGGCGGGTCACAGCCTCGTCCATATCCTTCATCAGAAATGGATCATGGAGTTTGTCTAACGATGGCCTGAAATAATCGCGGGCCTGATCAAAATCTGAGATGCCTCGCTGCAATAGTATCGTTGCGAGGTAAGTGTTAATGTTGATGGCTTTAGAGAGAGCTTCGATTTTTTCTGCTGAAGGAATTTCTTTGTGTGCCCATCTTTTCATTCGCTGTATCATTTGAGCTCTCCACGGCTTTAGCCTGCACTTATATTAATTCTTATCCTACTTCTAATTCGTTTCAAATTTGATAGCACCCACACTGCCTGATCTTCCTGGAATACCATCAAACCCACGTAATCCTGGTGTACCATTTCTTCTTGATGGACCTAATCCGGGAGGGCCATCATAACCACCTCTTCCGTAGGAGCCTGGATATCCACCTTGTGTGGAAATCTGTATTTTAGTGTCAATAAGTGTTTTCGTGTTGGTACATGTAGTACAACTTAAAGTAAGCGTGCCACCATTTCCACCATTACCTCCGTTACCTCCATTGGCGCCATTGCCTCCGTTACCTCCCTGACAATGTACGGTACCTGGACTGCCACCTCCACCATGCCCACCTTCGCCTCCGGTACCACCATTACCACCTGTTAAGGTAATGAAGATTTTACCTTTAATGGTAAGTTTTTCAACATAGAAAGACAGATTTATTCCATTGCCACCATCCAGGCCGCGGGCACCTATTCTTCCACTGGAGCCATTCTTACAGGGGCCGATGAAAGTCTCCCCATCTCTGCCTTTTCGTCCTGTTTTGCCATATACCCCGCGTCCATCAATAACACATCCATTTCCAAAAATGGCCACTTTGGTTCGAATAAAATTATCGGTCTTTAATTTATTGAGAATGATTCGGGAAGAGTCCATCATAATGAGAGTGTCTGCTACAAGAATATCAGTCTGACCCATCTCATAAACCTCCTTGGGTTTAATAACTAATCTGCTTACGTGCACCTGACTGAATGCCGGGGCTACGCTAAGAAATGCAAGAAAAAGAAAGACAACTTTTCTCATTTCACAAATTAGTTCTTCACACGTTGAATGCTTTTTATTTATACACTATGAAAGATGCATCATATCAGTAATACTCCATTCAGGGATGCTCTGAATAAAGTTTTACTGATGTGATGCACATCATTTTCAAAACTAGAATGATTTTATAATCTCGGTAAAATCACGAGACTTTAAGGATGCTCCGCCAACCAGACCGCCGTCTACATCAGGACATGCAAACAGTTCTTTAGCATTTGCAGGGCCTACACTTCCTCCATATAGAATTGTGATGTTATCAGCAACAGCCTGACCAAATTTAGAAGCCAGATGCTTACGTATAACCGCGTGCATATCTTGCGCTTGTTGTGATGAAGCAGTTTTACCGGTACCAATAGCCCAAACTGGCTCATAAGCAATAACTACTTTTTGAATAGTGTCACCATCTAAATGAAAAAGGCTTTCTTCAACCTGTTTTTTCACAAGAGCTTCGTGACCATTGCTTTCACGAACTTCTAATGGTTCGCCACAGCAGAATATTGGAATGAGATTATTCTTTAATGCGATGTCTACTTTCTTCGCTAATAGTTTAGCGTCTTCACCAAAATATTGTCTGCGTTCACTATGACCCAGAATAACATAGGGAACACCAATAGACTTTAACATGGGTGCTGATACCTCTCCCGTGTAAGCTCCTGCCTCATGCTCGCTGCAGTTTTGTGCGCTTACGCTGATACGTGTATTGTTGCCCAGTAAATTTTTAATAGATACCAGGTATGGAAATGGGGTGCACAGAACAACTTTAACGTCGCCTTTAACTTCATCAGCAACCATACCCATAACTTCGGTGGCCAGGATGTTCGCTTCTTCAAGCGTTTTGTTCATTTTCCAGTTTCCAGCAACAATTTTTTGACGCATAAGAGTAAATCAATTTGGTTTAAGCCTCCAAAGATAATGAAGATGAAGAAAGGTGAAAGAAGAAATTGGAAAGGAGGCGAATTCATTTCGGTACTATGAATACATGCCTTTAGTTATTAGAGAACCTTATCTGACCGGCTTTTAAGCTTATCGCTTCTCTGGTTTATACTTCGATTCCTTGAACAGCCTATCTGCACTCGCTACCTTCATAACAGTTGGTAAATCGGACTCCGAATGATTTTTAGCATAGCTTGACACCATTTGCCAGCCCACCCATTGTGCAATACGACCTGGGCATTTTTCGCCTACCTCTATAGTCTTGGGGCGTTCGCCAAGATACTTTTGTTTGATTTGGTGACTGGTAGAATAAAACACCTGGTCTTCAACTAATCTTGCCCAGATCAGATCCTGGTTTTCGCGGGCACCTTTCATCTCGTCAGCAGAGTAGCCAATCAAAATGCTATCAGGCACGCAGGGTAACATGTGCTTGGCGAAGTAATATGATTTTCCATAAGCAATCATATCTGCTAAAATCGTTTTATCGGCCAGGTCTGTCTTATTATAGCGATCACTGATACCATAAATTAGTAAACATGATGGCACGATGTTCTGCTTTTCAAATTGCTTCAATAAGTAGTCATACATTTTAGGCCTGTATTTGGCACCGGCGCCCAGGTAAAAATCAAGACTTACAACAATGAGTGAATCTGTTACCAGAAGATCTGTATCCAGACCACTGATTAATGTTTTTACTTTTGGTGGATTAAAATCAGGATAGTAAAATTTCAAATTTGTAAAGGCTTCATGAAATTGACTTTTCAATTCTGAAAGATCACCAAACACGCGGTTTGTTTCTGAAAGCAAGGTATCAATATGTGGATTGTTGAACCGGTTGAAAATTTCATTGATAAAAACGGAGTCGTCAGGATACTCTCTGCGTCTGAAAATGTTATCACGAATTTCCGGATGACGTGTTAATAAATCTACCAGCTTCTGCTTGGAGGCTACATTGACAAATGAATCCTGTAAAGAAATAAAATCAAAATTAATCTTAATGCTTTCCGTTTCTGGTTTAACCACGCACTCGTCATAGGTTTTATTATTGTCACAACCTGTAAGACAAATAATGCCTAGTGCCAGAACAGCAAGAATTTTTTTCATTTGCATAGCGAATTTGCGCGAAGATCGGATTTTCTATCTAAACGAAAGCAGTACACTAAAAATTACTTACTCTCGAAGGTGAGCTTATCAACAAAAGTTTCGGATGTGAGTCGCAGGCTTCTCACTTCACCTTTAACAGTAACATTAATCAGGTTTGACTGATCACTATGACTCTCCATCAGAACATCATTCAATACCTGGATGGTGTTCCATTTTTTAACATTACTTACTTCATTATACAGGATGAACGCTTCACCGTCTACTTCATGTCCAAGATATTTTATTTTTTGAGGTTTACCATCCAGTGAAATCTTAAAATGATTGTTGAGATAATCTGTCATCAACTGATCAATGGTGAGTCCACCTTTAAGATTCATGATATCCAGATCGGGCTGATTGAGTTTTTTACGCATGGTCAACTCTACGTCATCAACAAATACACGCATCATAATTTCAAGCTGCTTGTCTTTATCATCCATTTCAATCTCGGTTACAGAGACATGAAGTGGATGCACATTCAATATCAATAGCGCTGCTGTAAATATGCTGATCAGAAAATTCATAATTGTCAATCTCAGAATTAGGAGTTCAAAAGTAATACCAACAATGGCTCACCTGACACTTCTCCTCAAAAAGAATTATTAAATCTTACAGAGAGTCCTGCACTTTTTTCCAGTCCATATCAAATGGAATGGCCTTGAAATCGTTTTTTGTTTTATACCTCCGCGATTGTTCAATGCGTTTATCATTGTGCGGATGGGTCATTAGTATCTCAAGGTTTTTATTGTAGTCAAGGTCTTTTTCATTGAGTCGCTCAAAGAAGCGACCAAGGCTTTTTGGCGCAATGCCTGCTTTCTCGAGAAGTTCTAAGGCAAAAACATCAGCTTCTTCTTCCTGCTTACGATCAAAGCTTGTTCTAATAATTTCTTTCAGTACCTGCGTTAACACACTTGGGTCGCCCCCAGAGATTACACCCAAAATTGCTGTGATAGAAAGCTCCTTCATCAATTTGCTTACCACATGTCTTTTTTCGGCGTGACCAATTTCATGCGCCAATACGGCAGCAACTTCTTCTGGTGTTTCAGCCAGTTGCATTAAGCCTGAGAACACATAAATATTGGCACCGGGAATTGTAAAAGCATTAATCTCTTCACTTCTAAGCAGGGTAAACTCATAGCGATATTTTGTGCTGTCGAGCGCCTTGATCAATCGTTGTGTAATCTGTTGGAGTGCACTATCAGCTTTGTTGTCTTTGATTGTTGTGTATTTATTTTCAATCATGTCTTTGAATAAATCGCCCAGCTGTTCTTCCTGCTTAATGGAAACTTCATAGCTGAGATCAATGTCTGACTTGCCAATTTGCTTTAC
>DATJHZ010000212.1:0-32170 GCA_035493595.1 Cyclobacteriaceae bacterium | reverse complement strand
AACAAAATTTCAAAATGGATGAGTGAACCCGATAAGGGTATTTACGACGCCATGAATAAGGGTCTTAAAATGGTTACTGGCGAAGTTGTAGGCATTATTAATTCTGATGACTTTTATCATAACAATACTATCATTTCTTCTGTAGCTAAAGCGTTTGAAGATGAAAATGTTGATGCTGTTTTCGGTGATCTGGTATTTGTTGATCCTAACAATCTTAGCAAAGTTGTGCGCACATATTCTTCGAAAAACTGGTACCCTGAAAAGTTTTCCAGAGGCTTTATGCCAGCACATCCAACATTCTTTGTTCGAAGAAAATATTATGAGCAGTTCGGACTTTTTAAAACCGACTATAAGATTGCAGCTGACTACGAATTACTGATTCGTTTTTTGTATGTAAACAAACTTCGTTACAAATATCTGCCGCTAACTATGGTAACCATGCGCAAGGGAGGGGTGAGTTCTAACGGCATTAAGAGCAATATTATTTTAAATGATGAGATCATTCGGGGATGTCGTGAGAATGGTATTAAGACTAATGTATTTAAAGTGTATATGAAATATTTCTTTAAAGTGTTTGAGTTGATGAATTAAGTCGAAGTTTCAGATTGAAATTTTTAATAATAAAAGTTCTAAAATTTAAAAAGTGACCATTTTAATCACAGGTGTAACAGGATTTGTAGGGTCAAACCTGGTTTCTTACTTTAAGGATAATGCTGAAGTAAAGTTATATGGTCATACCAGAAATATAGTCGTTGCAAATGAAAAGTTTAAGAACTTTGCAATTGATGTTATCCCTGATTGTACATCTGAAAGATTAGATGATCTAGGTATCGATTGTATCATACACCTCGCTGGCATTGCACATGATCTAAGTAACCAGTTTGTTGAAGCTGATTACTACAAAGTAAACTTTGAGAATACAGTTCGACTCTATGATGAATTTCTCAAATCGAAAGCAAAGACATTTATTTATTTCAGCTCGATTAAGGCTGCGGTTGATAGCATTAACAAGCCACTTGATGAAGAAGTGCAGCCTAATCCAGTAACGCCTTATGGCAAATCAAAATTGAAGGCTGAAGAATATCTTAAGGCTCATGCCACTTCAAAAAAGAAATATTATATACTGAGGCCTTGTATGATTCACGGGAAAGGTAATAAGGGTAATCTTAATCTGCTATATAAGTTTGTAAAGTCAGGTATCCCATATCCATTAGGTGCATTTCAAAATAAAAGATCTTTTTTGAATGGTGATAATCTCAATTTTATAATTGACAAGTTATTACATACTTCAGTTGAGTGTGGTGTTTATAATCTTTCTGATGAAGGTTCTCTTTCAACAAATGAAGTGGTAAGCGTTATAGCTTCAACGCTAAACAAGAAGCCTCGGATATGGAATTTTCCCGCAAAACTTATCAGGTTATTATTTTCTGCAGTAGGGAAGAAGCAGATGCTTGGCAAGCTTACTGATAGTATGGAAGTTTCAAATCGCAAAATTCTTACGGCCATTGGACAGTCTTTGCCTGTTTCAATTGATGAAGGTTTACGAAAAACAATACGATCTTTTCATGAATGAAATTATACGCTATAGTATCACTGGGATAATATTGATTGCACTAGAGTTATTGTACTTTAAGATTGCAGATCATTTTAATATTATAGACAAACCTAATCAACGAAGCTCCCACTCTATTCCCACAATCAGAGGTGGAGGTATCGTGTTTCTATTTGCTATTCTGCTCTGGTTTGTAATGAATAACTTTACATATCCATGGTTTGTACTAGGAGCATTTCTTATAGCGGTAGTAAGCTTTATGGATGATCTTGGTGAGCAACCGGCTAAGCTTCGTCTGACAATTCAATTGCTTGCTTTTCTGCTGATGGGCTGGGAGGCAGGTCTTAATGATCAACCCATCTGGATTAGCATGATTATGTTAATTGTAGGGGTGGGTACCATTAACGCCTTTAACTTTATGGATGGGATCAATGGTATAACTGGTATATACTCTCTGGTAAACATGTTTACCTTTTTGATCATCAACCGGAGTCTCGTGAATTTTACTAATGAAAACCTCCTTATTTCTTCCACGCTTGGAGTATTGGTATTTCTATTTTATAACTTCAGAAAGAAGGCCAGGTGTTTTGCTGGTGATATAGGTAGTGTAACCATTGCATTCATACAATTGTTTCTGTTGATTCAGCTTATTCAATCCACAGGAAATTATGGATGGATCTTTTTGTTCTTAATCTATGGAACCGACTCGGTTATCACAATTGTCTATCGCCTTACAAGGCGTGAGAATATTTTTAAAGCACATCGGTCACACCTTTATCAGTACTTTTCAAATGAATTGGGTGTTTCGCATCTTACAGTTTCCCTGATATATGGTGCACTGCAATTGGTGATTAATATCCTGTTATTTTTATTTTTAGTTACATCCTCCATTTGGTTCTCACTTATATTAATGTTGATTGTAGGGATAGTTTATTTAATAATAAGAGAGAAAACGTTGAAGAAGATTGGCATTAAAGGTTTGATTGTACGATAGATAAATCCGAAAAATCAATACGTGAAATCAGTATATGTACATTGTAAACGAGCTACAGATTGGATAATATCCCTGATGTTACTAGCACTTACATCATGGCTATTTGTGTTGATCATGATGATATATTTCGTAACAGGCAATAGGCCTCTATTTTTTATTCAGGAGCGTATTGGTAAAAATGATCGTCCATTTAAGCTCTATAAATTCAGAACGTTAAAGGACGCAAATGAATCCCTTCAGCAACGTCGATTTTGGTTAGGCGATTTTATGCGTTATACTTCTCTTGATGAATTGCCTCAATTGATAAATGTATTAAAGGGTGAAATGTCTCTGGTTGGCCCCCGTCCTTTGCCTATCGCTTATCTGGTAAGATTTAACCAGGCTCAGCGGAAGCGACATTTAGTAATGCCTGGTATAACTGGTTTGGCGCAGGTCAATGGACGAAACTCTATTACCTGGGCTGAGAAATTTGACTTTGATTTATACTATGTGAACAATCTCTCCTTTGTTTTAGATATTACTATTATCTTGAAAACAATTGTTTTGTTGCTGTCATTCAGAAAAGACAGTTCGCTGCAAGAAAAAGAATTTACAGGGAGCAATGATACATGATATAGCCATTTACGGAGCCGGTGGTTTTGGAAGAGAGACAGCAGTTCTTATTGACCAGATCAATGCCGTTTCTAAGCAATGGAATGTGATTGGTTTTTTTGATGATGGACTTTCTACAGGAACGGTGGTAGACGGCTTATCTGTATTAGGTGGCATTAATGAACTTAATCAATATAGTAGAAGTATAGCCCTGGTAGTTGCTATAGCGGACCCCATTCTACGCAGAAGCATAGTTTCTAAAATCAGCACTCCAAATATTTTCTATCCAGTAATAATTCATCCTTCAGCAATTGTTGAACAGGGTAGAAATGAAATAGGTAAAGGCAGCATTATCACAGCATTTTGCATTTTAACCACAGGTATCTCGATTGGAAATTTTGTAATAGTTAATTTAGCAACCACAATTGGTCATGATGTTGTTTTAGGTGACTATTGTTCCATTATGCCGGGATGCCGCATATCTGGCAATTGCAAAATAGGGCCGTCTAGTATGATTGGTACCGGGGCGGCTATGGTGCAGAATTTAAATCTTGGGAGCGAATGTAAAGTCGGTGCTGGTGCCGTGATAATAAATAGTTTTGAAGATGGCGTTACCATAGTAGGTGTGCCTGGTAAGAAAATTTGAATTTAATAAAGTGCTAAAAGAATTTAAACCATCCATATTATTTCTGAGTAAGTTTCTTGGTATTTATCTCGCAGGAAATATAGTATATGGGTTGTGGGTTGCCTCATTTGATCGACGAGCAGATAGCGTAACTTCATCTGTAACTATGCAAACCTCTGCAGTCCTCAATGCCTGTGGTGAAAATACGAAAGTGATTGATAGTGATCGAGGCCCTACAGTTTGGTTGGAAAGGGAGGACAAAATTGTTTTGAATGTATATGAAGGCTGTAATGGTATAAATGTAATGATAGTGTTCGTGGCATTTATTGTAGCCTACGGAGGGTCAGTGAAGGCTACCCTTTGGTTTGTGCCATTGGGATTAATAATTATCCATCTTTTTAACTTAATAAGAATAGCACTTCTTTATGTGGTTGCTCAACACTATCAATCCTATTTCTACTATGTTCACAAATACATTTTTACAGGTTTATTATATTTGATTGTATTCGCTTTATGGACACTGTGGGTTATGAAAGTGAATGGTATACGTGAAAAAAATAAAGGATAAACGAAATGTCATTTTCACGAATACTTTATTTGGTTGTGGGTCTTTTAACGTTAGCCGTAATTTATGTTTTTCAACAATTCAACTTTTTGCTTTTTTTAAATGGCTTTGTTGGTGGTTCTGTTTCTTTTAGCGGTAACACTATTTTTATTTTTAATAAAACACTGAGGCTAATTTTAAATGATCTTGCCTGTCTTCTTTTAATCTATTCTCTGTTTCAGGATAAAAAATATTTGAATGTTGCCTTCATTGTTTTTCTTTTAGAGATGTTTGTGCTGTTACCTCTTTATTTTATAATGAAACTTACATTTGAAGATAACACAGAACTATCCTCTCCATTGTTATCACAGATTCATAGGCTCATCGTTAACCCTATGCTAATGATTTTGCTTATCATTTCTTTCTTTTATCAGAGGCAAAAGACCCGTAACATTATTTAGAGTATGGATCAATCTATTCCGTTATCATATAATCCAATTGACTCAATTGAGTTAGAACGAGTTTTGACTAAATATCAGGACAGAAATCACAGTAATATTGTTAGTGATTTTGAAAACAAAATAGCTGATCTAACAGGGAGTCATTACGTAGTTGCTGTAAACTCAGGTACTGCAGCCCTTCACTTGTCATTGAAAGCATTACAGGTACAAGAAAATGATGAAGTGTTAACATCAACGTTTACCTATGTAGGTTCTGTAAATCCCATCTTATACGAACGAGCTATTCCGGTATTCATTGATAGCGAAATGATAACCTGGAATATGGATCCTGAGCTCTTAGAGAAAGCTATTCTGGAAAGTAACCAAAAACCAAAAGCCATACTTGTTGTTCATTCTTATGGCATGCCAGCCAACATGGATGCTTTACTTAATATTTCTAAAAAGTATGGAATACCTATTCTTGAAGATGCAGCAGAGGCAATAGGATCAATTTACAAAGGAAAGCATTTGGGGACTCTGGGTGATATAGGTGTTTTATCTTTTAATAATAATAAAATTATAACAACCTATGGTGGCGGGGCAGTTCTAACCGGAAATGAATCAGTTTATAATAAAATAAAACATTGGGCTAGTCAGTCTCGTGAGAATAAACCTTACTATGAGCATCGAGAAATTGGCTATAATTATCGCATGGGCTCAATTAATGCGGCTGCAGGCCTAGTTTCCTTAAAGGATTTCAAAGGGAGAATTGAAAGTAGTCGACAAAAATTTAATCGCTATCGGGATCAACTCAACTCCATCAATGATTTTCATTTTAATTCCGAACCTGATGAATATTACTCGAACAGATGGCTCTCAACTATGAGGGTAGCGAAGGAGGGTCTCGATATTGAGCGTTTAATTAATTTCCTTAAAATTGATGGGGTTGAAACCCGTCCTTTTTGGAATCCAATGCATAAACAACCTGTTTTTGATCGATTTCCATCGTATTTAAATGGTAATGCTGAGTTGCTTTTCAGAGATGGAATATGCTTACCTTCGAGCTTCCATTTCACAGAATCGCAACAGAACCGTGTTATCGATCTACTTCGTATGTTTTCTTAGGATTGACGCCAGGTTACATGTCGAATTTGGATTGAATTAACTTGATAAGTGGCTTTAATACTCTTCATTAATTGCTAACTTTGTGCCTAAATTGTCTATAAAATTGATCGTAATGAATAGAATTTCTACCCTCATCGGAATATTAATGATCATAAGTTTTGGGGCTTATTCCCAAAACATCAGTTCTGTGCAAGATGGTCCATGGAATGATACAGATACATGGTCAGGTGGTGTTATTCCAGATGAATCTAACTCTGATGTAATCACGATTAATGATAATGTAACTATACCAAGTGGATGGGCGGTTACCATAGATGGCACTACTGTTAATTCTGGGGCCACTTTAACCATTAACACCGGAGGCACCCTAGATATTGTCGCTGGAGTTTCAAATGCTCTTGTCGTGCAGGGTGACATTTACGCCCAAACAGGTTCATCATTTACAAATACTGATGGAACGAATGTTTTTTTTGATGCTGGGTCTGTATATCATCATCAGTTCACAACCACACAAGGTGTGATTCCTTTGGCTACTTGGGATGCCAATTCAACAACGTCAATCGAGGGATATACATCCTTTTCATCAGCAACTGCTGCAGGAAACTGGAGCCAGGACTTCGGTAATTTTATTTGGAACTGTACAGGTCAAACGACATCAACTGTTAATTTAAATGGTTTATTAACTTCCGTTCAGCAGGATCTTACTATTTCTAGTACAGGTACCACCAGGATCTTACAATTTTCACAGGCGGAAGCTCCCCATATTATTGTAGGTGGAAACTTCTCTGTATTAGGAACAAGTCGTTTCAATCTTTCAACTACCGGATCTGGAACTATTTTTGATGTAGCTGGAGATTTTATCTTTTCATCAACCAACGCAAGTACTCCAGGCTCTTTTCTGGTTACCACCGGGAACTGTACAGTTAACATAGCAGGAAACTTTACTATGAATGCGACAGGAGCAATATTTCGTTTTGTTAGTGGTAATTTGGGAGTAAGTCGCTTGAATTTAACAGGTGATTTCGAGATAGATGCAGGTACAATAATTCTGAGTGGAACGACTCCCTCATCGACTATTGATTTTGTTGGAAATGGAACCCAACAGTTTTTGGTAAACTCGGGCTCAATTGGCTCTTCAGCTTTTAATTACATAATAGAATCTACAAGTACTCTAGATGTTATCAACGAATCCGCGATACGAGCAAATAGCAGTGGATCACTTACTGTTAATGGAACTATTCGTTGTGGTTCACTGAACTCAACAGGAGCCATTTTATCAGGAACGGCAACTCTCGGTAATATCCGAGTCAATACTAGAACTTTTGCCTCTGGCTCAACAGTAGTATATAGTGGTGTTTCTGCCCAAGTTGTAGGTAATGGACATCCTAATACTTCAGGGGTTAATATGGAAATAGATAATCCTTCAGGTGTCACTTTAAACAATACAGCTACTACGGGGTCAACACTCAGTAATTTAAGTATTGGAGGTGATTTGATTCTTACTTCTGGCGATCTTAATATTGATACATCACCTAATACGACTACTCGTACCCTTACCATTAACGGAAACATCACTTCAAATGGCAATAATATTACTGTTGCTGGAACCCGATCTGATATTGTGATTAATGGTACTGGAGCATTAGGGACTTTTCCTTTCCCAAGCGGTGCTCAGTCATTCAGAAATCTTACAGTTAATCGTACCTCATCAGGGAGTGTTGACTTTGGAAACGACTTGACGATCACTGGATCGATCACAGGAAATAATGGAGATATACGTTTCAATGGATCCACAACTTCCATTACAGCGGCTGTCACACTAAGTGCTGGCACGTTAGATTTTAATGGTACTGGAAGTATTGGTAATACACTTACATTGGCCACAGGTACAACTTTGTTCTTTGAAGGACAGACACTAACAGTGAGTGCTGGTTTTAGTGGCGGTGGACTTTTTTCATCAAATAATTCATCAACACTTATACTTAACGGAGGTGTTCAGTTTGGTACACTCGCCTTTTCACCTACAGGAAATACGATTGGAACATTAACACTGACAAGAGCCTCCGGTACTCAGCCAAGGTTTTCTTTAAATAGTGCATTAACAGTAGCCACGGCACTCAATCTTACAAATGGAACTCTTGATAACGTATCAGGTTTGGCAATGAGCAGTGGAGCCACAGTTACGCGGGCGAATACAAGTTCATTGACCTCAACAGCACCAACTGGCGGACCTTATAATCTTGTTTATACAGGAAGCTCACTGACTACAGGATTAGAAGCCCAAGGCAGCATAAATAATCTTACAGTTAATAGTTCAAATACAGTTACTGGTGGAGCAGCTCTTGTTGTAGCAGGGCAATTCCATATTCTAGCTGGAATTTTTACGGCTACCTCGTCTCCAACAATTAGTGCAGCCACATTTGTAAATGATGCTACCTACCGTGGACAGTCAACTAATTTTTCTATAACTGGTGACTTTACAAATAATGGAACTTTCAATGGCAATACAAGCACATTTACATTTGCTGGTACTAGCAATATTCTTGGAACCACACCAGTAACCTTTAACAACGTTGTAATTTCAGGAACGTTAAATGGTAGTTCTAATTTTGGTTTGCTTGGCAATTTTACTAACAATGGTACTTTCAATGCAAGTAGCTCTACTGTAACATTCAGCGGCACTACTACTCAAAGCATTCAAGGCTCATCAATTACTACTTTTAATAATATTACGGATACAAATACCGGTGCTACTGTTCAAGTTGAGAGTAGTCAAAATCTGGCGGGCGTTTTAACCCTTACCGGGAATCCTACTGTATTTGACGCTGATGGAAGTGCCAACACCTCGGTCTTTACCATGTTGTCTACAGGTGACAGCCCAACAGCAGATGCTTCGATTGCAACACTTGGTACAGGTGCCTCTGTAATTGGTAATGTTACTGTTCAGCGTTACATGTCTATTGAAGGAGCCAGTAGCGGCCGCATATATCGTTATATTTCGTCACCAGTACAAAATGCACCAGTGTCTGATATCCAGAATGAAATACCAGTAACAGGAGCTTTTACTGGTAACAACAATTCTTCATGTACAGGTTGCAATGGATCAAGTACACAATCTATGTTTTCATATAATGAAGCGGCAGCAGGTACACAGGATGTTGGTTATGTGAATTTTCCGAGTGCCACAAATACAGAGACTTTTCAAAAAGGTGTTGGATACACTATCTACGTAAGAGGAAACATTCTTTCTTCTGCGTTATGGGATTTGAGAGGTGTGGTTAATCAAGGTAGTGCAACTATACCAGTTAGCTTTACTTCTTCAGGATCATTAGCTGATGATGGATGGAACATGATCGGTAATCCATACCCCTCAACAATTGACTGGAATGCTTCTTCAGGTTGGACTAAAGCAGGACTTGATGGTTCAATATATATTCGTGATAATGGTCAGACTGTCCCTGTTTATGCTACATGGAATGGAGCCACCGGTACTAATGGAGGTAGTCGATACATTTCAACGGGACAGGGATTCTGGGTTAAGGCAGTTTCAGCGCCTACATTAACAGCCACTGAAAGTGTAAAGGTTGCAGGTACGCAAACTACATTTATAAGACAGGCATCCCTACAGAACATTCTTCGAATAACAATGAGGAATTCTGTAAATCGTGATGAAACAGTAATTCATTTGAGGTCAGATGCTACTGAAGCTTTTGATAGTCATGCCGATACCTGGAAGCTGACGAATGCAACATTTAATCTTTCATCTGTATTATCGAATGGCACCAAGCTAGCTATTAATTCATTACCTCTGGTAAGTTGCCCTAAAGGAGTAAGACTTGACGTTACAAGTTCAGCAGGAGCTTATAAGCTAGAGTTTTCTCAATTCGATTCGTTTGCATCAGATGTATCATTAACACTTGTAGATAATTTTACAGGTAAATCGATCAACATCAGAACCACAGGCTCGTATGATTTTCAAGTAACATCCGATTCAAAAAGTTATGGATCAGATCGTTTTGTAATATCAATTGGTTGTATTGCAAATATTCCATCTGTAATTACAAGTATTGATAATGAGCCATCAATTCTATCAGTTTATCCGAACCCATCGCATGGCCAATTGAATGTTGAATTTCCATCGGCTTATGATATCCAAAGCGTTAAAATGTTTAGTAATTTCGGAATTGAATTGGGTGAAGTATCGTTAATTGAAGATAATGGTACTAAAAAAGGTGTTTTTGATATGAGTAATCTTTCTTCAGGCTTGTATTTTGTTAGAGCTTACCATGCTGGTAAATTATTAAATATTAAAGTGTCTAAAGAGTAATCATGTTTAGAAAGCCCTATTTAAGTCTCTTTTGTTTTCTGGTTGTCACCATTGGTTTGAGCATAGGAGGATATTGCCAACCCGTTGACCCTGCAAGTGGTGGAGACCCCGATGTACCCATTACCGGAATAGAAATTCTGTTAGGCGTTGGCGGACTGCTTGGTGCAAGGAAAGCCTATAATAATCGAAAGAAAAATAAATCACTTTAATGTGATTATTAATAAGTATATCCGTAATCTCAAAATTCTGCCACGATGGATAATCATTGTTATTGATTTATCCTTTATTCTGGCATCTTCCTTAATAGGGTATCTATTACGTTTTAATTTCTCTTCTGCAGCCATATTCTCACATCATTTCTGGCTGGGTGTTTTTGTGAATCTTTTTTGTGCCTTTTTCTCCATAGTTGTCACAAACAGCTACAGAGGGATCATTCGTTATACCGGATTGCAGGACGGAGCGCGAATATTTTCTATGCTTATCTTAAATCTTACACTGGTCTGCTCTATCAACCTTATTTATTATTATAATTTTCAACTTAATGTTGTACCCTATTCCGTTATATGTATCTCCTTTCTAGCATCATTTCTTTTTCTATTTAATTACAGAATTCTAGTTAAATACTTCTTTTCATTTTATAAGAAAAGAATATTTAAAACATCTAATATTTTGATCTATGGTGCAGGACAGACAGGTATAATTACAAAGCATGTTATTGATTCAGCAGGCACTTCAAAAGTGGTTGGTTTTTTAGAGAACGATGGGAATAAAGTTGGTAAGGTGCTTGATGGTTCCAAAATATTTACAGCCAATCCTGAATTATTGGAGGACCTACTGATCAATTTTAATGTTGATGAATTGATTATAACTGTAAAAAATTTATCAGTAGAAAGAAAGAATGAAATCGTTGATTTATGCCTTAAAAACCAAGTAAGAGTTCGAGCCGTGCCCCCTGTAGAGAAATGGGTAAAGGGTGAGCTGAGTTTGAATCAAATCAAAGAAATAAATATTGAAGATTTGTTGGGTAGAGAGGCTATCAAATTAGATAATCTAAACGTTGAAAAAGAAATAAGAGGCAAGAGAATTTGCATTACAGGTGCTGCTGGTTCTATTGGAAGTGAACTCGTTAGGCAGGTTACCCAGTATAGTCCTGAGTTGATAATTTTAATCGATCAGGCTGAGTCTCCACTTTATGAGTTAGAACAGGAGATAAAGCGAATGGATGTCAGAGTCCCCATATTTCCATATCTGGCGGATATTACAAACAGAGAGCGAATTCATTTTATTTTTGAAGAACATCACCCTGAGATTGTGTTTCATGCCGCTGCTTATAAACATGTGCCCGTAATGGAGAGCAATCCTTCAGAGGCGGTAATGTGTAATATTCTGGGTACGAAAACCCTTGCTGATTTATGCGTTGATTTTAAGGTCAGAAAGTTTGTGATGATCTCAACGGATAAAGCGGTAAACCCAACAAATGTTATGGGGTGCTCAAAGCGAATTGCTGAGATCTATGTTCAATCCTTAAATAATCATCTTGTACTGATTGGAAAAAATACTACGCTGTTTGTAACAACTCGTTTTGGTAACGTGCTGGGCTCAAACGGATCCGTAATACCCATGTTCAAAAAGCAGATTGAAAATGGTGGCCCTATTACAGTTACACACCCTGAGATTACACGTTATTTCATGACTATACCAGAGGCGTGTCAACTTGTTTTGGAGGCTGGTTCGATGGGAAGGGGAGGTGAGATTTTTATATTTGATATGGGTAAGTCAGTCAAAATATTTGATCTGGCTAGAAAAATGATTTTGTTATCAGGACTTGAACCAGGCAGGGATATTGATATTGTATTTACAGGGTTGCGTGAAGGGGAAAAACTATACGAAGAGTTGTTGAATAACTCTGAAAACACTTTAGAGACTCACCATAATAAAATAATGATTGCCCAGGTACAAGAATACTCCTATCAGGAAATCGACCGATATGTTGAGCTATTTAATGACCTTATCAACGATCGCAATGAATTAAAGATGGTAGCGTTAATGAAGGAATTGGTTCCTGAGTTTAAGAGCAACTACTCCAGATACGAGATCCTTGACAAGGAATCAAAAAGTATCTAAAGATACATAAACCCACTTCATTTCATTTTGATCACTTCGTAATCCTTAAACTGGATAACTTATTTTTCCATCCATTATTGAAATGATATACCTCTTGTTGCAGAAAGAGGTATAAGGGCAACAATTCTAAGACTTCAGATACCTCCGTATCTAGCATCGAATAATTGCTAAGGGAAAGTATTCCCAAAAGAAAATGGCATTTGAATTTTAATTCAAATGCCATTTTTATTCTTAAGATGTAATTAAATATTTACCTTCTTCTTCCTCTCTTAGACCATGATTTCCGCTTCTGATTATAAAGCTTCCTTGAATTATTGTTACCAAAGATGAAATTGTTCGGTAAATAATATTCAACCTTAACTGTCAAAAGATAATAAGAATCATTTTTAGAAGGGTTTCCTCGCTTATGACCTGCAGGCCAATCTTCCAATCCAATCTCTGATCTTCTATCAGTTAGCTTATAACGAATTGAATTAGGATCCCAGGTAGATCTATCTGGATATCGTGTACTGACATCGTCAATATAATCTGTAAATGTAACACGCCATCCACCCTCTACTGCAACATTGAAGAAAGGAGTTACTTTTATTCGTGCTCCTAAACCAAAAGGAATTACAAATTGCTCCCGACTATATTTTACATTCTCGGTACGCAACGGCTGAAGTGCATATTTTTTTCCGTCATATTCAGCTTTAGGATTCATGTGAAGATATCCTACTCCTGCAAAAGCATAGATGTTATAAGGTGCACGTTGATAAAACCTAGTTCCATTAGGAAATAGATTAACCATGCCAACTGCATTTATTTCGTAGCAGTTTGAAGTGAAGGATAGGTTTCGTCCCTTATTAACTGAAGAAGCATCATTACCGGCTAATTGAAACCAGCCAACCTCAGTTCTTACAGCAATACGGTTTGTGAAGAAATACTGAAGACCGAAATTGAGATTAACCCTAGGGTTAGGACCAATTACTTTTCCTTTGTCTTTTAGTTCACCAAAGTATGAGGATGTTCCTGTACCTGCACTAAAAATTAGTGACCTGTCTCTACGAATAGCATAGAAACTTTGGGCATCCGTAATAAACGGAATTGTAGCAAGTGAAAATGTAAGTACCAGTAGTCTATTCATCTAACGGCTTTTTGATGAGAGTTATTTTCTCAAATATACAAAATCCTGAAATCCTTATGAAATCCGAATATCAGGCAAGAACTTCCTTCACTTTCTGAGCCGCATCCTTTAGGACAATGGCTGAAGATACCTTTAAACCTGATTGTTCAATGATTTTGGCCCCTTCTTCAGCATTTGTGCCTTGTAAGCGTACAATAATAGGAACACGTATGTTACCTATCTTTTTATAAGCTTCCACAACACCATTTGCTACACGGTCGCAACGAACAATACCACCAAAAATATTGATCAGGATAGCCTTAACATTAGGGTCTTTCAAAATGATCCTAAAGCCCGCTTCTACGGTTTCGGCATTTGCTCCACCTCCAACATCGAGGAAGTTAGCGGGTTCACCACCAGAAATTTTGATGATATCCATAGTTGCCATCGCTAAGCCAGCTCCATTAACCATACAACCAACATTGCCATCAAGCTTCACATAGTTCAAACCAGCTGCTCCAGCTTCAACTTCTAATGGATCTTCTTCAGTAATGTCTCGAAGTTCTGCCAGGTCTTTGTGTCTGTAAAGAGCATTATCATCAAGATTCACTTTAGCGTCAACTGCAAGAATCTTATTGTCTGAAGTTTTAAGTAAAGGGTTGATCTCGAACATAGAAGCATCGAGACCTAAGTAGGCATTGTACAGTGAATGGATAAATTTAACGCCTTCTTTAAAGGCATTACCTTCCCAACCCAAAGCGAAAGCAATTTTTCGTGCTTGGAAAGACTGTAATCCAATAGTTGGGTCAATCCATTCTTTTATAATTTTTTCAGGATGATTTTCTGCTACTTCTTCGATGTTCATACCTCCTTCGGTAGAGGCCATGATTACGGGTGAGCCTGTTGATCGATCGAGCAAAATGCTCATGTAATACTCTTTCGGCTCAGATTCACCTGGGTAGTAAACATCTTCGGCAATAAGTACCTTATTGACTTTTTTGCCTTCAGGTCCGGTTTGGTGAGTTACTAGAACACCCCCTAAAATGGCCTTAACTTTTTCAGGAACTTCTGCCAGACTCTTAGCTAACACAACACCTCTTGAACCTGTTTCTCTAACCGTGCCTTTGCCACGACCACCAGCATGAATTTGTGATTTAACCACAAACCATTTTGTGCCAGTCTCGGCCTGAAGTTCTTTCGCCGCAGCGGTTGCACCATCAGGTGTGTCAGCAACGATACCGCGCTGAATAGCCACACCATACTTCTTTAAAATTTCTTTACCCTGATATTCGTGGATGTTCATAAGGAAATTGGTTTGCTTTAAATCGACTTCTGCCTTGTGTTCAATCGACTAAAAAATATCTATTTTTTGTTTTGGAGCGAAACTAGTTTATTTAATGGTTTATTTCAAGAAAACTATGATATATGGCTTTACTAAAAGCTTCTGGAATTGAAAAAACCTATAATAAACTTAATGTTCTGAAGGGAATTGACCTTGAAATCCAGAAAGGTGAAATTGTAGCCATTGTAGGTGCATCAGGAGCAGGGAAGAGTACCTTACTTCATATTCTTGGAACATTAGACAATCCTGACAAAGGCAAATTGTTTATTCAAAATCAGGATGTCTTTACGCAAAGCGCAAAATCGCTATCTGCTTTTCGAAATAAATCAATTGGATTTGTTTTTCAATTCCATAATCTGCTTCCCGAATTTTCAGCGCTGGAGAATGTGATGATACCTGGACTGATTCAAGGAGGGGACGAGAAAAAAGTAAGGCAACGAGCTAATAGTCTACTTGAAATGCTTGGTTTGGCAAGCAGGGTTGAACACAAACCTTCTGAGCTCTCTGGTGGGGAGCAACAACGTGCTGCCGTGGCGCGTGCACTGGTAAATGCTCCAGCTCTTCTGTTGGCTGATGAACCAAGTGGAAACCTGGATTCAAAAAATGCCTTTGAATTACACAGTCTCTTTTTTCAGCTACGAAAAGATCTTGACCAAACCTTTATTATCGTAACACACAATCAGGATCTTGCCAAAATGGCTGATAGACGATTGGAAATTGTTGATGGATTAATTCAACTCTGATGCCGTGAGTTTTCTTGCAAAAAGGGATTTGTAGATTTTACCAGACTTTATTTTTCTTCACCTTTTTGCTGGCATTAGTATGTGCGTATGTGTACTTAGGACCATACGATTTTATAGAGCTATTTGAGTATGTAGGACACAGATCATAGCTGCATGATGAAAGGATGATGATCATTGATAATAAAACGATGGCGACTACAAGTAATTTTCTCATGGGACTATAGTTTATGGTTGTTTTTAAATTAAAAAAGGAAGAGGACTATCCCACATATTAAGTCTGCACTACTCGAATCCCCTTCCGGCTCCCCTTCTTACCAAATCTTAGTTTTCTTCGCTTTTTTATTTGTCTTAGCATGCGCATAAGTGTACTTCGGCCCATACTGCTTTAAAGAGCTATTAGTGTATGTTGGGCATGCATCAAAACTGCTGCATGATGACAATGCTATTAACACTATAAGTACTGCTGCGACGATGATTAACAACTTTTTCATGGGTTATCTTTTTTTGGGTCTCTTTTGCTTTGTTTGATAGTTCAAAGGTAGCATGTGCAGATAACCTGCATTTTACGCAGTTAATTGGAAACGTAGTGATGTAAGAAGACCGCTTAAGATTTAGATTTTATAGTATGATAGAGCTGATTTATGCATTAAAATTCTGCGTTCTTACCCGATTTTATGAGTGATGTGATTACGGGTTAATACTCAGTTTTAATTCATCTAAATGAGCTCAACATACGGTTTATTTCACTGTAATACAGGTAGTTACTTTTTTTTAGGGAGTGAAACAGGGGCTTTTATTTCCTTGATTTTGGGACTAATTCTTACGGCTGATACTAAAGCCTGAAATGAAGTGTAAAAACAATACTTTTAAGTATAAAAAATGATTTTTTGATGAAAAACCACCAATACTATACAACAAGTTTTGATGGTGCGAGAAAAAATTAATGAGCGAGAACTTCTGAATTGACTTCTTCAACTTCAACAAGACCTGCTGAATTGATTGAGTTGAGCTTCACTTTTTTGATCTCATTAATAAGAATAGGATCATATTTGGCAGTAACTCTAATGTAGTTCTCGGTAAAACCGTGCATCATACCGTTCTCAATATCATTTTCGAATAGTACTGATGCTTCAGTATTCAGATTATCTTCATAAAACTTCCTTCTTTTTTTATCAGAAAGTATGTGAAGCATTTTTGATCTCTCAGCTCTTTCCTTTGAAGAGACTGATCCTTTAAGTGAGGCAGCTAATGTGTTTTCACGTTCGGAATATGTAAACACATGCAGGTATGATATATTTAACTCATTCAGAAACTGATAAGTCTCCAGAAAGTCTTCTTTTGTTTCACCAGGGAAACCAACAATAACATCAACGCCAATACAGCAATGTGGCATAAGTGATTTGATCTTCTCAACACGTTCAGTATATAACTCGCGTTGATACCGTCTACGCATTAACTTGAGAATCTTATTTGAGCCCGATTGAAGTGGTATGTGAAAGTGAGGCACAAACCTCTGTGAACCTGCCACAAACTCAATGATCTCATCCGAAAGAAGATTAGGTTCAATAGATGAGATTCGAAGTCTGTCAATACCTTCAATATTATCAAGAGCTTTGACAAGGTCTATAAATCTTTCTACACGAATGCCATTCTGAATTCCAAAATCACCTGTATTAACACCTGTCAGCACTACTTCCCGTACTTCAGTTGCAGCAATTTCATTGGCAGTTTTAATAATGTTTTCAATGCTATCACTTCTGCTACTTCCTCTGGCTAGTGGAATTGTACAGAATGAACATGAGTAATCACAACCATCTTGTACCTTCAAAAAGGTACGAGTTCTGTCGTGAATAGAGTAGGAGGTGTTAAACGTATTTGCCTTTTCTATATCGGATGAAAATACTTCGGCTGTTGGTTTTCGAACGAAACCATCTAATAACTCAACAAGTCTGAATTTCTCTGAAGCTCCTAGGACAGCGTCGACGCCAGGTATTTCAGCTATTTCTTGTGGCTTTAGTTGAGCATAGCATCCTATGATGGCTACATAAGCTTCTGGGGAGATGCCTCGGGCTTCTCTTACAATTTTATGGCATTTCTTGTCTGCATTCTCTGTTACAGAGCACGTATTGATAATAAAAATGTCTGGATTGTCTGTAAAATCTACTTTTTTATAGCCTTTCTGCTCAAACATCCTTGAAATAGTAGATGTCTCAGAATAATTGAGCTTGCAGCCGAGCGTATAAAAAGCAACTTTTTTCATGAGCGAAGTGCAAAAATAATGATCCTTCACCGCTTTTCAATACCTGAGGTGATTCGTATTAGTATTTATAAAAATTACCATTACCAACGCCAACATCAAATCTGCCATTAGAAATGGTAACAGGCAGTCCTTCAACAAGGGCCTGGAAATCAAATTTTCCTGAAAGAATTACTTCTTCAGCCTTTTTATCAACTAGTAAATTTTGCGCTTTTGTAATTTGAAATTGGCCAGAGATGATTTGAGTAGTGTAGGTGTTTTCAATATCCTTAATAACGATTTCATATTTTGAATCAGTAAGATCCAATGTTGTATTGTTGAGTTGTAATAAATCTACATATGTTAAGGGATTGAAATCAGTGATCGTTAATGTGAGCGTGAAATTGTCATATGAATATCCAGATCCTTTTTGCCCGGTAAAGACAAAAGAGGTTTTGCCTTCTTGATTAATTACTTTGATAGGAACTTCTCTATCATTTGACTTGAAGGCTTGACGATCATAATAAGCACCAAAAGTATTATATCCCCATTCGGAGTATTGTGGTAAGTCAGGAAATTGTTCATCTACAATGTAGACCGATTTTTTTAACTCTGAATCGGAAGAACACGATGTGAAAATCGTTATCAAGAGAATAAACGAAGTAGTAAAGTTTTTCATTGATACTATGAGTTTGAGCTTGAACAATGATTATTGAGAAATTCTGTTTGTTCCAAGCGGTATTTGAAAATGAATGTTTATACCACCTCCGGTTATAGGTGTTACCAGGCTTGAGTTTTGGTTGGTGAAGACAACGGGAGCAGTAACTCCCAGATTTATGCCAGGCCTTCCTTCTTTACCAATTCTAAATCCTGCTCCTCCATAGAATACAGAATATAGATGATCATGATCTCCTATAATTTTTAACACGCCAGATTTATATGACTCCATAGTACGATCATAAAAATAAACTGATGTTCTGGATGAAAGTTCATAACCAATTTCAGTGCCTGCCATGAAATAAATTCGAAACTTCTTTAATCTTGGAAATGGAAAGAAGCGGACTTCAATTGGTACACCCGCATAAGTGGCTGTTTGTTGAATTTTTCTTATTCTGAGATACTCTGTTGTTGTACCAGTTTGTTGATATAAAAGAAAGAAATAATCAGGTGATGTATTTTTTGATACTGAGGTATTAAGTTGTGTAAATCGAAGTCCGGTTATAAAGCCAAACTTGTCGTTGAGGCTTCTTACTTCTACCGTTGCACCAAGATGAATTTTATACATCTCGCTTTTAATACCTTGAGACATACCATCTCCATAATAAGCGGTTGACATGTCTCCGCGTATATAACTTTTATTAACATGGTCGCATTGGATAAAGCTGGCACCGCTTTCAATGCCGATGAATTTAACACGGTTTTGTGCTTTAATTGAAAATGATGATATAATAATAGGGACGAGGCAAAGTAGATGTAGTCTCATTTTACTTTGGAATAGGGTTCAGCAGTTGGACACCAGTTTTGATGATCAGGTTGTAATCATTGCTATTGAACCCTATAACAATAACAATAAAAAAGGCTGCCTCATTTTAATGAAGCAGCCTTTTTATCAATTAAGAATTATTTTAGAACTTAAAAGTAACACCTAGGTTAAGTGAACTCATCTGATCGTATCCAACTTCTCCATAAAAACCAAAACTGGGTTTTACATAATAACGTGCACCTACTTTCGCTACTGGATATACATTTGAGTCTGAGTAGTTATAATAAACGTTAGTGTCTCCAGAACGTGACCAGAAAGATAATCCCAAGCCTGCATAAACGTCCAGTGCATCAACAGGTATTAGTTTGTTGAAATGGTAGTAACCTAATGCTGCAATACTAAAAGCCGTTACATTATATTTTACATCATTAGGAGCCTTTACCCAGGCATGAGCTAAGGCAATAGTTCCACCCAAACCAACTTCATCGCGTAAGAAGCCATGCTCATACTTCACATAAACTGGTCCAAGAGAAAATCTGTTTCCATAAGGGCCACCAGGGTAGAATTGGTTGGCGAAACCATAGCCAAGACTTAAGATGCTATGATTGCTACTCCATGAGCCACTGTTTCTGCTTTCATAGGATGATCTGTAAAATGACTTTGAATTTTGTGCAAAGCTGACAGAGCTAATGGCTAAAGCGATAAGTGATAGAAAAATTACTTTTTTCATAATAGTATTAAATTGTTTTTTGATTTTCGTAAACAAGGATGATAACTTAAAAGACTATTAAATGGTTATCAGTTTTTTATATTTTATTATCCGAATCGGCTGGTTTTTCTTTTACCTCACCGCATTCAACCTTCCAATCTCGTGCCAGACCCAGGCTTCCGTCTTTTACTTTTTCGATGACCTCTTCTTTTTTAACAAACCTGCAGCCAATGTCAACATATCGATATTTGGCGCCATCTACTTTGAAATTATAATGGCATTGCTTGGCAGCTGCCTGTTTTCTGAAGCAAACAAATTCAATGTTGCCATCTTGAAACTGTGGAATTGAATTCCCATGTAGAATAAAGACTACTAAAAAACTTACCAGACTAAACTTCATGCTAGAATTAGAATTTTTGCAAATGTAAAGAGATTATGAAAAAGAGAATAGCGCAAATAAAAAACCCCGGATTACCGGGGTTTTCGATATTTGGATTATAATGGCTTAATAGCGGTAGTAATCTGGCTTGAACGGGCCTTTTACTTCCACACCAATATATTTTGCTTGATCATTAGTAAGCTCTTCAAGCTCAACACCAATTTTCTTAAGGTGTAAACGAGCTACTTTCTCATCCAGATGTTTAGGTAACATGTAAACTTTGTTTTCATACTTATCTGTATTTGTCCAAAGTTCAAGTTGAGCTAATGTCTGGTTTGTAAAAGAGTTAGACATTACAAAAGATGGGTGACCTGTTGCGCAACCTAAGTTAACCAAACGGCCTTCAGCTAATAAGATAACCTGACGACCATTCTTTAATGTATAAAGATCAACCTGAGGTTTTACTTCATCTTTACTTGCGTTTTTATTTAACCAGGCAACATCAATTTCATTATCGAAGTGACCAATGTTACAAACAATGGCTTTATCTTTCATGGATTCAAAATGACGGCCTAAAACTATACCGAAGTTACCTGTAGCAGTAACAATGATATCAGCATCTTTAACAGCATCATCCATTTTCTTCACAGCATAACCATCCATAGCTGCTTGTAATGCGCAGATCGGATCAATTTCTGTAACAATAACGCGTGCACCTGCACCACGAAGAGAGGCAGCGGAACCTTTGCCCACATCACCGTAACCAGCAACAACAGCTACCTTACCAGCCATCATAACATCAGTAGCACGACGAATAGCGTCTACTAAAGATTCTTTACAGCCGTATTTATTATCGAATTTTGATTTTGTTACAGAGTCGTTGATGTTAATTGCAGGAAGAGGAAGTTTACCGTTGTGCATACGTTCAATCAGACGATGAACACCAGTAGTAGTTTCTTCAGAGATACCTTTGATGCCAGCAACAAGTTCAGGGTTACGATCAAGAACCATGTTGGTAAGATCACCACCATCATCCAGAATCATATTTAAAGGCTTACCATCTTTGAAGGCGTAAAGTGTTTGTTCAATACACCAGTCAAATTCTTGTTCGTTCATACCTTTCCAGGCAAAAACCGGAATGCCAGCAGCAGCTATAGCGGCAGCAGCATGATCCTGAGTTGAAAAGATATTACATGAAGACCATGATACTTCTGCACCAAGTTCAACAAGGGTTTCAATCAATACAGCAGTTTGAATAGTCATGTGTAAGCAACCAGCAATGCGAGCGCCTTTCAATGGCTTTATTTTACCAAACTCTTCGCGGGTGGCCATTAAGCCTGGCATTTCTGCTTCAGCTAATTTGATTTCCTTGCGTCCCCATGCAGCCAGGGACATGTCTTTTACCTTGAATTTGAGCTTTTCGTCTACGGTCATGTTTTTTATGATTTTTCCTTGTTGAGCACAAAAGTAACATAAAGGTTTTTAATTATTAAGGAAATTGAATGAAGCTTCTACCATTGTTTAATAGGTTAATTTCATGTTAAACTATGAGTCTTTAGTGCTAAATTCAATTATCGTTATGATCTATGTATGCTTTATTACTTTCTTTATAAGCGTATTGATAATGATTTATATAATAGTGGATTATGGAAAAAAATAAGAAGATACTTATACTAACAGGTGGAGGCGACTGTCCCGGACTAAATGCCGTAATACGAGGCGTTGTAAGACGCGCCAGACGAGAAAAAAACTGGGAAGTTTATGGTAGCATTGAAGCATTCAATGGTGTTCTTAATACACCTCAGGAAATTGTTAAACTAACGCGTAAGTTTACTGCTGGTATTCATGTTAAAGGTGGTACGATTCTAAAGACAACTAATAAGTCTAACCCCATTAAGTTTCCAACTATTGATGCAGATGGTAACATCAAATTTGTAGACCGGTCTGATGAATTAGTAAAGAAGTTGAATGCCCTTCATTTCGATGCTGTTATTAATATCGGCGGTGACGGATCGCAGAAGATTTCTCAGATCTTGCATGAAAAAGGTATTCCTATCATTGGCGTTCCAAAAACAATTGACAATGATTTAAGCTCAACGGATATGACCTTTGGCTTTCAAACGGCAGTGCAGATTGCAACGGATAGCTTTGATAAACTTGTTACTACTGCTGAGAGTCATCATCGTGTTATGATTATGGAAGTAATGGGTCGCGATGCTGGTTGGATTGCTCTTCATACTGCTATTGCCGGAGGTGCAGAAATCTGTCTGATACCTGAAATTCCATATGACATTAATAAACTAGTAAAGCGCCTAATGCTTCGTTACAAAAAAGGAAGAGGCTTTGCCAACATTGTGATAGCAGAAGGAGCAAGGCCTAAGGAGGGAACCATCACATCAACGGCTGGCGATAAAGGATCAGAACATGTAAGACTTGGAGGCGTTGCTTATCAGCTTTCAAAGCAATTAAAAGATGCCGGATGTAAGGCCGAGATTCGTGAGACTGTTCTTGGGCACGTACAACGTGGAGGCACGCCTGTAGCGTTCGATAGAGTTCTGGCTACACTGTTTGGTGTAAGAGCTTTTGAACTTGTTCTTGAAAAGAAGTTTGGCCGCATGGTAGCCTATAAGAATAATGACATTGTTGATGTCACGCTCCGAAATGCTATTAAGGAATATAATTTTGTCAAGAAAGACTCCAACCTTGTAAAGGCTGCTAAAGGTTTAGGAATTTCTTTTGGAGATTAGAATGAGCTTGTCAAAATCACCGAATGCGTTGTAAACAATCGTTTACGTAAAAAACTATATACGTTTAACACTTGACAGTGAACTGTTTGCTAAATTCGACCCCGTTTAAAATTAACCAAAACCTACAGTCCTTTCATGAAAACTATTAATGACTTCAATTTCAGTGGTAAGCGCGCACTTGTTCGTGTTGACTTTAATGTGCCACTCGATAAGAGTTTTGCAGTAACTGACGACAACCGAATCAGAGCAACTATTCCAACATTGAACAAGATTTTAAAAGATGGTGGTAGCGCTATTTTAATGTCTCACCTTGGCAGACCTAAAGATGGCCCTGAAGATAAATTTTCATTAAAGCATACCGTAAAGAAAACAGAAGAGCTCTTAGGCAGACCAGTGAAATTTGGTGGTGACTGTATTGGTGAAGAAGCGTACAAACTTTCTGCAGCTTTAAAACCTGGTGAAGTTCTTATCCTTGAAAACCTTCGCTTTTATAAAGAAGAAGAGAAAGGTGATCTTGCCTTTTCTGAAAAGCTTTCTAAGCATGGCGATATTTATGTTAATGATGCCTTTGGAACAGCACACCGTGCCCATGCTTCGACAACTATCGTGGCTCAGTTTTTTAAAGACAAGTGTGCTGGTTATGTAATGGCGGCTGAGCTTGAAAATGCAAAGAAGGTTATCGAAAAAGCAGCAAAACCTTTTACTGCAATTATGGGAGGTGCTAAAATCTCCGATAAGATTTTAATCATAGAAAACCTGCTTGATAAAGTTAACAACCTCATCATTGGCGGTGGTATGGCTTATACCTTCTTCAAGGCTATGGGTGGAAATATTGGTAACTCACTTGTTGAAGCTGATAAATTAGATCTTGCTAAAGAACTTATCCAAAAAGCAAAAGCCAAAGGAGTTGAACTTCTCTTGCCAATTGACTCTGTTATAGCTGATAAGTTTGCGGCTGATGCTAATACAGATATCGCTAACAACACTTCAATAAAAGATGGTTGGATGGGTCTTGATATCGGTCCACAAGCACGTGCAGTTTTTAGTAAGACTGTTGAAAGCTCTAAAACTATTTTGTGGAACGGCCCAATGGGTGTTTTTGAAATGGAGAAATTTGCAGCTGGTACAAAAGCTGTAGCTGATGCGGTTGTTAAAGCAACACAGAACGGAGGATTCTCTCTAATAGGAGGAGGTGACTCAGCTGCAGCGGTTAATCAGTTTGGTTACAATGAAAAAGTAAGTTACGTATCTACCGGTGGTGGTGCTTTACTTGAATATTTTGAAGGTAAGGTGTTGCCGGGTGTTAAGGCACTTGAGTAAGCCGTAAATTGAATTTATTCTTGATAGAGAGGCCGTTTCATAATCTGAAATGGCCTCTTTGCATTTGGGACTGTACCTAATCCTGAATCAGCATTTACGTAGATATTTTATGCTGAAGCTTTATTCTGGATTTTTTATATTTGTTAAGGCCTTTAAATACTGGCCACTATTGTTTTACCAAATTCTTTTTTATCATGAATATCTTTGTGGCAAAAATTAATTTCAAAACCAAGAAGGAAGATCTTGAAGCAGCATTTGCAAATTACGGACAGGTAACATCCTGTAAGATTGTGAGAGATAAAGAAACGGGCCGATCCAAAGGTTATGGTTTCATAGAAATGCCAGACGATGCAGAGGCATCAAAGGCTATTGATGCACTAAATGAAAAAGAACTTGACGGAAGAATCATCGTAGTCAAGCAAGCAAATCCAAAAACATCTAAGGTGTAATTTAAGCTATGAGTTTCGAGACACGAGCTTCTAGCTTGTTAATTCGAAACTCATAGCTTAAAAATTATCTTCTGAAACTTTCTCCTATGAATTTTAAAGCATCGGTAATGCCGGTTCTCCAATAAGTCCAATTGTGTTCGCCATCGCGTATTCTGAATTCGTGAGGAATGCCACGATCGCGAAGTTGAATATGCAAGGTTGAATTTCCTTTATAAAGAAAATCATCATCACCACAATCCAGATACCAGCGTACTTTCTTAATATCATCAAGAGGCTTCTTTTCCATCAATGATAAAATAGAATTCTGATACCATGCATCAGTTAATCTTTCTTTGCCTTTTAAACCTGTTTTGCCGAAGATGTTTTTAAAAACATTATCATAATTACTATCGGGCATGGCAACGAATTCTTCATCTGTAAAAACACCACTGCTTAATGCAGCGCATGCAGAAAACATATCAGGATGTTTTAATGAAAATAGCAATGATCCATAGCCACCCATTGAAAGACCAGAGACACCACGGTACTCACGACTAGGTTTTGTTTTGTACGTTGCATCGATGAAAGGAATAAACTCTTGTGTGAAGAAATCTTCAAACTTGGAAGCACCATCAAAATTGTTAACGTACCAGCTTACGCCAGCATCAGGAGTAATGATGATCATTGGTGGAATCTCACCATCATTGATTGCCTTGTCAGCATATCTGTTCACTTCTCCAAATTGAACCCAGGCCCTGTCATCATCAGTATAACCGTGAAGCAGATACACAACCGGGTAGCGACGCGTAGCAAGATCATAGTCGGGTGGGAGATAGATTGTATAATGAACATCTTTTGCCAACGTCTTACTTTTTAAGACCTGATGTTCTAATACTTTTCCTGTCTGTGCATGAACAGCAGCAGAAAGAAGAATCATTAATAAGGTGGTTTTAAATAATTTCATGATTGGTGTTTGATTTACTTAAAAATACAAAATCACTCTTCGAATAAAACACCGACCCTGTACTATTATACCAACGACAAAAATCATCCTTGAACGTATTTCGTATCTTGTACCTTGTAAATCTTATTTCCCAAAGTTTTGCCGTCTTACTATTTTAAATAAATTTGCGACCTCCTTCGGGGGATTAGCTCAGCTGGCTAGAGCGCTTCCATGGCATGGAAGAGGTCATCGGTTCGACTCCGATATTCTCCACATTTATTGAAGTCCGCATCATTCGGACTTCTTTTTATTTGTGATGCATGCCTTTGCTATGCCTTTAAAGCAGGTATTCAGGGCGTTTTTGCTGGATATACCACCCAACCACCTTAATTACCATTTAATTCCGTACCTTTGCGGCTTAATTAATAATTATTGATGAATACTTTTGAAGCCCTTGGCCTGTCTAAGGGGTTGGCAGAGTCGGTAGCCGCACTCGGATTTGAGGTACCTACTCCCATACAGGAAAAAGCAATCCCTGTCTTACTACAAGGAAACCGTGATTTTGTTGGTCTTGCCCAGACCGGAACCGGAAAAACCGCCGCCTTTGGCCTTCCACTACTAGATTTGGTAGATGAAAAGCTTAAAGACACACAAGCGCTAGTGTTAGCACCAACTCGTGAGTTGGGTCTGCAAATCACTAACGATCTGGAAAATTTTTCAGACAAGTATAAGAGGTTCAACATTGTGGCTGTCTATGGCGGCTCAAGCATTGTTGATCAAATCAGAAAGATAAAGAAGGGTGCCCAAATTATTGTGGCAACTCCTGGTCGCTTAATCGACTTGATCGGTCGTAAGGCAATCAATCTTAGCACCATTCGTTTTGTTGTGCTTGATGAAGCCGATGAAATGCTTAACATGGGCTTTAAAGAAGATCTTGATGAGATTCTTCAGCACACTCCTGAAACGAAAAGCACATGGTTGTTTTCAGCCACAATGCCTCGCGAAGTAAAGAGCATCTCGAAGAACTATATGACAGATCCTTTTGAACTTACCGTTGGTGAGCAAAACAAAGGAAATGCTAACATCGATCATCAGTATGTTCTCATTAGCGAGAAAGATAAATATCTTGCTGTAAAAAGAATTCTGGATTACACACCTGAAATCTTCGGCTTGATTTTCTGCCGTACACGTATCGACACACAACGTATTGCTGAAATGTTAATGAAAGATGGCTACAATGCCGATTCATTACATGGCGATCTAACACAACAACAACGTGATCGTGTGATGGTAAAATTCCGTCAGCGTTCATTACAGATTCTCGTAGCGACTGATGTTGCTGCACGTGGTATTGATGTTGATGATATTACACACGTACTTCATTTAAATTTACCTGACGAATTAGAGTTTTATACTCACCGTAGCGGTCGTACAGCCCGCGCGGGTAAGAAAGGTATTTCTATTGCTTTTATCTCACGTAGAGAACTAAGCAAGGTTAAACAAATTGAACGTTCGTTGAAAGCTCCGTTTACACGGATGATGATTCCAACAGGACCAGAAGTTTGTCAGAAGCAATTACTGGCGCTTATGCACAAAGTGCGTGACGTGAAAGTTAATGAAGAAGACATCGAAGCTTTCTTGCCTGCTGTATATGATGATCTGAAAGATCTTACCAAGCAAGAGTTGATCAAACGTTTTGCATCACTTGAATTCAACCGCTTCCTAGATTACTACAAGAACGCTGCTGATCTTAATTCAGAAGATGGCGGACGTAGCAGTGCCAGTCATGAAAGTTTTGCTAATGGAGATCGTTTCTTCATCAATGTAGGTAAAATGGATGGTCTTGATAAGTCAAGTATCCTTGAACTTATTGATGACAACAGTGGTGTTGGTAAGAAGTTCATCGGCCAGATTGAATTGAAAGGTGCTTACTCTTTCTTTGAAGTTGATAAGAGTAAATCACAAGATGTACTGAATGGTTTTAACAACGTAGAGTTTAAAAATAGAACTGTTCGTGTAGAGATTACAACAGAGCGTCGTTCAGGCGGAGAAGGTGGTCACGGTAACAGACGTTCAGGTGGAAGCCCGAGCAGCAGATCTTACGGTGGCTCAGGACAAAGCCGTCCATATTCTGGTAACAGAGATGGTGGTTCATCATCTGGTGGTGGACGTCGTGACTACAAAGGTGGCTCTGGATCAGGTGGATCAAGAAGTTCTGATCGCAGAAATGATAGAGATCGTCCCAATAAGAAATGGTAATTAAATCAAACTGATTTAATTAATTCTGATCTATACTTAGAAAGTATGCTGGATTTCGAAAGGAATCCGACATACTTTTTTTCATTTATAACAGGTAAGCTCCAGAGATTTGTACTGTCGAATTTCGTCAAGGCATCATGCAGACTTTCGTGAAGTGCTATTGTAACTTTCGGCACAGTCATGAGTTCTTTAATGGTGATTTTATCATAGAGTTCCTGATTGAAGATTACACTTCGAACATCATCTAACTGAATCAATCCCACCAGTTCATTTAATTCATTAACAACAGGGTATAAATTTCTTTTGGATTTAGAAATAGCCGTTACTAAATCCCGAAGCATTCCTGTTGAATGCACACATTGAAAATCATTCTCAATCATCTCAGAGAAATCAAGTCTGCTCAGCAGGTATTTATCTTTTGTGTCAATTGATAATTTCAGCTTGGAAGCAAGTTTCTTTCCTTCCATCGATAGAGGCTCAAAATATTTGGCCACAACATTGCTCAAAGCAGCTACAATCATCAACGGAATCATGAGTCCGTAACCTCCCGTGATTTCTACAATCAGAAATATTGCTGTGAGCGGCGCGTAAAATATTCCACTTAAAATTCCGGCCATGGCAACTAATGTAAAATTGCTTTCTGGTATAGTGGCTAATCCTGTAAGGTTGATGAATCGTGAAAACGTAAAACCAAGATAGGCACCTACGCAGAGTGCAGGTGCAAAGTTTCCTCCGTTACCACCACTGCCAAGCGTGAATGCTGTTGCAAAAACTTTAACAAGCATGAGGAGTGACACAAATAAAAGTAACATCCAGGGCGACGAGAAAAGTTTCTCTAAGGGATTCCCTTCAATCAACTCATGAAGGTGAATACCAGAAAGTATTTTAATGCTTTCATATCCCTCACCATAGAGTGGTGGAAATAAAATGAGCAAGAAGGAGAGGAGTAATCCCCCGACAATAACTTTTAAATATGACTTTGAGATGAGACGAAACTTTGATTCAATAAAGCTAAACGTTCGTACATAGTAAAGTGATAGCAATCCTGCTAAAATACCAAGTACGATATACAAAGGAACATTGTGATAATCGAAAGGCTGTTGCAGACTAAATGATAACAGAACATCTTCCTTTAAAATTACTTTAGAGAGCAATGCGCCTGAGGCAGCCGCAATGATGAGCGGTACAAATGCAGACACCGTTACATCAGTTAGCAAAACTTCTACAGCAAATAAAACACCTGCTATGGGTGAATTAAAAGCAGCGCCAATACCTGCAGCAGAACCACAAGCCAGGAGTAGTGTTCTTTCTTTATATCCAAGGTTATATGTTCTTGCATAGTTTGAGCCAATGCCAGCACCGGCACTAACCATAGGAGACTCCAACCCGGCTGATCCTCCAAAGCCTACCGTTAACGCACTTGTAATAAGTTGTGAGAATGTTTGAGTGGGTGGTAACAAACTCGACTGCTTGGTTATTGAATAGACAATCTCAGCACTGCCACGTTGAAATGTACTTTTAAAAAATCTACGAATAATAAATACGGTTAAGCCGATACCGATCAGCGGAAAGAAAGTGTATAAGAAATATTTTTCGTACGTAGTGTAATAGCGGACGACAAATCTGCTAATGGTATGAACAAACAATTTCAAAAGTACAGCTGTCAATCCCGATGTTAAACCAACCAGAATGCTGGAGATAATTAAAAATTGTTTTTCAGAAAATCGGTTCTTGATAAAATTAATAGCCCGAATTATTAAACGCATACCTTGATGTTAACAAATTGTACTAAACTCTGGAATAAATGAGCTTGTCCTGTTAGTCGTTTTTGTTTACCTATGTAACCATTAAACCAAACCAAATCAAACACTCACCAATTTATGAAATCCTCAACGTATTGCTATTTCTTTTTTCTGTTGCTGGCTACCCAAGCCTGTAAGCCGACAGAAACAAAGACTGCCAGCGAATTTGTTACTGTAAAAGGTACAGGTTTTGAACTGAATGGAAAGCCTTACCATTATCTCGGAACAAATTTCTGGTATGGATTAAACCTTGGTTCAAAAGGACCCGGTGGTAATCGCGAAAGACTTTTGCGCGAGCTTGACAGACTTAAGGCACTTGGAGTTACTAACCTTCGCGTTATGGGAGGCAGTGAAGGCCCCGATAGCGAACCGTATCGAATGGTGCCGGCTATTCAAACAAGTCCGGGAGCTTATAATCAAGATGTACTTGAAGGTCTTGACTTTCTTCTTGATGAAATGAAGAAACGCGACATGAAAGCCATCATGTGTATGAATAATTTCTGGAACTGGTCAGGAGGCATGGCTCAATACATTGTGTGGAGTGGTGCTGCTGATTCTATTCCATATCCGCCGCCACATCCCGGAGGAGACTGGGGAAAATATCAATTGTTCACTGGTAAGTTTTACACAAATCAAAAAGCCGTTGATATGTTCAATAAACACATTGAGTTTATTGTAAACAGGAAAAACAGTATTTCAGGATTGGATTATAAAAATGATCCAACCATTATGGCATGGGAACTTGCCAATGAACCTCGCGGCATGGATAACATTCCAGCCTTTTTAAAATGGGTAGATGCTACTGCAGGTCTGTTTAAGAAATTAGACCCTAATCACCTTGTTACAACCGGTAGTGAAGGAAAAACATCATCGCCATTTGCCGGAACTGATTTGTTCAATGATCACTCAAGCAAGAACATCGACTACTCGACAATTCATATCTGGGTGCAGAACTGGGATTTTTATAATCCTAAAAAAGCAGATTCAACATATGCACCAGCTTTAGCGTACGCATTGAATTATCTGAAAGAACATGAAGAGATTGCCAAGAAATTGAATAAGCCTATGGTGCTTGAAGAGTTTGGTATCTCCAGAGATTTAAACAGCCATGAGCCGACCTCAACAACTGTTATCAGAAACAAATACTATTCAAGTATGTTTGAAGAAGTTTATAATCGCTCAAATCGCGATAGCAGTATTGTGGCAGGTTGTAATTTCTGGGCATGGGCAGGTGAGGGCAGACCTCGTGTAGCGGAAGGTATCTGGAAAGCAGGTGATGATTTCATTGGTGATCCTCCACACGAAGCGCAAGGCTGGTATTCAGTTTATGATATTGACACAACAACCAACGTCATCATAAAAGATTACGCAACCAAAATGAGTTCTATTACCAAATAGATTTTCTTTGAATGAAAATAAAAAGCAGGCCGTTCTTAAAGTGGCCTGCTTTTTTTATTTACAGATTCATTATGCAATTTTCTTCTTCTTGTTATTTACATACTCCTTCGGTCCAACGCCATAATATTTAATGAAGCACTTGTCGAAATAAGAATGACTGTTAAAGCCAACCTCCAGTGCAATCTGGCTGATGGTTAGTTTCCCTTCCAATAATAATTTTAAACTCTTCTTCAATCGCACTGACTTGATAAATTCATGAACACTTTGGCCAGTAAGTGTTTTTATTTTGGAATACAGTACCGATCTGCTCATACCCAGTTCATCACTTATACTTCGGGCATCAATAGTTGTATTCGAGATATTTACTTCAATAAAATCAATCAGCTTGCGCAAAAACTCTTCATCAAGTTTGTTGATGGACGAATCTTCAGGATAGATAATGTTCTTATCAAGAATGCTTTCGCGCATGCGCTCATGAATCTTCTCCTGATTTTGTAACAGATTGAGAATAACATGAATGAGCAGTTCTTTTTTAACAGGCTTATTCAAATAGACATCAGCACCTGCCTGATATCCTGGTAACTGACTTTCTTCCTGCGATGCACTTGTCAATAAAACAACGGGTATATGGCTTGTGGCTGTTGAATTCTTTATTGCTTTACAAAACTCAATTCCATTCATCACAGGCATAACAAGGTCAGAGAGAATCGCGGCTGGTTGAATTTCCAACGCAGTCTTTAATCCTTCCTGACCATTTTCAGCTTCGAATATTTCAAAGGTTCCGGATAAAATGAGGTTGAGGTAATTTCGTAGCTCCCTATTATCATCAACAATAAGAATCTTACGTCCTTTAATTTTGATAAGTTTTTCAATGGGAAATTCTTCCCAGAAATCAAGAGATGTCTTTTCTAAGGAGATAACTTTTCTTTCTGGTTTGAGGTGTTGATTTGATTT
>DATJHZ010000211.1:0-10991 GCA_035493595.1 Cyclobacteriaceae bacterium | reverse complement strand
GAGATATAAATTCCCTGACATCCAACGCGCACTGCATTGTAAAACATTCGCCACATCAGATCTCCATGTGCGCGCTGACGTAGTTGCAGATCGCCAGGCAAAACGCATGGCTGATAATCGACGCCGTTAGCATTACAATCGGCCTGATCTGGAACCATAAAGTTATTGTAAACATTATCTGCCTCGCCAGTGTTGGCTACTGCACCAATTAACCATGGTGAGAGCATGTTGAACGCATGGTAAACGCTTATGTAACCTGTTCTCGAACCATCAGTACCTTGACGCCATCCTCTCGGCACACCACCAATCACATAACAATTCTGACTCTTGAACCAATTGATAACATCAAGGCAGGCAGCAGTTGTGAATGGATGATTGTTGTCGTCAAAGCCAAAACCCCATATACATACAACGGGTTTTCCATTTTGTTTTGCATAAGCAGATGACGATGTATAAGCAGACATTTTATTTGTCCAGTCTGTCTTGATTTCAGATTGCATGTTCGTCCATCCTCCAACATCATACATGATATAGAATTTTCTTCCATAGGTTTCTGCTGCTGTGCGCACACGTGCTGTTACGCCATCGCGTGTTGGGCCTTCACCACCATTTGGATTGAAACGCTGCAATGCTGCACAGTCAATTCCATTTTGTTGCATCCACAAGAATTGAGTGTTCACCGTTTGCTGATCCCAGTCCGAATATAGTTTTGCTTGCTGACCGTTGTTAAGGTTTGCCCAACCTGTTGCGTAACTATTGGTGTACTCGCGCATGTCGGGCCATGATTTTATACCATTGTTTGTGGACGATGGTGTCTGCGACCAGTTTTGAGTCCAATGCCACCATTGGTTAATAGGAGATCCATCTCCGGTGGCGGCAAACCATCCCTGATAGCCAACGGTTACTTTGCCTACTACATCGCCGGGTGTAGATGCGCGTGGCATTGTTCTTCCAGTTACCTCACTGTCGAAAGTATCCGGTGAACATCTGTTAAATAAAGAGAGAAGCATTGCACCTAAAAAGAAGTACGTGCAAATTTTTCCGAGAATGTTCCGTCGCTTGAAAGGTGCGCCAGTGACCTCGCGATCAATGTTTGTTTTCATGTACATTTAAGTTTAATGGTTAAGTTAACTAAGGTGTTCTGCCCTGTTTGAGCATAGTTAAAACTAGATGGCAGCAATTAATAACTGATTAATAAACCATTAATGCGTAGCTTGATTTTCTTACGCTTGCCAGAACTCTGTATATAGACGAGAGGTAATTTCTAAGTTTCTTTTTGTACTGTATACACACAGCAACAAAAGAAGTCAACTCTTTAGATTAATGAATGTTGAATAATTGTGAAGGGCATTTTAAAAACAAGACAGTCCTGTTGTCGGGATTATTATTAAAAAAAAATTAATCACTTCACTATCGGGATTTTATATCCACGACGTAATTCCAATTGGTCGTCTCATTTCAGCCAATAGTCGACAGATAGAGTAATTTGTGACTATAGGACAGATTTTTTTTAACCGTTTTCGTTAAAGTATACAAAAGCACTTTCTATTTAAGGAACAACAATTTAAGACACTACACTTCATGATTTGATACATGATTCTACTAATCATTTTTAATTCAACTAAAATTTAATAGGTATGAAAACTGTAGAGAATGTTTTTCTGGTTATGGAAACAAACTGTGCAAGGTGCAGGCAATTTTATAAATCATTTCTTTTAATTCTACTCGCGGCTATGTCCGCCGTTGTTTATGGGCAAATTGGTGTGCTCGAAACAGACAAAGGACTGGAGGAAGCCATTGCGCCTTACAACGCAAATGAGCGGCAATCTATTTTGATTGCAAGTGAAAATCCTGCTGTATTATCACAACTTCAAAAGTCACAAGATCAAACGATGGATTCATTCCAGAAAATGATCAGCGGGTTTCGTCAGAAAAAGCAGGAGTGGTTTTATACCATTACACGTTATCCTGCTTTGATGCATCAACTGGCTAATCTTCCAGCAAAACAAAGTCAGGAAGACATAAATAAATTGCTACCCAATCAAGATCCCGATTTGCAGGAAGCTGCCTGGAGATTATACAGGCATGAGAAAAAGAACCTGGCAAAGCTTGACAACATTAACGAGAGTGCTAACAAAGAATTTGAAAATTCAACTTCTCATTTGAATTCATCGGCACGTGATGCCTTTCGTCAATTGCAAAACAAGCCTGATATTCTAGCGCTGCTCACAAACAATGTTGATCTGACTGCTCGATTGGGCGAACGTTATAAAAATAATCCGGCCGCGGTTAACAATGAATTAGCTGCTCTGCACGATAAGCTTGAACTGCAAAATCAACGCGAAGCAGCAGCATTTAAAAAGCAGATGGAGAGTGATGCGAATGCTATGAAAGAATTGCGACGCGCATCGAATGCGTATGGAAATAATTCATATTACAACAATGGTTACTATTATCCATACTCATATTGGTTTGGATATCCCTATTGGTATTCTTATCCGATGTGGTATCCAGGCATGTCATGGTATTATCCGGGCTTCTATTTTGGTGTTGGAGGGTTGTACGGATTTCCTTCATATGGATTCTCTTACTGGTTTTACAACGGTGGCTACTATATGCAATATCCGCACCTGTACCGAGAGCTCGGAGCGTATTATCGAACCAACGTTGCCACAACTCATTTAACTACTCCGGTGAGTCGTGGGTTTGCAAGCATTGCTACCAATCACTATGCACCAATGAGTACACGTGCAGCCACGCTCTCATCACCGTACTCCTATAGACAACAAAGTAGCATACAGCAACAGGTACGTGGAAGTTACAATGGTAATTTTAATTCGAATCTTTATCACGCACCATCAGTGGGTGGTAGTTTTGGCAGAAGCGGTTTTATTGGTGGCGCTGTTGGTGGAGGCTTTCATGGTGGTGGTGGCCGTGGTCGTTAATTCTCAGTAGTCGCTCTGTGATTGTAAAGCAAAAATGCCTTGGAAAAAACTTTCCGAGGCATTTTTATAATTGACTTAAATGAGAATATTATTTACGAATTAATAAGCTAATTCGGGTTTGTTAGTTTTAGGGGAAACTGGGATATGTACCTTGCCTTTCACAAGCTCCAAAACAAAACCGTGGGCCCAGGCAATTTTTAAAAATGAACTTAACTTTATGTCAGTAGTTTTGCCGGAACGTAAATTTTGAATGGCATTCGGATGTAACCCCGCTGCCTTAGCTAAAGCACGCACAGACTTTTCATCTCCTTGCGACATGGCTGTCAAAAGCTCCTGAAGCGCAAATTCCTCGAACTCCTTCTCGAAAGCTGCTTTGAATTTGGCATTCTGCATTTCTCTTTCGAACGTGCTCAGTTTAGTCTTGTTCTTCTTCGTCTTTTTCATAATATGTGCCTTCTTTAACTCTTTCTCTGTAAGATTTCATACAAGTTAAAGCGCGGTCTTTTTCACCCGGTGGTAACTTGTCTTGCTTCTTCCAAAACGCATTTGTGACAACAATTTTTTTGCCTTCCACGAAGAAGCTCAGGAAACGATGCGGCTGTGGTTTAAAAGCGTAAATCTTATCGCCCTCATTCCTGAACTTAGTTTCATCCCGGATTTTGCCAATATCGCCCATCATCTTGAACAACTTAAGCACCTTTATTCGGTCGTTCGTGTCAAGGGATTGATAATATTCGTGTGCTTGACTTTCATCCTTTGTGGAGTAGTACCATTCTATTGTAAATTGTTGCCCTTCATAGGCAACGTACTCCTTAGGCATATAACTAATTGTAACAGTGCAATGTTACAATCTTTTTCAGATTTTTCAAAGGTTTTGGTCTTGGCAGTGGACAGCCTGATTGCCGCTTAAAAGAAGGGAGAGTTAGTTGGGAAAGGATGAAAATGTTTATTACAGTAACGACAAGGCAGTGCTAATGATATCACTGAAGAAAGCTTTGTCTGTAGTTGACTTCGCAGACACGCGGATGCCTTTTACGGTATTCATAAAAAAACGCGCCAATGCTTTTGAATCTTGTTTGTTTGTTATCTCGCCATTCTCCTGGCCTCGCTGTATTGCCTGACGAAACAGATCTTCAATCTGCTGTTCATTTTTCCGAACGATATTTTTAATCTTGCTATCGTGCGGGGCTACTTCTACCTCTGCATTTACCATGAAGCAACCCTTGTGTTGTTTATCTTTTAGAAGATCAGCTGTTGTCAGTTCTAACAGGCACTTTACTGCATCTCTTGCTGATGGAGCATTGTTAACAACGGAGGCCAGGTTGCCCGATGCTGTATTCTGATAATATTCCAAAGCCTTTACATATAACGTATGCTTGTCGACGTACGTATCATAAAGACTTGAACGGCTGATGCCCAGCGCATCTACCAATTCTTGCATGGAAGTGCCGTTGTAACCCTTATGCCAGAAAAGTGTTACGGCTTTGTTTAATATTTCGTCCTCATCAAAATCTTTTGTACGTGCCATAGCAGAAATAACTTTGCCTGTTACCAGGCAAAGTTATCATTAATACATGTTCATGATGTATTCGGACTGCAAATCAATGCAGTTTATCGTGCACCACCACTTGCAATAATTGTCTCGCCTGTTAACCAACGAGAATCATCAGCAGCTAAAAACACGGCTATCTGTGCAATGTCTTGTGGCTGGCCGGTGCGTCCAAGGGGCGTTGATTTAACGGCATTGGTGTGAAACTCGCTTCCGATAAAACCTGCTGCATGTGTTCCTTCAGTTTCAACCATTCCCGGATTAATGCTGTTAACCCGAATGTTTCGCGCACCTAATTCTTTTGATAATACCTGGGTAATTGAATCAACTGCACCCTTTGTGGCTGTATAGATGGAACTTCCGGGAGGCGTAATACGGGTTACGAGTGAACCAATATTGATAATGCTTCCACCCTTATCTCCAAAGCTTTTTACAGCACCTTTTGTTACCAGTAAAAGTCCTAATACATTGGTATTGAACTGACGGTTAAATTCTTCTACGGTCACGTCTTCTATTGCACCAAACTGGTAAATACCTGCATTGTTCACCAGGATATCGACTGTGCCAAATGCATTTTTTGCTTCTGTAAAAATACGATCGACATCGGCCTGGTTGGCTACGCTGCCCTGAACTGCAATGGCTCTCCCACCATCTTTTGCGATGGCATCAACTACCTTTTCTGCCCCTTCTTTAGACGTTGCGTAATTAACAAGAACGGCTGCTCCTTCTGCGGCCAGGCGTTTTGCTATTTCTGCCCCAATTCCTTTAGAGGCTCCGGTAACTACGGCTACTTTGTTGTTTAGTTTTTTCATTTGTTTTATGTGATTTGGTTATTTTGGAACATTTGTTCCATTTCCAAACACATTTCTGGAATAATCGTTCCGTAATTAAAAATATCTTATGGAGATAGTTAAGGTCCAGGTAAAAGAAGTTGAAATCTGTTTTTATAATACAACATGTTGATAACAGTATGTTAATTCTTTCTCTTAAATTTGAACATGCCATTAGATAATGAACGCGAACTGATTGAAATTACAGATGGAAATGTTGGGGGATTGCATTCCTTAATCGAGGAATCAAAGCGTGATGGCTATAATTTTTTACAAAGAACAATAGAGGATTGGTATAGCGGGGCGAACAAGTTTGATAGGCCTGGTGAAAAGTTATGGGGATTATTCATAGGAAAAGAACTGGTAGGTGTCGGCGGCCTGAATATAGATCCTTATACCCTTACACCAAAGGTGGGTCGGGTGCGACACCTGTATGTGCGGGAGGCTCAACGCCGAGAGGGTTACGCAACTTTAATAATGAATAAAATTATGGAGGAGGCTAGTTATAATTTTACCGTATTGCGCTTATTCACTGACAATGTGGGGGCTTCGTTCTTCTACGAAAAATTAGGTTTTAAAAAAACGAAGGAGTATAAGGCAAGCCATTTTATAACGCTGACAGCCCATCCGAATGAGGGAGTTCTGGAAGTAACTTCCAGTCGCGGATATAACCTCTGTTAAAGTTTGCCATGGCAACATGGATGAACAACGATATGACTTACAAACAACATCTATGCGAGAAGGGTGGTTGGAGATATAGTTATTATTTTGAATAAATATTTTGAATGGAAGAGCAATTGATAATTTTATTGGAAAAGTTGAAAAACAATTCGCTGCCTTTTAAGGAAGTGATTGAGTTTATAGACGCGTATTATAACCATCAGCCAACAGCTTTTAAAAATGGTGCGCAACATAATGAAGCAAATCAAAATCAGGGGAGCGCAAAGGTTTTTACTTTTGCTCAGTTAAATAAGCTAGACAAAGCAGATACCCTTTGTTTATTTGCAGAGCATTATCAATCGGTATTAAAAAGTCCTGATGGTATAGATCACCAGAATATCAGACAATTTATGATCCATGGTTGGCCAGGGATAGCTTTTGAAGGACAGGCCCTATCTGCAAAGTAATCAATAGCAGATTCTCAAAATTGATTTTATTGATCTCACTAGTTTCTATTATCATAACTTTATAAAACATATCAGCCGTATACAACAAGGCATTCCACTTCATTTTAAAATCTCGTAAGATAAATTCCGGCTTACACATAACATCTGCCGCGAGAGGAGAGTTACGTTACTTCATCACCTCCCTGATTGCCGCCTGCAACTCCGTATCAACACCTTTCCTGATGTCATTAATGGTTGGTGCCACAACTTTATCAGGTTGAATGCCGCGGCCAACAAAATCATCGCCATTGCCGAGCATGTCGCGTTTGGTGCAAATGCGCGCGGTGCCGTTGCCAGGCATTCTGAATCCTAATGGTTGACCTGAACTTCCACCTGTTGCTTCTCCAATAATCAATCCGCGGTTCATGGTTTTAAATGCTGCGGCAAAATCTTCTGCTGCAGAGAATGTTCTTGCACTGGTTAATACCACAACAGGTTTTGTGTATAGCAATTTCTTGTTGGGGAATAAATCATCTTGATACACATGAACATCCTGGTTGTTGTTCCAGGCGCGATATGTGGGTCTGTACTCTCGTGTGTAGGAGGTATGAACAGATGCAGAGGTATCGATCAGACAGCTGAGAATATTCCAGCCCGGGCTGGTGTTTCCTCCACCATTGTTCCGCACATCAAAAATGATGGCTTTCGCTTTTGATATTTCTTCAAATCGGGCTTTGAATTCAATATAGGTGGAATCATTGCCAAAAGTGTTCAAGGCAACATATGCGATATTTCCGGGCAGCATCCTGAATAGGAACGTTGGGGTACGCAATTTTTTGGAGCGCTCTTCTGGTTTTACACGTTGGATGATGTGTTCACTAATTTTGTTGGAAGCATTTCGCAATTGAAGTTTTATCGGTTTGTTCAGCGAGCCTCCTAACAGTGCATAGTCGTAAGCCCGCACCATTCTGTCTTGCGGTGTGGATGAGCTTTGGTATGGTATCACGTAGCGGGCAGCATAGTCTTTAACAGGGAGTCCATTCACCATGATGACCTCCTGTCCAACTGATATTCCTTTCTGACTTAACAGTGGATCGTAAACACCAACAATCAAAACTTTGTCTTCTATTAGTCTGGTGCGTAGCAACGGCCGGGCATAAACCGAGTCTACGAGTTCGCGTGGCATATTCACGTTGGTGTGACCATCGCTTAAGACGGCTGCGAACTGTTCCAACACAAGATAGTATTCAAGTGTTGATTTGGTCTGCCGTACCTTTGGTAAATAGCTGAGATAAAGAGAATCAAAGTTCAACCTCGAAACGAGATCGAAATTGACGAAGTTATATTTTGCCTCCGACCAGAATTTTGATAACCCTGCAATCTTTTCGTTGTCAGATATATTCTGCGAATAGGGTGTTTCAATTGCTCCGGATTCCCAGAACGATTTCTGATTAAAAAACAACTTATCCATTTTCTGCTTTCGGGTGAGATTTTGCTGTACGTTTTTTTGCATGACCGCCCAGCGCGGGTCTTGGTGCAGTGACTGCAGGTCAGTATCCTGCTCCATGACATCCAGTTGGGAGAAACCATTATCTATTGCCTGTGCCAGGTAGCGAAAGGCAAGAGACGGTTTGCCTGCTATTGCAAAGTAGCAAGCTGTGTTATAGTAGGAGATCTCGTATTGACCGCCTTCCAGATCAGTCTCCAATTTCTGGAGCGCTTTATTAGGTTGTTCGGGTGATTGGGAATAACACAGGAATGCAGATGATACTAACACGGAAAGGCTGAGTGCCCGGAGTTTGATTTTGTTCATACGTTGCGTTTAGGTTAATAAGAATTTACAATTTCTGAGTTTGTACCGATACACTGAAATGGCAAGTCAATTTACAAACGTCTTTCGAATCAAACTATTGTTCTTGTAGGACTATGCGGGTTGAATAAAGGGTGGCGTTGCACTGACATGAGTCTGCGCCATTGCCAGTATGCGAGGGGTTGGTGTATATGAAAAAAGGACTTTCAATAATGAAGATCAGGCACATTGACCTGTGTGTCACTAGCTGAAAGTGACCAGCAACGTTATTATAAAAATGAAGAGTATATACTGCGACAACTTGTAGGCAAAGTCAGTGCGCTCTTTTTGGTACCAGATATACCCGGCACCAAATGACATCACGATGTGAAAGAATTTAATGCCGTCATGGGTAAGCCAGTCATTCAACATAAGGCCGACACCGAAAATTGTAATGGGTATGTGCGCCAAGCGCATCACGCGATAAGTGGCATTCTTGCGGTCGCGTTCCTGTTCCCACGCTCGTCTGTCTCGCTCCTGACGCTTGCGTTTGAATTCACGTTTATAAACTTCCACCGGATCTTCTTCTACGGGTTCAAAAAAGATTGCGCTAATACCTCTGTCGTAGTGTGCACGTTTTTCAGGATCGGATAAGATATCATAGGCGTGATTGATCGCAGCAATCTGGTCATGTGAGGCTTCGGATGATTGCCTGTCAGGATGATACCGTTTTACCAGGTTACGATACGCTCTTTTTATTTCCAGATCAGTTGCGTTGGTGGATACACCCAGAATAGCGTACGGATTCATAAAAGCGAAAATATGGAAATGATTGCAAGGGCTTTCATTTATGCATTCAAAATTTTGACGGTAGAATACTATAAAGAATACATCAGCAATTTTTTTTTAGATGAGTTAAAGCTCGTTGATTAACCCATCATCTGAATGAGATCGTAAAACATAAACCGTGTTTTAGGTTTATCCTCATCATCTTTCTTCTCTTCGTCCTCCTCTCTTAAAAGGAACTGAAATTCGTTTTTGGTATAGTAATCAAGAACGTCTTTTTCGTTGTAAGCATCAACTAGTAAAAACCTGCATCCTGTTTTATTTTCATCTGAGCTAAACCAGGCTTTAATAAAATCCATTAACTGGCTGCCAACACCTTTACGTCGATAGTTTTCATTAACACCTAATCTTCCGATCAATACAGCAGGGTAATTCCGCATTTGTTTAACGTGCGGAATACTTTTGTTGACTCTCCTCCTCGTATTGTTTGAACGATGATCAACTTTAAGGCCGTCATTAGAAACGGTAAAAAAACAAACTATTTGTTCAGGATTAGAATCTGGTGTGAATACATAAGTTCTTCCAAGCAACTGCTGATCATAGTTGAGCGCGTCTTGTTGAAGAAATTCGTTAAGGTCTGTACGGCCGCAGTTAAAGGAAGATAGGTCAAGAGAAGATGTGAGTCTCCTCAGAGTACATTCAATAGTTAATTCCAACCTAATTGTTAGATTTTAGCTTTGCTCAGAACCTGAAGCGCAAGCTTTTTCATGGCTTGTTTTTTGGACGTAGAGACTCTCTTATCCTGATCTTTTTCAATGATCTTGATAAACCGGTTTGCAGATTCCCCGGTAAGAACAGGAGTTGTTTTAATTTCTAGAGCCATTCTTTCTATGCTTACTACAACGGCAAATATAACAACATGGTTCTTAAAAACGCATAATCTTCTGCCAAACTATCTCACAAACGGTCACTCTGAAATCACGGGTGCTGAAGGGTTAAGCTTGGCTGGGTTGCCTAGTCAGGCTGAGAAATTAAAGGTCTTCAATTTTATCTGGCATCTCCTGTTACCAGTAACGAATTTTCTTCAAATATTTCCAATAGTGCTGCGAGACGGGGTAATGACTCATAGCTCGCCAGTTCTTCATCTGATTTAAACTCAGCATCTAATGATTCATGGAAATCCAAATCACCAGCGAAAGCGTTCTTTATATTTATAAGTGTAAGTTTCTGCACTTCGCCTGTGCCTCTGCTAAAATAATACTGCGTCGTAGCAGGCTGGTTCTCTGAAGGCAGTGCCTCAAGTTGATATAAATGTGTTTGTCCCGACGGGTTTAATATCAGGTAGCGAGTGTTGCCAACAAGTCGATAGCTAGGATTATTAGAATCTTTGGTAATGTAGCTGGAGTTTGAAGATTCATTCATCGTGGTGAGATCTTCAGAGGCATACATCATTTTTTGATCGATAGATGCCTGGCTTGTTTCATACAAGCCACTTATAGATTGTGATTTTACCATTGCGCTGATGCCAAACAGAAAAGCGAAGGTTATTGCAATTTTTCTCTTCATAAATAGTAGCCTTTAGGTGGACTTCACTTCTATAGCTAATACAATGCCGGAGGAATAAAATGCGTTTTTGAGTTCAAGAGTAATATTTGCAAATGATTTCTATTTCATATTGGGAAAAAATGTCTCATAATTCAGCAGATTCTGATCTCAAGAGTATCTCAGGAGCTTGTTGGTGTGAAGCAAAATATTAGAACATACAAATGCGCTGTTGAAAACATGGTAGCGTTGTTCGACTCAGTGTACAACTACTTCTCATTACAGAACTGCTGGAAAATCATGGCGAGGGAAAGATTCGATCCGATGGTTATATTTGCTTTAGCCCGATGATCAAACGTAGCAGGAGTCGATGGTAATGCCAGACGGACATAAAATAAAACAGCCAACCTTGAAGCTGAGCGCATGGTTTGCGTCTTTGCTTTT
>DATJHZ010000210.1:0-4183 GCA_035493595.1 Cyclobacteriaceae bacterium | reverse complement strand
TTACATCAGGCCATGGACAAACGTCGTGTTAATGAACATGGAGTTTTTCCAGTGATAAAAGCTGGCAACCAGGAAGAGCTTACCATGCTTTGTAATGAGTTTGGAGTTGCTAACCACTCCAAGTCAGAAGACGAATGGGTTCGAGCTTCTAAAAATGGAGACGCTGTTGATTGGAGAAAAAATATCGCTGGTCAGAATATAGTTCCCGATGTTTCAGGTATGACATTCCGGGATGCTATTTTCTTATTAGAGAAATCTGGATTAAAGGTATTCTATGTTGGTAAAGGCAGAGTAGCTGAACAATCTCTATCACCAGGAACGAGAATCAGCAAAGGATCAAGAATATTTATAAAACTCAGTTAAAATAAAAACCTTGGCAGAGCTTAAAGACATATTGTACAAAGTATCGCTAACATCAACCTATGGCAACATGGTTATTGATGTGACTGGTATTTGCTTTGACTCCCGCAAAGTTCAGAAAGGCTCTTTGTTCATTGCTGTTAAAGGTACGTTGTCTGATGGACATGATTACGTAAGTAAAGCAATTACTTCTGGTGCAATAGCCATTGTGTGCGAAAGACTGCCAGAAACAATTGACGATAAGATAACCTACATAACAGTAAAGAATAGTGCTCAAGCCCTGGGTATTATTGCGTCGAATTTTTTCGGCAATCCTTCGGAGAAAATAAAACTTACTGGTATTACCGGCACGAATGGTAAGACAACTGTAGCAACCTTATTGTATAAACTTTTTAATTCGCTTGGTCATCGCTCCGGACTTTTATCTACTGTAGAAAATAGAATTGTAGATCAGGTCATACCTGCTACACATACAACGCCAGATCCTATTCAGCTTAATGAGTTGCTGAAGAAAATGGTGGAGGCAAACTGCACGCATGCTTTTATCGAAGTAAGCTCGCATGCTGTTGATCAGGATCGTGTAGCAGGTTTGAAATTTGCTGGCGCGGTATTCACCAATATCACACATGATCATCTTGATTATCACAAGACTTTCGAGAATTACATCAAGGCCAAAAAGAAATTTTTTGACGAGTTGAGTAATGATGCTTTTGGGCTTGTTAACGCAGATGATAAGCGAGGTATGGTGATGCTCCAGAATACGAAAGCCAAAAAGCAATCTTTTGGATTAAAGAAAATGGTCGACTTCAAAGGGAAGATCATTACGAATTCAATTGAAGGATTAGAGTTAGAGATTGCCAATAAGAGTGTTTGGTTTAAACTCATTGGCGATTTTAATGCATATAATCTCTTAGCTGTATATGGAACAGCCATGTTACTAGGCGAAGATTCTGATGAAGTGTTAACTCATCTGTCTGCTCTTAAAGGTGCTGTTGGAAGATTTGAATTAGTGTTGCCAGGTGCCAAGATAACAGCCATTGTTGATTACGCACACACACCAGATGCATTAAAAAATGTATTAGATACCATCGCTCAGTTTCGCACTGGTAACGAACAGGTAATTACTGTAGTGGGTTGTGGTGGTAATCGTGATAAAACAAAGAGGCCACTCATGGCTTCAATTGCCTGCAGACTTAGTGATAAAGTGGTTCTCACGTCTGACAATCCACGCGATGAAGATCCAATGGATATCATCAAAGAGATGCAAACAGGAGTGATGCCAACAGAAGTAAGAAAAACATTGGTGATGGCCGATCGTGAAGAGGCAATTAAAACGGCTTGCATGATGGCAAAAGAAAACGATATTATTCTGGTAGCTGGCAAAGGCCATGAAACCTACCAGGAAATAAAAGGAGTTAAACATCCTTTTGATGATCGTGAGGTTGTTGAGAGAATGATAAGGTTGATTGTCAATTAATAGATGTGCAAATGGTCAATGTGGTGATGTGAAAGTTATGAGAAATTACAAGGACAATGCAATAGTAAAAATGACTTTTCAATTCTCTTTGGATGTAATCGAATTTACAGAATCATTGAGAGATATGAAGAAGTTTGTGTTTTCTGATCAGTTGCTAAGAGCAGGATGCTCAATAGGAGCAAATGTTAAAGAAGCACAAAGTGCAGAAAGTAAAGCTGACTTTATTCACAAACTTAAAATTGCTTCAAAGGAAGCAGAAGAGGCAGAGTATTGGTTAGAACTTTGTGAGTTTGCAAAAAGTTATCCGAAGCCTGGAAAATTATTAATTGATATTGAGAGCATACTAAAAGTATTAAGTAAAATTATTTCAAGTTCAAAAATGAAAAAATAATCAAATAATCAATGTAAATGATCTATAGATATGAAAACCGTATTTGCACATCGACACATTGATAATTGAAAATTTAAAAAGAGATGCTGTATTATTTATTCAACTATTTAGACAAACATTTTAATCTCGCGGGAGCTGGTGTATTCCAATACATTTCCTTCCGTGCAGGTATGGCTGCGTTTCTTTCATTGTTGATTACAATCACGTTTGGTAAACAACTGATAAACTTCTTGCGCAAGAAACAAGTTGGTGAAGATATTCGTGATCTTGGACTTGAAGGACAAATACAGAAGAAGGGAACACCAACTATGGGTGGCCTTATTATTATTGCAGCTATTCTCATTCCTACAATATTGTTTGCCAAACTTGATAATGTATATGTTATCTTATTAATAGTGGCAACATGCTGGTTAGGGGTTATCGGATTTTTGGATGACTATATAAAAGTATTCAGAAAAAATAAGGAAGGATTAGCAGGAAGATTTAAGATTGTTGGTCAGGTTGGCTTAGGCTTGATTGTTGGGCTCTCACTTTATTTCAGTGATAGTGTTGTTGTTCGCGAAGTGAGTCCGGCATCATTGGCAAGTATTGAAGTTGGTAACTATCAACAAGATCTTGAAACAAAAGTTGAATACAAAGATGTTAAGTCAACCAAAACGACAGTTCCATTCCTGAAAAATAACGAGCTCGACTACAGTAAAATATTTCCATTTATACCTGAGAGCTATACATGGATTATATATGTAGGTGTTGTGATTCTTATCATAACAGCGGTTTCAAATGGTGCTAATATAACGGACGGTATAGATGGCCTCGCTGCCGGTACATCAGGTATTATAGGTTTGGCGCTTGCCATTCTTGCTTACCTGTCAGGTCGTATTGACTTTAGTAGTTACCTCAACATCATGTACATTCCTAATCTTGCTGAGCTTGTAATATTCTGTACAGCATTTGTCGGAGCGTGTCTTGGATTCTTATGGTACAACGCCTACCCGGCACAAGTATTTATGGGTGATACTGGCAGCTTAACATTAGGAGGTATCATTGCAGTAGTAGCACTTGCTGTTCGTAAAGAATTATTGATTCCAGTTTTATGCGGCATCTTCCTGATTGAAAATCTTTCTGTGATCATGCAGGTTTCATATTTCAAATACACAAAAAAGAAATATGGTGAAGGTAGAAGAATATTCCTGATGTCTCCATTACATCATCATTTTCAAAAGAAGAATATACATGAAGCCAAGATCGTTACGCGTTTTTGGATCGTAGGAATATTATTAGCGATTATAACATTGGCAACACTAAAATTAAGATGAAAGAGAGGATTGCCATACTTGGGGGAGGAGAAAGTGGAACGGGAGCAGCGCTTCTTGCGAAAAACAAGAGCTTTGAAGTTTTTGTTTCTGATCAAGGAGTTATTAAGGATAAATATAAGACTGAACTTCAGCAGAATGATATTGAGTTTGAAGAAGGAACACATTCTGTTGATAAAATATTAAATGCTTCATTAATAATCAAAAGCCCAGGTATTCCTGATAAGGCAGAGATCATTAAGAAGAGTAAAGCTGCTGGCATTACAATTATTGATGAGATTGAATTTGCTGCTCGTTATATCAATGGAAAGATCATTGCTATAACAGGTACAAATGGAAAAACAACAACGACGTTGTTGACTTATCATTTATTGAAAAGTGCTGGCTTTAATGTTGCATTGGCAGGTAACGTTGGTCAAAGCCTGGCAAGGCAAGTTGCTCATGAACAACATGACTGGTATGTGATTGAGATGAGCAGCTTCCAATTAGATGGAATTAGGACGTTCAAACCCGCGATCGGAATATTATTGAATATAACACCTGATCATTTGGATCGATATGAGTACACGATGCAAAACTATGTGAACTCAAAATTCCAGTTGATTAAGAATATGGGTAAAGCTCAACACTTTATTTATTATG
>DATJHZ010000209.1:0-20321 GCA_035493595.1 Cyclobacteriaceae bacterium | reverse complement strand
TGACCAATCGGTTCACAAAACGAAACGCCATCTTTATGACGAATGGTGAGCAACGTTATCTCATAATCAAAATCAATAAAGCCTTCAATGATTACTCGGCCTCCACCGCTCCGACCTCCCTCTTGCGCATATTGCCACGAGTGATCAATATCACCAACTGATTTAACAACACTCTGCCCTTTACCTGATGAACTCATGATTGGTTTAACAACACATGGCATTCCGATATCAGTAACTGCTTTTACAAACTCTTCCTTCGTTCCAGCAAATTTATAAGGTGATGTTTCAACCTTTAACTTCTCTGCCGCTAATGTTCTGATGCCCTCGCGGTTCATAGTTAATTTTGTTGCCTGGGCTGATGGAATAACTGTGAAGCCTTCGCGTTCTAACTCAACTAATGTATCGGTGGCTATGGCTTCAACTTCTGGAACGATGAAGTCTGGTTTTTCTTTCTCAATAAGTGAACGTAATGCTTTTCCATCGAGCATGGAGATTGCATACGAACGATGAGCAACCTGCATCGCCGGTGCATGGTCATAACGATCAACAGCAATGACTTCGACACCATAACGTTGAAATTCAATTACTACTTCTTTACCTAGCTCACCAGAACCCAACATCATTACTTTAACTGCTGATGGTTTTAATGGCGTTCCGATAGAAAGATTTTTACGCTTGCTTTGATCCATGATAATATGTTTTTCAAATAAAGAACTCAGGCATTGCTTGCACCAAATGATGCTTGCATCTTTTTCAGGTTAGGATAATTAAAAAGAATAAGCGCCACGAAAATAATGGAGTATCCTACCAGTTGAATAACATTGATATCTTCTTCAAACACAATAAATGCAATGCTGTAATTGATCAGCGGATTTATATACATCAGAATACCAATGGTTGCTGAGTTGATTTTATTCAATGCAAAGAGATTGAGGAACAACGGAAATACAGTAAACACAATAGCGATCACAGTAATGATCAGATAAAAATTCAGATCTGTCGGTACTTTGTGAATCAGGTAAGGGAAAATTGCATTTAACAAGAGGAATGAAAACAACACCTGGAATCCTAGCATAATCATTCTGTCAAAGCCCTGGTTCCGTCGTTGCGTTATCAGGTAAAGTGCATAGGTAACAGCTGTCAGAAAACTATAACCTAATTCCAGAGCAGAGTTGTAGCCCATCAAAACACAACTGATAGCACAGAAGGCAACAGCTATCCATTGCAATACAGTCATCTTTTCCTTTAATAAAAGATAACCCAGGATGGCCGTTATAACAGGGCAAATGAGATATGAAAATGAAGCTGTCTTAATATTAACATTGTTGACAATGTAAATAAATGTGAGCCAGTTAATGGTTAGTAAGGCACCTCCAATCAATGTTAAGATCACCGTTCCCCACTTTTTCTTTGAGTCTAGTGAATTAAAAAATGCTCGTTGAGCTTGCAAGTCTTTTCGCTTGAAACCAAAGATTACAATCAACAAAACGAGAGAAGAAAATAGAATTCTAAAATAGAGTATTTCACCCGAAGAATATTCTACGAGTTTGCGCAATAGCAGAGGAAAAAATCCCCAGATAACAAATGCTGAGACAGCGGCGGCGTAATGCTTTTGATTGTTCATAGCGGCCGCCAAGATAGCAATTTACTTCAAGTCAACTCTATTGAGTAACCTTATTAAGCAGGCGGTTATGACGAATTCTTTGTTGCCCTGGTCGGGTAAGTTTTATATGAAATGTACGTTTATGATAGATGGGAGCTACTGCTTTAATTAATCCTCTTGCCTCCAGGTCTAGTTTAACCTGAAGTACGTGCCATGCAATTTCACTTTCGAGTGTATCTGGGATGAGCAGTTTTACTTTTTCAAGAATGTGATTTATAGTATGATCTTCATCGCTATCCAGAATATCAAAAATAGCATTGCAGTATTTTTCATACTGACTTTTACACATCATCACGCCCTTCTTTCCATCGGGGCGAAGCATTTGCTCCATTTCCTCACCTTGCTTCATCTGCACTTGTATTTACCTGAATTATACAATAAAGCTTTGAACGTGCAAGTAGAAGAAATGATTGCTCAAAAATTACACACAAACCAAAAAAACGTTATCAGTCTACACTTTTTAGACAAAACTTACCATTCCATCGACCAAATTCCGGCAACCAGACTAATGTTAATTGAAATTACCCCGATGATAATACCCCATCTTATGGTGTATTATCATCGTTAGGTTTTTAAATCTTAACACTGATCATCCAATATTAGGTATGTAATAACATACCGACTAAAGAATCTCCAACTGAGTTTTCACTTTTATTGAGGGTAGTTTTTCTTATGATCCTCCATGTACTTCTTCATCGCTGTGTTGTGATCATAAGGTGCAGCAGCATTACCGCCCTTGGATACATCGACGGATGCTTTCTCTATTCGGGCCTTACTCGCAGGATTAGATGTAGCATCAGCTGCTTTCTTAAGCATTTTGCTAATCACCACACGAGCTTCTGGTGACAGAATATTCAGAAAGGTATCATACGTTTGCAGTTGCCCTTCCAAATCATCTCCATTGAATTGTGGAAGGAGATCGTTAATAGTGTATAACACCGGAGGAATGCTGGCATCATTCAGGCTTGTCGTTTCCACTGTACTATAGTGAAGTTGTTCATCAGCCAGCGCATCTGTTTCCATTGACGTGGCATTGTTTGCAAGTTCATCCAGTTCATAAAGAAGCTCATGTAATCTGTCTGTTTCATAATCGCCATCAAAAGCTCTTACAGCATACGCGGCTAGTTGACTGTCTGATGGAAATTCTCCTTTGGTAGCAATGATATCTTTTATCCTGGGTATGAGAATGAATTGAATCCACTGTTCAAATGCCATGGTGTTGGAACCAAACGCGCCCATGTTTTCATAGCGATCTTCCGGTAGAGGTTTGTCACTCCATCGATTTATCCGTTTCAACTCTGCTTCAATGGCATTAGCGCAGGTATCAGCCTTTGAGTAAATATCAGTCGTTGATTGGTCTGATGTGTCTTGCATCATTTCATCAAACTGCTTTTGCATTTCTTCAGGAGAAACTTTTTTAATAGCAGTTGAGATAATCCACATGTGTCCGAAGGGATCTTCTACCCTGCCTGACCTGTCACCATAAAATTGATCCTTTACCGGGAATATAACTTTGGCGCCTTTACTAACAGCTCGCTCAAACACAACATCAACATCAGGCACATAAAAGTTGAAGATAACTGATGTGCCTCTCAACGTATCCGGACTTCGGTTATAATCAGGATGTTCTTCCGCCAACATAATAAGTGAATCACCTAATTTAATTTCTGCATGTGCTACCGTTCCATTCGGTTCAGCAAGACGCATAACTTCAACTGCCCCAAAAACATCTTTATACCATTGAATAGCATCAGCAGCTTTCTTGATAGCAAGCATGGGGGTGATAGTGTTGAAGCCTTTTGGAGAGTTGATCATTTTGTAGCGTGCTAATTAGTCGACGGTCCACAGTCCACGGTCAACAGCAGTCTACTGTCGTCAGTCGACCGTTGACTGTGGACCATATTATCATTTCTGTAACACCATCACATCATTCATTATAAATGTGTCGCCTTCATCGGCTACGATGTTATAAACGGGTTGCCTGGCTCCTGCATATTCCTTCTTTTCAAAGACCTGATAGGAGTCGTAAGTTTTGGTGGTTTCATTGAAGCACAGAATATGATCGCCTTCAACAACTAATTTCATATTCTTTGAACCAGCATCGGTTAGCATGGGATGGTTAGGTGTAGCCTCAATAGTTTTCGTGCTGAGATGTATTTCGTTATCCACCGAATAATTTTCGTGAATGAGTATTAATCTTACAAGTGCATAGTTCTTGGCTTCATGTGTAGTAAGTTCCTTTACTTTAATCAGCGTTCGTTGTTTCGATGACGGATCTATTGCTTCAACTTCGTCCCCAGGCTTAACTAACTTCAATTCTTTTTTAACACCATTGCTGAGTGTTACAAGCTGATTGCCCGGGAAGCAGATATCATTACCATACGTCGCTGATTCCTTGCTTAAGTCTTTGCCTTGATTTAATGACTTGTATTGCTGGAAGCTCAGTTCTTTTGAAAGAATATAAGACAACTTAAGAATGAAGTTCTCTTCAACTTTATTGATAGCGTGTATATCTTCAAAATATTTCTCCCACACTTTTCCATCAGCAGTGAAGTTAGGTACTACAGCTTTGTAAATTTTACCATTTTCATTGGTGTAAAACACAAAGAGCCCCAACTCCTGCATGCCTACTTTCCCGATGAGCTTATATAAATCAATTCGCTTTTTTAGTCCATCATCTCCTGTTACAAAATAAGGTTTCTTCATTTCGTAACGATCGAGAATGTAAGTGTTCTCAAATTTCACATAGGTATCTTTATCAAGATCCTTTATTTCGAAAGTTTTAGCCTTCTCATACTCTTCCATGATTAACGGCCTGGGGTTAACAACATCCTGAGCGAAAAGTGTAATGCTATAACACAGTGTTACTGCGACTGTAATAATATAACGCATCTTATTATTTTTTACTTATGATACTTGTTTAAAAGCTTCTGCAAAGAATTGCATTTCTTCCATGGTACCAATGCTTACTCGACACCACTCCTTCTTATTGAATTTCCACGGACGAACACCAACACCACGCTTCATCATCTCTTCGACAAAACGTTCGGCATCAACCTGTATAGGAAACATAACAAAGTTTGTTGATGATGGAATGTACTCATAACCTTCTTTCTTCAACACGTCATACAAAAATTCCTTTGACGCCATGGTTTTATCGAAAGCGGATTTCAAGAATTCAGTATCCCGATAGGCAACCATGGCTGCTGCTACTGTTGTTGCATTCAGTCCTGCCTCGGCCCAGGTATAAAGATTAAGCGTCTTTATCATTTTTGGTTGAGCGACAACATAACCTGCACGTAGTCCGGCAAAACCATAGAGCTTTGAAAAAGTGCGAGCCACCATTACATTATGGCCTGCTTTCACCAGGTCAATCATGGAGAAATCTTTAGGATCGCCGAGGTAATCGATATAGGCTTCATCAATAAATACCGGAACCTTCTTGGATACACGCTCACAGAAACTTTTAAGTTTTGCTGTATCTAATACTGTACCTGTTGGATTGTTGGGATTGCAAATGTATACAAGCGATGTTTTGTGCGTGATCATTTTTTCCATCGCATCAAGATCAAGTTTGTAATCTGAAGTCAGTGGAACTTTGATCCATTTTGCGTTGAGATTTTCTGCGCGTTGAGGCAAATCTTCATAGGAAGGATCACCGGAAATAATTGCTCCTAACGAACCAAAATAAACTGCAGATGCTCCCAGCAATGTAGTTGAACCTGGAGCCAGTGCTATATTCTCAACCGTAATTCCTTCGTGCGCCGCAATGAGTTCTGCCAGTTGTTGAATATTACCGATTGGATATTGATAGCTTTTATCGATGGCATTCATAATAGCCTGCTTGGCTTTATCAGAAGGGCCAAAAGGATTTTCATTAGCAAACAGACGAGCGTTGAGTTTAGGAAACTCACGCGCTATATACTCTTCTGTAAAGCGGCTTTGTGCTTTCATCTGCACGGCACGAATGGGTGTAGCGAATGATTGAATGGAAGGGAGAAGGCTTACGGCGCCTGCTAATGTTGCGCTTGTCTTCATCCAATGGCGTCGGTTCATGGTTGGTGATTCCATAGATTGTTTTTATAGTTAGGAGTTTATTCTTTAGACGATGGGTATGTCAGTCGCTGCCCGGTTACACGGGCATGTATATCCGTAACCACGTTACGTGCCGATTCAAAAGCACCAGCCATCCAGGCTGTCAGGTAAGTAGTGTGCTCTCCTGCAAAATACACATTCTTATCGGGTTGCAGAAGAGGTTTATAATAAGCCTTACGACTCTCGCCGGTATAGGTTGCCCAACCACCAAGATTATAAGGGGTATTGTGCCAGCTTACTGAAAATGATTTTTCAAACTCTGTTGGGTATTGCGGATGAATAAGGCTTCCTTTCTGCAACGCAAGCTTCTCGCGATCTGTCATCGACAAAGAACCTGTTGCCCTCGCCTTGTCATTAAAATTATAATAGCCAATGAGAATTCCTTTCTTACCGAGATAATCGTTCGATGGATAAAAAATCTGCGTCAGTTCATTGTTGGTATGCGTAATGCCTCCATAAATATTTTCATCTTCTTCCCAAAATCTTCGCTTGAATTGTAAACCAATTTTACCAGTGGCGATATAGGGTATAAAATCTATAGCACGGCTTACATCAGAAGAAAAATTATGATCGATGTTGCTCAGTACAGGAAGTGGAATGGTGCAGATGCACAAATCTCCTTCGATAACTTTTTCCTGCTGATCACTTTTATAATTGATTCGAACACCTGTTTCTGTATTGTGAATTGTTTTAACCTCACAGCCTAATTGAATCTGGCCTGTTAATTTCTTCTCAAAGGCCTGGGCGATTTTATCCATTCCTCCTACGGCCTGAAACATGGTCATCTGCAGTTCGTACGTATACTCGGCCACATTATAAAAATCAGGATCCATTAATCCGGATTGAATGATGTCGCTTAGTTTATGAGCATCAGCAATGGTACCAACTTTTTCTCCGGCACCTGGCGGTTCAAGATATCCTCTGCGAGCAGATGCCTTATAAAGTTTGTCAATATCCAAACCACCTTCGGCACGTAAGTACTCAATAACTTTCTGACCATCTTCTTTGGTCATGCCCAACTCAACTTTACTCTGATCAATGGCTTTGGCTAATAGTTCTGCCATATAACCACGTACATCATTATGAATTTCACGAATGCGAACTTTCTTATTAGAGAGTGAACCTGAACCTTCGCTAAAATAATATGCACCTTCGTTTACATTATTATAGTTCTGAACAGCAACATCAAGTTCTTTACAATAGTGCAGTGATAATTTATGATGATGAGGAATGCGCGATGGTCCGGCATTGAAATAGAGGCCCTCATCGAACGATGCAATTTGATTAGGATGATTGAGTTCCTGGTTACTACTTCCCTTGCGTACGCTCCAACAACGTCCGCCAGTACGCTTACGAGCTTCGAGCAACGTACATTTGTAGCCTAGTTTATTAAGTTCGAATGCAGCAGTCATGCCTGCCAGGCCAGCACCTAAAATAACTACATGCTTACCGTTGCCGTGGCCTTCAAAATTAAAACCATGAGCAGGTGCAGACTTTAACATACCCAATGCCAGCATGGCGGGATAGGTTGCACCGGTAAGACTACTTTTAAGAAGGAATTCCCTTCGGGAAACTTTATTCATCCATCTGTCACTTTAGGCTGTCTGAATGTAGTAGTTTCAATAGAGAATTGAAAGTTGAAGCAGATAAATCATTTCTACTTCAATGCTGGTAACGATTGAGTTATTAAATAAAATAGAAGGAACTTGATTTAAAAGAAATGATGAATAGAAAGGCACTTGGATTACCTGATGGATACTGAGTCTGCTTTATTGCCAGAATCCTTTGTGACTTTCTTTAAATTCTTTCTGATATTTTCTTTAACAGACTTAGGCATATATTTCTTCTGTCCGGGCCGTGGACAATCCCACTCTTCAACAGAAACGCTTTGAATCATTCTGTCATCAGAGCCCTTAGAATATCGGGCGTGGATGCGGGCATCGCTTGAAAGAGAACCTGAAGATTCATGAAAGGATTTATAGATAGTAATCCGTCTTGAGCGTACAGTTTTAACTTCCGGACAAGGTATTAAACCCGACTGGCAAGCTGTGCAAAGAAGAACAAGAAAGACTGCTATCCGAGTAACCATAAGACTAAAGTTTCTGATTATCCTCCTATAAAGATAGAAGATATTTTCAATACTCCTCTATAACGCCGCGCAATCCTTCTTCGTTTATTCTATAGAAAATTTATTTACGTTTAAACACCAGATCAGCATTTTGCACCTGAATAATGCGATTATAGAGTTCCTTTAAATAATGATATTCTCCTGATGAAAATACAGGTTTTGAGATCTGCATAGAGTTACTCATCGTGAGTTTATTGCCTAGATTCTGCATGTCAAAAATATAGCGTCCACCGGTATTAGGTAATGACATAGCAACTTTTTCAGGAAGACTCTCAATGACGAAATCAGCAGGGTATTCCAGATTGAGAATAGTGATGTGATCAACAGGAGCTCCATAATCAACAGGGTATAACCGCTCATTAGATTTAAAAGGATTTTCATCGATCTTATTCAGGATAAAAGGATTAAACAGGAAAAGTTTATTCTTCATGTCATCAAATACTTCTATCTCAACGTCGAGCTTTACTACCAGGGGTTTCTCAAGATCTTCTACATTCTGCAATTCAAATTTCTGGATATGAATGTTTTTAGATTTGCTATTAAGATCATCAATGTATTCCTGTTCTGTCTGAAATGATGCCAATTCCTTCCTGACAGAGGATGCTTCATAGCCAAAATAAGTTTTCTGAATAGTGCCACGAGCATAACCATCGCTCTCTAATTTGAGGTTCAGCATGGTTGTTCTTTTTAGTTTATCAGTGGCCTTCAACTCATACCAATACGATCCCTTTTCACCCAGCACTCTTCCCTTTCCATTCAGACAACGCATTGGGATCATACCAAAATGAAGATAGTCGTCTGTTGCGTCCAGTAAATACACCTTGTCGTCAATATTCAATTTCGCAATAACATAATTAAAGTCAGTTAGAACCGGAAAGAGCTCGGTTGCTAATCCATTTTCACGCGTTGAAAGAATCATTGGCTCAACATTGAACCCGGCATATTTTAATGCAGCAATAAGAGACAGGTTTATATCACCCGCATTGCCCTCTTTTTTATCGAAAGCTTTCTTTATTCCATATTCACTATACATCCAATATACTCCATCCCACAAATACCAGAATTTAATGAAGTCGTAAATCTTCCGTGCCTTCATTAAGGGATCAGTTTCTGATCCGGAGATAATATCGACATGATCATCTAATATATTTTTACCACGTTTTATCTGTATACCAAACTTTTCCTCCTGCGCCAATTCCTGTTCTGCGTCTTTCCATTCTTTGGTAATCTTGTCTACACGTCCATCAAAAAATTTTATCTCGGATAATTCAAAATTTATAGTAGATAAGAAATTCGATTTTGCAGTCATGTAATCTTCCTCCTTAAATGCCGGGATGTCCTTCATAGCGAATTTATAAAGGATACAATCGGCCTTTCCATTGCCAGTAACACTAAAACAATCACGAACAAGTTCATCTTCCTTTTTACTTAATTCCTGAAATCCTTTTAGTGAAATACTATAAACATAATTGGCAGGTATCTTGGGCCAATATTCGCTTTGAACTTTAGGGATTTCAGATTGGAATTCCCATGATTTAAAATTCTGAATAAAAGGAGACTCAAGTATATACTCATATTCAATAACACTGCCAACCTGAACATTGGGTATAGCTAACTTCTTTATGTTCCAATATTTATTTTTATTCTCTGAAAAAATATTCTTAGGCTCAACCTTAAATTCCCGCATCGATCCATTTACCATAGTAAATGCCGACGCTGTAATTTTTCTTATTGTCTCTTCTTTTCCGCTAGTACTACTCTTGCGCAACGGTATTTGAATATCAGCTTCTGATAATCCGTCTTTCTTCAGAATTTTTATTTTTACGTGATAATAAAATAATAGATTATAATTATTATCGGAATCAAAATATGCTTCCCCAAACTCATTCAATACCACAGCGGAAGCAGAAGTATCACGAGGATATGACTTTATTCCAAGTTCGGAATATGTTACTTCTCCAAACTTAAAACCATGATCCTGGGCATGTGCAGTATTAGTAATTATCAACAGACTAATCCAGAGGGTAAATAGAAATTTCATTACTTGATATTCTTAAGGATTTAAACAGAGACAATAATAGTCAAAATTGTATATATCAAACACTATAAACTTGTTTGTAGAATCCTGTAAATTATTTCCTCCATCATTTTAATCATTTACTTTCCAGGAACGGCTTCACATCTTCATCCTAAAAGCATTGGATTATTGCGTCCACAATATTACTTTTCAGTAAAAAGATGCGACTTACCTTCCTATTTCTTTCCCTTTTTCTATCTACAACAATTTGCCTGTCACAACCTGATTCTCTTCGAAAAAAGATCGAAAGCATACTCTTCGCAAAGAAAGCTGATGTTGGCGTTTCGATTTTAGGTTTAGAAGACAGTGACACTCTCACCGTGCATGGATCAAGACATTATCCCATGCAGAGTGTCTATAAATTTCACCTGGCATTAGCCATCCTTCATCAGGTCGATAAAGGTGCTTTATCATTAAATCAAAAGATATTTATTAAAAAAAGTGATTTGCATCCAGACACGCACAGCCCACTACGCGATGATCACCCACAGGGAAATTTCAATATATCGTTAGAAGAAATTTTACGCTATACAGTTTCTATGAGTGATAACAATGGTTGTGATATTCTGTTCAGACTTTTAGGAGGTACATCCACCGTAAATAAATATATCCATAGTCTGGGTGTAAAAGATGTATCCATTGCCGCAACGGAAGAAGAGATGCATAAGGAATGGAATGTTCAGTTTACAAACTGGACTACTCCCAGCGCTGCTACCCAGTTGGCAGCATTGTACCATAATCAAAACATCTTGACAAAAGAAAGCAAGGATCTCCTGTTTAAGATTATGGTAGAGACTCCCACCGGACCAAACCGAATAAAAGGATTACTCCCAGCTAACACTATCGTAGCTCACAAAACGGGAACTTCTGACACTAATAAAGAAGGAGTAACTGCTGCTATTAATGATCTGGGAATCATTGTGCTACCCAATGGGAAACACATCGTTATCATGGTAATGGTTTGTAATACAAAAGAGGATAAAGAAACCAACGAGCGGATGATTGCTGAAATCTCAAAGGCAGCATATGATTACTTCATCAATTAATAGTAACCAACCTAGTCCTGTAGCACGTTTGTTATAAACGTAGATTTAAGCAACAGCCAGAGTAAGAAAAAGATAACGCCCCACTGAAGGTAGATGTAATAATAATCGGCTGTGTCTTTAAAGCGTGATTCTTTGATCTCAGCTTTTTCATATTGATCGATCTTTGCAAACACGGTTGCCAATGCTTTATTGTCTTCTGCTCTGAAGAATTCACCTTCGCCAATTTTTGCAATCTTGCGCATGGTTGATTCATCAATGGTATTTTCATACATCATAGGTCTGCCGAAGATATCCTGCCCCATCGGCACTGGTCCCTCTTTGCCAATGATGATCGTATAGATTTTAATACCGTAAGCTGACGCAAGTTCTGTAGCGGTGATCGGGTCAATGTTACCGGCGTTGTTCTCACCATCACTTATCAAAATGCAAACTTTAGATTTAGAATCAGATTCGCGCATCCGGTTTGTTACAACAGCCATGGCACTACCAATAGCTGTACCGGTTTTATCGATCATCTCACACGTAATGTCCTTTAAATATGAATTGAGAAGATCGTAGTCAGTTGTTAGTGGGGTCAATGAAAAAGCATCGCCTGCAAATACTACTAATCCAATTCTATCTTGCTTGCGACCTTTGATAAAGCTAAGTGCAACTTTCTTGGCAGCCTCTAAACGGTTCGGTGTAAAATCTTCCATCTTCATGGACTCTGAAATATCAAGGGCAATCATGATATCAATACCCTCTGTCCATTGTTCTACCTTTTCATTTGTCTTTTGCGGACGAGCCATGGCTGTCAGCAAAAACATAAGTACGAACATGAGCAAAAACTCTGGTAATAATCTGATGAGATTAATAGCTGATGTACGTAGATCTTTTTGTGTTACCGCCACCGGTAACTTCTGACTGAACAGGTAACGGAGTAACCAGCGCAACCCAAAGAGCAAGGGAACGGCAATTAGCAAATATAGATAGACCGTGTGCTCCCACGTAAAGGAAGTTAATGTTGAAGGTGCAAACCAATCCAGACTGTACCAGGGACTTGAATAATCGTTATCCATGTTTTAACTCTTCTAATCGCTTCACAAATTTAGTAGCAGCGTAGTCACGCAAACTTTCGAAAGATTCGACCACTTCGGTATCATGGCCATAAATAGCTTTATCAATGGTATGAAGATTTCCTGCAAGCTTTTCATCTTTTTCAAGATGAAGCATTTCACGGGTCGTTAATTTTGTATAAGGTCTTGACAACAACTGCTCCATATACTTTTTCCAAAGACCAAGTGCCGTTTCAGAAACAGGTGCTGAAAAAGAAGTTCGGATCTGATCAACCTGTGTTTTGTAAGCTTCCAAAAACTGCGCATGATATTTTGTTAAACGTTTAATCTGATAATGCTTCCGGATTCTCTTTCCAAAAACCAGAAATACAATCAGCGCTACAACAAGAACCACTGCTCCAACAATACTCAGAATAATGTAATTAATATTTGTTGGTACCTCATGGTAGGTTGTGTTTACTTTCAGCGGAAGTCTTTCCACTGGTATGCTGTCAGGAATGGTACCTACTAACTCAACAAGTCTGATGCTATCGGGTGAACTTGCAACTTCAACGCTATCAGTCTGGCTCACTACATATACCGGCAAGCTCAACGATTGAATTTTTTCAACCTCGAATGTGCTTACATCATAGATAACACTATCGTAGCTTATACCTTCCTTGGTGTGCGTTGGAAAATATTTTTTGGATGCAAATTCAAACGGACTGAACTGATAAGCTGAATCTGGGAATAATAAATTTAATTTGCTGGGATAGGTTGCAGTCAGATAAAATTTAACAGGCTCACCAATGCTAACACTGTCAGCAAAAAAACCTCCACGAACTTTTACTTCCTGGGCTTGTGCAGATAAAGTAATAAGAAAGAAAACAAGAACTATATAATGTTTATAAAACTCAAACTTCTTCATACTTCACTAGGTCGTTTTCAATGATTTATTTCTGATCTTAAACAACCTCAACAGTTTAGGAACATAATTCTCCTCTGTATCTAATGAGATAAAATTAATCTGATGCTTTTTACTGAAATCAGTTAGTTCTGCTTTTCGGGAATCATGACGGTCTTTTATCTTTTTCCTGAAATCGCCAAACGAAGTATTTATCCATAATGTTTTCTTCGTCTCCTTATCCTCTACGGGAATGATGCCAAGTTTAGGCAAACCCGTTTCACGCTTGTCACTAATATGGATCATAACTAAGTCATGTCTTCTGGCTAAGGCTTTCAGGTTATGAAGATATCCGTCATCAATAAAGTCAGAGATCAGAATCACAACGCTTCGTCGCCTGATGCTGTTCAAAGCAAACGCAATGGCCTTACTCAGATTTGTTTTTAATGATTTGGGCTTTAAACTTGCCAACGTATAAATAATTTCATACGCCTGGGCTGACCCCTTTGTAGGTTTGATATATTTCTCTTTCTGATCAGAATAACAGATCATGCCAACATGACTTGATTCTTTCACAGCCGACAACGCAAGCACGCCACAAATCTCTTTGCCTATATCTGCCTTGGTCTGGCCGGCGCTTCCAATATCTTCTGACGCGCTCACATCCAAAACAAAAAATACAGTCTGCTCCTTTTCTTCCCGAAAGGTTTTAACAAATGTTCCATGCCCCTTGGCACTTACATTCCAGTCAATAGTACGAATATCATCTCCATACTGGTAAGGCCTTACATCATCAAACTCAAGTCCTGTACCTTTAAAAACGGAATGAAAATCGCCCTGCATCTGGCTGTTGATAGCCTTGCGTATCTGAATCTCGTATTTTCGTAGTTTTTTTAAAAGCTCTTTCATTTTCGAAAGTCTCAATTCATGGCCCCGTTTTTGTGTTCATCAACCGGTCGGAATAAGAATTACATTTATCCATCGACTCATTAAGGAACTAAACAATCCGCAAAATAGAACAATTATGAGTATTTTGCCCACCCAAAAAAAGATTTAAGCTGATATTAGCTATGAGAGGTTTACCGTGTATTTTGATTGTCGTTGGCCTGGTTTCAGCTTTGCCAATGGGCTTAACATCCTGCCATAACAAGGAGAAAAAAGCAGGCATTTTATCACGCGATGAAATGGTGAAAGTAATGACGGATATTTATGTTGCTGAACATAAAGTTACCAGGCTTGCACTCAAGCCCGATTCTTCCAAAATTGTTTTTAATAAGATAAAGGATAGGGTTTTTAACCAGTCTGGAGTTCCAGATTCGGTATTCAGGAAGTCATTCGATTATTATGTTGACAGACCTTTAGAACTTGAAGAAATTTACACGGCATTGGTAGACTCTCTGAATTTAAAAGAGCAGCAGACGAATGTTTCATTAGCGCAGCCTGTTGATAAGAAATGATTTATCCACCAGAAATCGAACAGAAATTAGGGTTCGACCAGATCAGAATTAAGCTTAAAAACTATTGCCTTTCTCCTGCTGCCAGCCTTCTGGTTGATGAAATGCAGTTTAGGGCTGAGGTTAATGCCATCAGAACTCTGTTACAACAAAACCTGGAGTTCAGGTTCATCCTGGAGAAAAGTGAAGACTTTCCTTCACGCTACTTTTTTGATCCGACGGACTGGCTTAATAAAATTTCGCTTGAAGGAAATTATCTGGAAGAACTGGAGTTCCTCAATCTGGCGTATGCCTTGCAAACTATCCTGGCATCACGCAACTTTCTATCAAAATCAAAAGACGTTTATCCGGAGCTGCATAAAGTAAGCATGCCCGTAACGGTAACGCAGGAAATTCCACAGCTCATCTTAAGTAAGATTGATGATACTGCGAAAGTAAAAGACTCTGCCACGCCGGAACTTGGTCGCATCAGAAAGAAATTACGTGAGGAGCAAAGTCGCTTAAGAAGACTTGCTGATCAGATTTATCGACACGCTGTTGAAGAAAAATGGGTCCCCGAAGGTGCGTTGCCTACGGTGCGCGATGGTCGTTTGGTAATCCCCATTCAGGCAGAGCATAAACGCAGACTTAAAGGATTTATTCTTGATGAATCTGCAACGGGTCAAACTGTGTTTATGGAACCCGCTGAAATGCTGGATGCCAACAATGAGATCCGCGATCTTGAACATGCTGAGAAAAGAGAAGTCATTAAAGTTCTGAAAGAGCTTACCAATGATTTGCGCTTACAGTTACCAGCGTTGCGCGTTGCATTTCATTTTTTAGCAACGATAGATTTTATCAGGGCGAAAGCTAAACTCTCACGTGAGATCCAGGCTGATCTTCCTATTCTTGAAAGCAAACCAGAACTTACGTGGTATAGAGCAAAACACCCCCTACTGTATTTAAGTCTGAAAGGGAAAAGAGAAGTAACACCACTTGAGATTGAATTAAACGATCGCGACAGAATGTTATTGGTTTCCGGACCAAATGCCGGTGGAAAATCTGTTTGCTTAAAGACTGTAGGTTTACTTCAATACATGCTTCAATGCGGTTTGTTAATACCCGTTTCTGATCGATCGAGAGTTGGTATTTTCACAGACATATTTTTAGATATTGGCGATCAGCAATCCATCGAAAATGATCTAAGTACGTATAGCAGTCACCTGAAGAACATGAGTCAGTTCATCAGGTCTGCGTCAAGCAAGTCATTAATTTTAATGGATGAGTTGGGCTCTGGAACTGATCCTAATTTTGGTGGTGCTATCGCGCAAGCCATATTAGAATCGCTCTTGAAAAAAAGAGTTTGGGGTGTTGCTACAACGCATTACTATAATTTAAAACTCTTCGCCGGACAACATCAGGGTATTCGTAATGCGGCCATGCGCTTTGATGAAAAGAACCTGGTACCACTTTACCTGCTTGATATTGGTAAACCAGGAAGTTCATTCGCCTTGGAGATTGCCCGCAAAACAGGCTTGCCAACAGAAACTTTACAGGAAGCAGAAAAACTTGTTGGTAAAGATCTGGCAGGATTTGAAAAGCTTGTTAGAGATCTGGAAAAAGAACGCCAGGAGTTAAGCGTAAAATTGAAACGTGCCGAACAGCAGGAAAACATACTGCAGCAATCGCTTAACAAATACCAAACATTATCATCCGAGTTAGAAGGTCGTAAGAAAGAAATTATAGATAAGGCCAAAGTCGAAGCGCAGTCGTTGTTAAAAGAAACCAATCGTGAGATTGAAAAAACAATCCGTCACATACGTGAAAACAAGGCCGAGAAGAAAGAGACATTAAAAGTAAGAAACAATCTTAAAGACCTCTCCAGCAAAGTAGCCAAAGATGCCTTGGTGAAGGAGAAGAAGAAAGAAGAAATAAAAGAAGGCGACTACGTTCGCATCATTGGTCAGGATGGCAGAGGTTTAGTTCTATCGTTGAAAGGCAACACTGCTGTTGTTCAATTCGGCGAGATGTCCTCCAACGTTAATGTGAGCAAGCTTGAAAAAAGTACCGGTATCACAACAAGAGAAGTAACTACAAAGCTGAGATCAGCCGGTATTAACGTAATCGAAAAACAAGCCCACTTCAGCACAACACTTGATGTTCGCGGAAAACGCGTCGATGAAGTTATTCCTCTGTTAGAACAATTCCTCGATACAGCCATTTTATTGGCTCAGGGCGAATTAAAAATTCTGCATGGTAAAGGGGAAGGCGTACTAAGAAAAGTAATCAGAGAGCAACTTAAAAAGGTAAAGGGAGTTGCTTCCTTCGCTGATGAACACATTGAGCGTGGTGGCGATGGGATTACGATTGTGGTGTTAAAGTAAGTCTCAGAAATTTGAGCTACATCGAAATCAATTTCTAATCAAAATCACAGAAATCAGATCCTTCTTTTAGGAAAAGTATTGAGAATGAGGCTTTAAAAAATGAAAGGATTGCCATTCAAGGATGGCAATCCTCCATATTTCATTTCAGACTCAAAAAATATGCTGAATTAAGCTTTATTCTTAATATCCTGTACTTCGGAACGAATTTCCTGAGCCAGGTTTTTAAGATCCTGCATGCCTTTCCTCACACGAGTTCCGGCAGCGCTGTTTCCTTTATTATAAAACTTGTCAGCATCACCTTCGAGGGAAGCAATGAGATTCTTGAGCTCTTCAAATTTTTGCATTGTATTGAGTTTTAGTATTAGAAATTAGTTTCGTACTGCCAATTTAAATAAAAACCTTTAAAAACAACCAGAAAAGCGGTTTTTTTTAAACAGCCTTAGACATCGACACTAATTCTTCCTTGCGGTAATACCCACTATCAAGCTTCTCTTTCAACGATGAGAAGGCTGTAAGTGTCTCCTCAACATCGGCTAATGTATGAGATGCTGTTGGAATGATCCGGAACATGATAACATCCTTAGGCACAACAGGATAGATCACCACAGAACAGAAAATATTGAAGTTTTCACGCAGATCCATTGACATGTTGGCAGCCTCGCCCACTCCTCCTTTAAATAGTACTGGAGTTACTGGTGAAGTTGTAGTTCCAAGGTAAAATCCACGCTCACGCAATCCATTTTGAACAGCGTTTGTGATCTTCCAAAGGTTATCTTTTAGCTCAGGACGGGTTCTAAGCAGCTCCAAACGCTTTAAAGCACCCAAAACCAATGGCATTGGCAAGCTCTTGGCGTAGATCTGAGAACGCACACTATAACGAAGGAATTTTAAGATGTGCTTGTCGCCGGCCACAAATGCGCCTATGCTGGCCATAGATTTGGCAAAGGTCGAGAAGTATAAATCTACTTCATCCTGTACACCTTGCTCTTCAGCAGTACCCGCACCAGTTTTACCCATGGTACCAAAACCGTGAGCATCATCAACAAACAATCTGAAATTATATTTCTTTTTCAGTTCAACAACGCCTTTCAAATCGCCTTGCTTACCTGACATACCAAACACGCCTTCTGTGATAACAAGAATACCACCACCAGTTTCATTGGCGAGGCGGGTTGCACGCTGAAGTTGTTTCTCCAGGCTCTCCATGTCGTTGTGAGCATATACAAAACGCTTACCGATGTGAAGTCTTACGCCATCAATAATACAGGCATGCGACTCAGCATCATAAACGATAACGTCTTTGCGATCAACAATTGCATCAATAATAGATACTACTCCCTGGTAGCCAAAGTTCAGAAGCATAACGTCTTGCTTCTTTACAAAATCAGCCAGTTGGCGCTCAAGTTCAAGGTGATTAACCGAGTTACCTGACATCATACGGGCACCCATTGGAGAAGCCATACCATATTTTGCAGCAGCGTCAGCATCAGCTTTGCGCACTTCAGGGTGATTTGCTAAACCGAGATAGTTATTCAAGCTCCAGTTCAACACTTCCTTTCCATTGAATCTCATCCTTGGCCCGATCTCACCTTCCAGTTTAGGGAAAAAGAAATAATCATCAGGCAAGTGTGAATATTTGGCTAGCGGACCAGCCTCCATTTTCAGCTTTTCAAATAAGTCTACCATTACGTTGTTGATTTATAAATTGCGGCAAAAATAAGTAAAAAACCTCTTACAACAGTATCCTAACGAATGTTGGCAACCCACGAAATAATGATTAGCATTGCATTTCAGCCATTATTATGAATAAAATCAATAAAATTCTGGTAGCCAATCGCGGTGAGATCGCTCTCCGCATCATGCGCAGCGCACACGAACTGGGCATCAAAACGGTGGCCGTATTTAGCGAAGCAGACCGAAATGCCCTACACGTTCGATATGCAACAGAAGCTATTTGTATCGGTCCGCCAGCCTCATCTGAATCCTATCTTAGAATAGATAAAATCATTGACGCCGCTCGTCAAACCAAGGCTGATGCTATCCATCCTGGCTACGGATTTCTTTCCGAGAATGAAGACTTCGCTCAGACTGTAGAAGATGCAGGAATGATTTTCATTGGCCCCTCAGCAAAAGCCATTGAACTGATGGGAAGTAAGCTGGCTGCAAAAGCCGCTGTTGCAAAGTTTAATGTTCCGCTTGTTCCTGGTACTGCAGAACCATTGGATGACATTACAAAAGCGAAAAAGATCTCAGCTGAAATAGGGTATCCGATATTGATTAAAGCAAGTGCCGGTGGTGGCGGTAAGGGTATGCGCATTGTTGAGAATGAAAAAGAGTTTGAAGAACAAATGAATCGCGCTATCAGTGAAGCGAAGTCTGCCTTTGGTGATGGATCTGTGTTCATTGAAAAATATATTACCAAGCCGCGACATATCGAGTTTCAGATTTTTGGAGATAAGCATGGAAAAGTTGTTCATCTCTTCGAACGAGAATGTTCAATACAACGACGACATCAGAAAGTTGTTGAAGAAGCTCCTTCATCTATACTCACTCCTGAGAAAAGAAATGCTATGGGCGAAGCTGCTATTAATGTAGCGAAAGCTTGTGGTTACTATGGTGCAGGCACAGTTGAATTTATTCTTGATGACAATCTGAATTTTTATTTCCTGGAAATGAATACGCGTCTTCAGGTTGAACACCCTGTAACCGAAGAAATTACAGGACTTGATCTGGTGAAATTACAAATCAAAGTAGCACAAGGAGAAAAGATTCCCTTCAACCAGGAAGATCTGAAGATCAATGGACATGCCGTTGAAGTTCGCGTTTACGCAGAAGACCCAGCTAATAATTTCCTTCCTGATATTGGTACACTAAAAACTTATAAGCGACCACAAGGTCATGGTATCCGTGTTGATGATGGTTTTGAGCAAGGCATGGAAATTCCTTTTTATTACGATCCCATGATTGCCAAACTCATCTGCAAAGCCGACACACGTGAAGCCGCTATCGAAAAAATGATTCGGGCTATCAATGAATACGAAATTACAGGACTCGAAACCACACTTGGCTTTTGTAAGTTCGTAATGCAGCACGACGCATTCCGCTCTGGCAATTTTGATACGCGTTTCGTTGAAAACTACTTCACTCCAGCAGTTTTAAAAACTCAAGGTGAAAACGAAGAAGAATTAATTGCTGCCATGTTCGCTACACATCTCATCAGCAGTAAACCAAATTCAACAAGCACAAAACCCGAAGAATCAAAAAAGAGTCAATGGAAAACGAACAGGATTAAATTAAGTTAATCGTTATCAGTCTGTTTAGTCGTAATCGTACTTCGTAAATCACACCTCGTAAATCAAAATGGCAGACATAAAACCGCTTCGCGCCTGGCGATATAATGAAGACTTGTCGAAAAATATTGACGAACTAACATCTCCCCTCTTTGATGTGGTTTCTGAAAAACAGCGCAAGGCATTGTATCAAAATCCCTATAACAGCATCCATCTTTCAGTTCCAGCTACTGATCACCCTGCAGATCATGCAGCATCACTTTTAGC
>DATJHZ010000208.1:0-4651 GCA_035493595.1 Cyclobacteriaceae bacterium | reverse complement strand
TGAGTTTTATAATCGTAAAACAGAAGCTGCACATTCCTGGAATGATTATCCTGATATCCTGGGAGGCCGTGATCTGGAAGCTAACGGCACGTGGATGGGCATGACAAAAAAAGGTAGAATCAGCTTTGTAACAAACTATCGTGATCCTGCCAATATTAATCCTAATGCGCCGTCGCGAGGTCAACTCGTTTCTGATTATCTCGAAAATTCTGTTGACCCTGAAACTTATATGAAAGGAATTGAAAAACGTGCTGCTGATTACAATGGATTTAATCTTGTTGTGGGCAATGCCGATTCACTCTGGTATTTATCAAACTATAAAGAAGGCATTCAGAAAATCTCTTCCGGGTTTTACGGACTCAGCAATCATCTTCTTGAAACTCCATGGCCTAAAGTAAAACTAGGCAAGCAGTTGCTTGAGCCTGTGCTTAATCAGTCACACATCAAACCAAATGATTTGCTTGATATCTTACAGGATTCAACACGCGCTGCTGATGATAAACTTCCGAGTACAGGCATTGGGTTAGAACGTGAACGTGCATTATCATCTATGTTCATCAAAACCGATGGATACGGAACACGTTGCTCAACCGTAGTATTAGTTGATTATGATAATCAGGTAACATTTAGTGAGCGCGTTTATAATCTCACCACCTTTGAATTCACCACGCAAAACTTTGAATTTAAAATTGCTAAATTGATTTCTTGAAAAAGAAAGATCAGACGCCGCTTATCTTAAAGATCGTTCGCTGGCTTTATCCCAAAGCTGAACGATATATGCCATCCGTTGCGCATTGGTATTTTACCAGGCTGTTTTTTACACCACTGCATTATCACGCTACAGCCAAAGAGTTAAAAGCTTTAAAATTTTCAGAGCCGTTTTCCGTTATTGTTCAGGGTAAGAAAGTACAATGCTACTCATGGGGTAAAGGCGAACGGGTAGTATTATTAATGCATGGTTGGGCTGGCAGAGCAACACAACTTCGCAGGTTTATAAAGCCACTGCTGGCAAAAGGATACAGAGTAATTGGTATTGACGGACCGGCGCATGGAAACTCAGAAGGCAGACGCACCAGCATACTTGAATTTGAAGAAGCTTTTAAGCAAGTCTTTAAACATGCTGGCGAACCCGAAGCCATTATTGCACATTCATTTGGTGGTGGCGCTGTTTTGTTTTCAGCTATGAATGGGTTGCCTGTGAAGAAGCTTATCAATATAGCCACGCCCACAATAGGCGATGAAATTATTAATACATATCTCAGAGCCATTAACGGTTCTGCGAAAACAGGTGATTACTTTAGAGCTTATATGATGAGGGAATTTGGTAAATCATTTGATGAATTCACGTCACTTTACTTCGTGAAACACCTTCCTCAGCCCGTTGATCTTCTGTTGGTGCACGATGAAGATGATAAGGAAGTCTCCATCCGGCACCCGTTGGCCTTGCTTGAAATTTATCCTCAGGCACAGCTTTTCAAGACAAAAGGGCTGGGTCATACCCGGATATTGAAGGATGACGCCGTAATTCAAAAATGTGTAACATTTATTGCCGGCGGGTCGTCAATGGGTTAAACAAACTATTTTTAGCCTCATTTTGAGGAAAATGAAACTAAAATGGAGATCTTGAGTAAGATAACTGAATGAAAGTATTCAATTCATTGTAATTACAGGCTTATCAGATAAACTAATAGATCATTTATTGTTTTTACAGATAAAAACTTTATTCGGATGAAAATCATTGAAACGCATAACATTTCCAGGATGTATAAAATGGGCAACAACATTGTTAATGCCCTGCAGTCCATCTCCATCTCCATCGATAAAGGCGAGTACGTTGCCTTCATGGGCCCTTCTGGTTCTGGTAAATCGACTTTAATGAATATTGTGGGCTGCCTGGATACTCCGACCTCAGGCACATATATGCTTAACGGACACATGGTAAGCGAGATGACGGAGAATGAACTCGCTGAGGTTCGTAACAAGGAGATCGGATTTGTGTTTCAAACATTCAACCTGTTACCACGCGCTTCTGCGTTGGAGAATGTAGCATTGCCACTTGTTTATGCAGGCTACAGCAAGTCAGAGCGAAACGATATGGCCATGGCTGCTCTGGAGAGTGTGAATCTTGCCGACCGCTATCATCACAAACCTAATGAACTTTCTGGTGGACAGCGCCAGCGTGTGGCTATTGCCCGCGCCCTGGTTAATAATCCATCCATCATCCTGGCCGATGAACCTACCGGTAATCTGGATACAAAAACATCATACGACATCATGGGTCTTTTCCAGGAGCTTCATGATAAGGGAAACACCATCATCATGGTAACGCACGAAGATGATATTGCACACTATTCACATCGCATTATTCGTCTCCGCGATGGACTTATTGAATGGGATAGAGTTAACGAAAATATTAATCGCAGTCAGCTGGTTGTTAATAGTTAATATTTGCAGCTAACGTAACTTGAAACCTGAGATCTGAAATTAAAGAGATGAAGATTTACACAAAGACAGGTGATCGGGGAGAGACTTCACTATTCGGGGGAAAGCGAGTATCAAAAGCTGATTTGAGAATTGACACCTATGGCACCGTTGATGAATTGAATTCATACGTAGGTCTGTTGCGCGATCAGGATGTAAATCAAAAACGTAAGGCGGTTTTAGTTGAAATACAAGACAGGCTTTTCACGGTAGGATCTATGCTTGCTACCGAGCCTGGTAATAAAAAAGTAAAGATTCCATTGCTAGGTGAAACTGATGTTCAATTTCTTGAAAAGGAAATAGACGCCATGGAACAGGAGCTGCCACCGATGAAGTTCTTTGTTTTGCCGGGCGGTCATCAATCCGTTTCGTTTTGCCATATAGCCCGCACCGTTTGCCGGAGAGCTGAGCGTTTAATTGTGGCGTTAGATCAGATGGAGGTTATAGATGAAATCATCATTGAATATATGAACCGCCTTTCTGATTATCTGTTTGTTCTTTCGCGAAAGATGACAGCCGAATTGGGGTCTGAAGAAACGCCGTGGCACCCGCGCATGTAAAATTTTCATCTTAAATAATTACGATATATAATCTCCTCCAATTTTTCTACATTTAATTCGTTAACAGGTTTATCATGATAGTTGTTGAATTAAGTGTTAGGCGTTGGATAAATAGAGCACTGTTGCTGATGATGCTCCTTTCAGCATCTGTTGTTGCTCAGGCTCAAAAACAATTGGTTTTATTGAAGCATGAAAGCGTCATTCTAAGACTTTATCCAGGCGATGACATTGCTTATCGTTTAAAAGGCAGCCGGAAAATTGAGAGATCATATGTAAATAACCTTTATGATACGGCTATTATAACTGCATACGACACCGTGCCTTTTTATAAGATTGATAAAATATATTTCAGGCATTCAACTTTTTCTAATCGTGTGGGCAGTCTCTTCCTGGCTGGCGGCATTGCACTTTTTCTTATTGATCAAATCAATAATTCATGGGTGCAGGGTAAGAAGACAAGTTTAGATGGAGGAGTTTCAAGAGCCTCTGTTGGTCTTATTGGAGCAGGATTGCCCATGGTATTAATCAGAAAAAAAGGACAACGGCCTAATTTCAAGTACAAACTTATGATGGTGCAAAAAGGATCCTTCTTCTACAAGGAAAACCCCAAAGGATTCAGTTCACCCTATATACCCGAATAGATCAAACTACTTCAGAAAATAACTCACGCCAAGCGAGAGTGAATTGTATCTCGTTTTTCCAACGCTATTTGATTTTGTGTAAATAGGCGTGAATGATTTTTGAAATGAAAAATCAATACCAATTCTCTTCGATAGTTTGTAGGTTGTCTCAGCAACGGCATTAACTAATACGCTATTGTAGGTTGATGTTTGTGTTGTTTTCTTTTCTTCAATGGAAGAGAAATCAGAGCTAAGATTTAGTTTATAACCATAAGCGTCTAAAATATATGAGCAAGACACGCCTGCTCGCACTATTAATTTTTCATTGTGAAATGATTTCCCGACCAATATAGGTACTGTCAGATAAGTACATGACTTATCAGTTTTTGGTGATCTAGAGTCGACCAAAACATTATCTCTTGTGATGCTGACACTCCCATTATAGAAAGATCCAATGAGAACACCTTTGGCAGCATTTGTACCTACCGTTTGGGTCACTCCGTATGACGAAAGAACAGTGCTTCTATTGAACCGGTAATAGTTCAGGATTAGCCCCGAGGAGAAAAAGAATTTTGATGTTATACTATAATCTGCCTTGAAGCTGAAATCGAACCCTGCCTTTGGAGTGTATGATTCATCAGTCTTATAATATATATAGGTATAATATTGAGACATCGGGCCCGTATAAGATGCATATTTTGACGTCAAAGAGACTGAACGAATCAGGGTTGTGTTTCCCTTTATCGCAACAGAAACATTTTTAATCTGGCCATTGGCACAAAACTTAATTCCTAAAAGAAATATTAATACGAGGGTTTTCTTCATAATACAATATATTTGCAATCGAATTAAATAATAATAAATCAAGATGACAACAGACCAGTTGAAAGACTTGAAGGCTCGTATGAGCGCCTTGAGGAGGTATCTTTGACTACGATCGTAAGACCGCTGAGGTAAGAGACGAAGAACTCATTACACAGCAAGCTGATT
>DATJHZ010000207.1:0-3740 GCA_035493595.1 Cyclobacteriaceae bacterium | reverse complement strand
ACGACTATTGACTAAACCATCTTAATCCAACAAAGTTTCAACCTGTAGAAATCAGTTACATCTGAAAACAACACGTTGGAGATTTAAAAGACTTAATTCTGAAATGTGGATTTGTTCGATTGAAGAAACAGTTAGTCTTTAGAAGATTAGCAACGTTGTACATCATCAAATGACGTAGAAAATTCGAGTGGAAATGTTAACTTCACATAAAAAACTCGATATGAAAATCGCACGCAATAATCTGTTCAATCTCCTTTGTATACTTATATTTTTAGTTGGCTGCAAAAAGAGTGATGAACCTAAGCCTCAGCTTTCGATTACTTCTTTCACACCAACATCGGGTGCCGAAGGTGCTTCCGTAACCATCACTGGCCAAAGCTTCAGCACTACTGCTGCAAACAATGTGGTGAAGTTTAATGGAACCACGGCAGCAGTTATGAATGCCACCACTACTGAAATTACAACCAACGTGCCAGCGGGTGCAACATCGGGTAAAATAACTGTTACGGTCAATGGCGTCACCGCTACCTCGGCTACAGACTTTACCTTTCTGACAACGCCAGTGGTCACGTTATTTGCGCCACAATATTATTTGTCGGGCAGTACACTTCCTGATGTGGTTATTTCGGGATCAAACTTCTCAACCACTACAACAGATAACATTGTGAAATTTAACGGCGCAACAGCTACGGTGTCAGCAGCAACGGCCACACAACTCACAGCTACACTTCCAGCAGATGCTACATCAGGCAAGGTTACGGTAACTGTAAATGGCGTAACCGGTACCAGTGATACAGACTTTCTGATAGGTTGCCCCGATCTGATCATTTCCAATATGGCTATCTCCAATATCTCAGGTAACAACTTCACGGTTACTTATGATATCAAGAATATTGGTGCTATACCAATGGAGATGCATACCATGTACATTCAGTCATACGTTTCGACAGATGGTACAACAAAAAGTGCAGCCTCAGGTGGATTTGGAGATTATGGTCCGTCAGAGCTAAACCTTGGTCCGAATGAAACAAGACAAAAGGTGCAGTCTGTATCAGGCACGGATATCGCTACCAATCAATACGTAATTTTTGATTTACTAAGTTCGTCACCGTCGCCGGAGTGTAATTTGAAGAACAATGAGGCAAGTAAGAAGATTCAGTAGCAAGACAAGTAGTTGTTATGCTGCGATTGTCGAGCTAATTGAGTTGCATCTATCGTCCAAAAATATATAAGTCACCATTTAAACAAGATAACTTAGAAATTGAATAAAGACGAATTACAAAAAATCATTGACCAATTAGAATCAGGCAACTCGAAAGACGAAGCATACTTTGGTATCTTTCAATATGGTGGTGGACCGGATGAGAGTTTTGTTAAAGCAAACAAGCAAGGGCTTGAACTTTTTGCTGCTGATATACTCAAAGCTTCACGAGATGCTGACGAAATTGTAGGAGACAAGGAAAAAAACATTATTCCTCTTGAATATGAAGAAGAATGGCTTGATGGTGACACGTTTGTACAATATGTTGAACCCACGCTTGAAAAAAGGAAAAAAGCAAAGCAGGAACACTATAATGAAACTTGGGAAGATCAGGCGATCAAGTTCGGTTGTTTCGCAGGATTTATTATTATAGCGGTTGCTTTAATTGTTGGGTTTATTACTATGGCTACATGGATATTTTGAAATATATAAAATGCACCACAAATTCTTGCATATAAATATACTGCCTAATGAAAACAATTATTGTTCTATCGATAAGTGTTCTGCTGATCACTTCTTGTCGTCATGCTGATAAAGACGAAATCAAAAAAGAAATCTTTCAAACTGAAAAAGCATTTGAAAAGATGACAACAGAGAAAGGTATAGCAGAAGCCTTCTACTATTTTGCAGACGAAGATGCTGTAATCAAGAGAGAAAATGATACGCTGATTATTGGGAAGGAGAATATTAAAATCTACTATGAGAAAAAGAATAAAAACGCCACTGTAAACTGGACGCCCGATTTTATAGATGTTCCTGATGATGGAACCCTTGGATATACTTATGGTAAATATTCATGGAAAGTAAAAAATGAAGAAGGCCTTGTAACCGAGTATAAAGGAATATTTCATACAGTGTGGAAGAAGCAAAAGGATGGTAGTTGGAAATATGTTTGGGATTAATTGTTGAAGTTAAATCAATTCAGTATGAAAGGTTATGTTATCGTAGAAGTTGAAGTTCTTGATAAGGAGCGATATGAAGAGTATAAGAAATTAGCCGCTGAGTCTATCGCATTTTATGGTGGTAAATATCTTGTTCGCGGAGCGCAAACTGAAATGCTGGAGGGCGAATGGTACCCACAAAGAATTGTGGTTTTAGAATTTCCATCCAAAGAGCGAGCAAAGGAATGGTGGGATTCAGAAATGTATGCCAAACCAAAAAAGATCAGAAACCAAACAGCAAAAACAAAAATGATTGTTGTTGATGGTTATGAGATGTAGCATTTGAGAAATGTTTGGTTAGTGAATTGTAAGTGTTAAAAGAAATAGTTATGATTCGTTTTAAATCCTTGCTTGTATTTACTTTTCTTGTTGCATGTTCTGTTTATGCTGTCGCACAGCAAAATGTCAGGCGCGTTACTACAGCAGATTCTATAAAAGTAGTAGCGGCAATTGATAACTTCGTCAAGGTATTTTCAAATCTTCAGTGGAAAGAATTTACACAATGCTTTGCAGATGATGCTACTGCATTCTTTCCACCTTCAGCAAAATTTCCATATCGTGCGAACAACAAAAAGGAAATTGAGAACATTTTTACGAAAGTATTTGAAAACGCGAGGCAGAAGAAAACTAGTCCTCCATATCTGGATATTCAACCGAAAGATTTAAAAATCCAAATGACAGGCACTGTTGCCATTGTAACTTTCCTGCTTGAAGATCCCGATCTATTAGGAAGGAGAACGCTTATATTTAGAAAAGAAAAAACGGAATGGCTGATTGTTCATTTGCATGCGTCTGGCGTGCCTTTGAATTAGCAATTATTTTGTTTTGAATTTTATCTACTCTCTCATTCCGGGGCCTCAGCAACCTTCTCTTCTGCCTCTGGTGCAGACTCACCTGAGCCAAAGAGTTTCTCCAGAAAACTCACCATGTCTTCATCGTGTGTAAGGCTTAATCTCTTACGCAGTCTGTAGCGGGCAGTCTCTACACCACGTACGGATATATTTAGAATTGAAGCTATTTCTTTATTGGCCAGATTCATTCGCACGAATGCACAAAGACGAAGTTCCTTTTGTGTGAGGTCAGGGAAATTGGTTTTTAGCTGTGTAAAGAATTCGTTGTGTACACGCTCAAAGTTGGCTTCGAATATTTGAAGATGCTCTTCGCTTTCTAAATTGAAATTGATCTTCTTGATGAGATCACGCATTTTTTGACGCGACACATCATTCTTCACAAGGTCTCTAAGCTCTTTGATCTCGTCATGAATCTCAGTTAGTAATTCACGTTTCTTTACCAGCAGCATGGTATAGTTTGCCAGCTCCTTGCTTTTATGAATAACATCTTCCTCCAGAAGGTCTTTATCTTTTTTAATCTCTTCTTTCTCGCGCTCAAGCTTGATATGTTGAAGTTCAAGCTCTAATACTTTTCGTTTCTCTTTTTCCTCATTAATGGTTTTTGTTTTTTCTTTATGAATTTTTCTCTTCACAAGAAGTATAGTGGTGCGAATGCCGATCAACGAAATAAGAATGTAAATGATGTAA
>DATJHZ010000206.1:0-7430 GCA_035493595.1 Cyclobacteriaceae bacterium | reverse complement strand
TACCCAGATCCTTTTGAATTTCTTTAAAGATATTTACTAACGATGGTGGCATGCGAACACCATCGCGAACAGAGAAACATAAACCATTTGCCTGGCCTGGACCGTGATATGGATCTTGCCCAATGATGACAACCTTAACATCATCAAAATTACATTTATCAAAAGCACGAAAGATCTCCTTACCTGGGGGATAAACTGTCTGAGTTTGGTATTCGTTTTTTACAAAATCAATAAGCTGCCCAAAGTAGGGTTTATCGAACTCGGTTTTAAGTCTGGACTTCCAGGAATCGGCAATTTTAACTTGCATAGTTTATTTAAAATGAGATGGCGATTTATTTAAAAATGATCAAAAAATGGCATTCTGGCTAAAAAATTTAAAATGAAAAGCCATGATTTTCAATCAATTGATAAATGAATCAATTAAAACCGTTTCAAATTCCAAAAAATTGATATTTTTGATTCCAATGGTAACCGAGATTACACAAGGTATTAAAGTAACGGTAGAGACAGAATACCAGCCGGCCTACTCAAGTCCGAGCCAATATCACTACGTTTTTACGTACCGGATCACCATTGAAAACCAGAGTGAAAATACAATCCAACTCATGCGTCGTCATTGGCATATATTTGATGCCGGCTTCACATCAAGAGAAGTTGAAGGCGAAGGTGTTGTGGGTCAACAACCTGTATTAGAACCTGGTCAAACACATCAATACGTTTCTGGATGCAATCTTAAATCTGGCTTAGGCAAGATGATGGGCACCTATCAAATGGAACGCGTAGTGGATGGACTTAAAATGGAAGTCATCATTCCGGAGTTTACCATGATTGCCCCTATCAGGCTAAACTAAGTCTGGCGTTGCGCTAAACAAATCCACTCTCTGCGTGCATACTTTTTTCAGGATTAAAAAATACATCAACTATTGGCTTGATGCTGTAGATGAACACTCTTTACATTCTCCATTTCTCTACGATTTCTTTACCAGGATAGTAAAACCAAAGAAGGATCTAAGTGAACATAGCGCGATCGAACAACTTCGAAAAAAATTACTTCATGACGAAAGAGTTATAATCGTTGATGATCTGGGAAATGGATCTTCATCATTAACAGGCAACGTTCGAAAAATTAGTGACATCGCTAAAACAAGTCTTTCACCCCAGTCATTCAGTATACTTTACAGTAGAATAATCAGTTACTATAACGCCCGAAATGTTATTGAACTGGGAACATCGCTGGGGATTAACACCTTGTATCTTGCATCAGGTAAAAAGGCACACGTTACAACCTTTGAAGGTTCATCGGCCATAGCAGATATTGCAACTCTCACTTTCGAATTTGCTCAGGCAAAAAACATTAATTTAGTTCTCGGAAATATAGAGAACACCCTTCCCGCATTCCTGCAATCATCCGGCAAAATCGATGTTGCTTTTATTGATGCCAACCATCGGTATGAGCCAACAAGAAGATATTTCGAGTGGCTGGTGCAGAGAACACATAGTCAAAGTGTCATTATTCTTGATGACATCTACTTTTCACCAGAAATGGAAAGAGCATGGATTGAGATTAAAAAGCACAGCATGGTGTACACTACAATAGACCTATATCGCTGTGGTCTTGTATTTTTTGATCCATCACTAAACAAACAACACGTTGTATTGCAATACTGATTATTGAAATACAATCTAATATAACTTACTTTTGTTCAACTCATTCCCTTACTATGGCTGAAAACGAAACAACTCAAAATCCTTCATTATCTCCAGCTCCTAAAGCAAACAACAAAAGTGCTATCATCATTGGACTACTCCTTGTTATCATTTTAATACAGGGTGTAAAATGGTATCTGGATTCAAAAGAGATCAAAGAGCAGGGCGAGAAGATTGCTTCAACGGAACAAGAGTTGGCATCGACCATGCAACGACTTACTGAAATCAAGGATGAGCTTGATCAAAAGATTGCAGAAGTTCAAAAGCTGGGTGGCAATGTGGCCGATCTTGAAAAAGCCAAGGCTGAAATAGAAACAGAACTTAAGCGCACTAAGCGCGCTAATGGAAAAGTCATTAAAGATCTGAAAGATAAAGTGGAGGGTTATGAGCAACTCTTAAAAAACAAGGATGAAGAGATTGAAAAGTTAAAGTCTGTAAATAAAGAATTGTTGACGGAGAATAAATCGCTTAAAACTCAAAAAAATCAATTGGGCGATTCTATTAACAGGCTCTCCGTTACCAAGGACGAACTTGCTACCAAGGTGGCTATCGCCTCTCAACTTAAGGCTGAAAACATTAAGATACTGGCTGTTAATGATCGTGGAAAGGAACGTGAATCGCCTTTTAAAAACAGGCAGGTTGGCAAATTGAAAATTGAATTTAACATTGCCGAGAATAACGTAGCACCAGTGGAAGGAAAGAAAATCCTGGTTCGCATTATCGATGAGAATGGTCAGGTTATCTTTGATGTGGCACGCGGTTCAGGCACCTTTATGTTCAATGGAAAAGAAGAATTTTATACAGCCTCACAGGAGGTTTTATTCGATAATACAAAGCAGAAATTGACCTACCTCTACGAGAAAGGATCTGAATATGCTTCAGGTACCTATACCCTGGAAGTTTATACTGATGATTACAAGATGGGAAGCGGGCAGTTTGTAGTGAAGTAATCTACCAATTTTGATACATAAAAAGCCTTCAAAATACGTTTTTGAGGGCTTTTTGCATTATTACAGGGCAAGAATGCCTGTGAAAACAAGGAATTTTAGCGTACTGATTTTCAATTGTTTCCGATTTTTATACCTTTGCAGGCTCAAAACTAAAAACACACATGAAAAATTACGAGACAGTATTCATTTTGAATCCCGTTTTGTCTGATGATCAGATGAAGGATACTGTTGAAAAGTTCGTGAAAGTGTTGAAGAAAGCCAATGCCGACGTAATTAACGTTGAGCAGTGGGGCTTAAAGAAGATGGCTTATCCCATCAACAAAAAGTCTACAGGCTTCTACAACCTATTCGAATTTTCGGCAGGACCAGACGTGATTAACACACTCGAAACCGAGTTCAGACGTGACGAATCAGTTATGCGCTTTTTAACTACTGCGCTAGACAAACATGCCGTTGTTTACAATGAACGTAGACGCAAAGGCGAATTCAAAAACAAAGAAAACAGGAAACCTGTAAAAAAAGCTGAGGAGGAGCGCGCCAAATGACATTAATGAACGAACCTATCAAGCGCGCAGAAATTAAACCTAAGTACTGCCGCTTCAAGAAGAATGGTATCAAGTATATCGACTATAAAGATCCTGACTTCCTTTTAAAGTTTATCAACGAACAAGGTAAGATCCTTCCTAGAAGACTTACAGGAACAAGTTTGAAGTTCCAGAAGAAAGTGGCTCAAGCTGTGAAGCGTGCTCGTCACATCGCTGTTCTTCCTTACGTTGGTGACTCGTTGAAATAATCGGTAACCTTTAAAGAAACGAACATGGAAGTAATATTAAAACAAGACGTACAAGGACTTGGCTATAAAAACGATACGATTAAGGTAAAGGCCGGTTATGGCAGAAATTATCTTATCCCAAATGGTTTTGCTATTATAGCTAACGATTCTAATAAGAGATTAACTAACGAATTGATTCGTCAGGTAGCTCACAAGGCTGCAAAATTGAAGCAAGATGCTGAAGCATTAGCTGCTAAGATTGGCGAACTTACAGTTGAGATTGGAACAAAAGCAGGTGAAAGCGGAAAAATCTTTGGTGCTGTTACAGCCCTTCAGATTGCTGACGTACTTAAAGGCAAAGGTTTCGATATCGATCGTAAGAAAGTTATCTTGAAAGAAAGCCCGAAAGAGCTTGGTACTTATAAAGCAACGCTTGATCTTCACAAAGAAGTGAAGCACGAGATTGTTATTAAAGTAGTAGCTGAGTAATCAGATTACGCAATAATAAAAAAGCCGTCTCAATCGAGACGGCTTTTTTTTTGATCTAACTTTTTTAGAATGCTACTGATGTGAAAGAAGAATCTCTTTCACATTTTCTTTTATTTTACGAGACAATTCGTCTGTTGGCAAATCATTGATATCTCCTCCAAAGGGGTCTTCTATTTCTTCGGCAATTAGCTCTACACTTAACAATACAAATGAGATCAGTATCACAATGGGTATTGTCATGTATCCTGACGTTGTAACAAACCCGAATGGAAGCGTTATGATATAGATGAAAATAAACTTCTTGATATACATCGTATATGAATATGGGATTGGGGTATTACGGATACGTTCACTTGCTCCTAATAAATCAACAAAGTCTTTCAACTCTTTGTCAATGTTAATTATATGATCTCCTGTGAGTTTCTGCTGCTTGTATAAGGTATTAACTCGTTCATAAAGCAATGCCATAATAATATTAGGCCTATGTTTCGAATCACTAACTCGCTTCGATTCATGTTCTGATGAAAATTCAAGCTGATTGAGTTGAACTCCTTTTCTAAGATGTTCCTTTGTAGCAAATACAAAATTTGAAATCATCAACGAGAACCATGTGCGTTGTTCGGCATCGCTTTGTTCCAGATAGGCATTAAGTTTTAAAGCAAAATTGCGCGTACTGTTAACCAGTCCACCCCACACCTTACGTCCCTCCCACCAGCGTTCATAAGCTGAGTTGGTACGAAATACCAGAAACAACCCTAATACAATTCCAAGTAAAGAATGCATGCTAATGGTACTGTGGAAATAGTCGTTTTCATGCAGGCGAAAAACATCCAGAACGAGATAACAAAAAACAAAGGAGAACAGGCCCATAAAGACCAACGCAGGCAACAGGGTTCGCATTACCTGTCTGCTATAGGTATGAAAAATTATGCTAATCCAGACTTTAGGGTTATAATTTACCATCGTAATTAAATTTTCTTTGTAAAGAAAAAGAAATAATGTTTCTTACACTAAATTACTATTCAAATTGTGCTTTAGAGCACCTATGTTATCAATTCAAAAATCATGAAAAGCTTTTCTTCTGTTCTTGCTTGTTTGCTGCTTCTCACCTACTCCGCCTTTAGCCAGGATTATGTTGTGACCATTAAGGGAGATACGCTAAGGGGAAAAGTTAAAACCATCATGTTTGGTCCTGACAAAAAAGTAACTGTAACAGGTGCCAATAAGAAGAAAACAACAGTATCATTATTTCAGACAAAAGCTTACTCAGTAAAGGGCGAAACTTATCATCCTGTAAAAGGTGATAAGGGATATACCTTTATGAAATTAATTAAACCTGGATACTTGAGTCTTTATGGTTTTCAACTTGAAAATCAAACTTCATTTGATGGACTTTATCTCTTAAAAAAGGATGGTCATGGTGTTGAAGTGCCTAACCTCACGTTCAAGAAAACAATGCTAAGATTTCTTTCTGACAGCCCTGAAGTAACTGCTAAAATTGAAGATGGAACACTGGGAAAGCAAGAGCTCGATGAAATTATTGATGCTTACAACAGTTACATAGATAGCAAGTCTAAATCTCAGCAACAGGCTATCGCTGTTAAAAAAGAACAACTTAAGGGCATAGGAGAATGGGAAGCCTTTGAAGAAAAGGTAAAGGCCGAACCAAATTTCGAAGGAAAATCTACTGCTCTTGAAATGATCAGTGAGGTCAAAAACAAAGTAAAGAACTCAGAGAAGATTCCTAATTTTCTATCTGAAGGACTAAAGGGCTTGCTGCAAAACACATCACTCAAAGAAGAACTCGCTGGCCTGCTAAGCACTAACTAGGTTTAACAAACCTTTTGAGAAGCATTTGTATTTTTTCCTTGTTGAACAGCAGAACAATAATGCTGCATACAGCGACGATTACGGCATAAATAAACAATCGTCCGCCGTCATCTTTTACGATAATACCCAATATAGTGAGGTGCATCATAATCGCGCCTCCCATCAAACCCAATGCAAGTACTCCGCCCATCCAGGCAGTAATGTTAATAAGGATTAAAACTGAGGCAACAAGTTCAAGAATGCCAACACCTATTCTTCCCCAAGGTTCCATTCCAACCTGTGTAAAGATGTAAATTGATTCGTCAGCACCTGTGAATTTAAAATATAAGGTCTGAAGCATAATGAGGGCAGCAATAATTCTGGCTATCCAATAAACAAAAATCGAAGTTTTCATATATACGCTTTTAGGGAGTCTTGTTCCTGATTGAAATGGTCAATCTTACCCTACAAAGGTTGATTAATATAAGAAAGAAAAAGGTCATATAAGCGACAAGGATTTAGTATTTTGCCAATAGACTTTATAACCTATGCCTGCATTTAACATCAATCCCGACATCACAAGGGCTCAGACAATTGCAACAGACTTCTATCTCAATCCAGAAAACTTTGAACGCGCCAAGGAAAAAATATTTGCCCAGTCATGGCAGTTTGTAGGTGATACTGATCAGGTGAAAGAACCAGGCTGGGTTACTCCTGTTAACTTGTTAGAGAACTATTTGAATGAACCTTTGCTTCTCTCTCGCGATAAGCAAGGTGATCTCCATTGTCTCTCAAATGTATGTACACATCGCGGTAATCTTATTGTTGAACGACCTTGCAAGATCAATGATATCCGTTGTAAATATCATGGACGCAGATTTCAACTGGATGGCAAATTTCAATCTATGCCAGAGTTTAAAGAAGTTAAAGATTTTCCAACAGCTGATGACAACCTCACGCAACTTCAACTCTTTCAATGGGGTAAATGGTTGTTCACATCATTAAATCCTAATCATAAGCCACTGGAGATTTTTAAAGAGATGATTGATCGTGTGAGTTGGATGCCGTTTCATGATTTTCATTTTCACCCTGAGTTATCAAATGATTATATCGTGAAAGCAAACTGGGCCTTGTATTGCGAAAATTACCTGGAAGGTTTTCATATTCCCTTTGTGCACGCCGGACTTAACTCGGTAATTGATTATGGTAATTATACAACTGAACTCTACCGATACTCAAACCTTCAGCTTGGCCTCGCTAAGGATGAGGACATGGCCTTTGATCTGCCTCCCTCGTCTCCTGATTATGGAAAGAATGTAGCGAGCTATTATTTCTGGGTCTTCCCAAATATGATGTTTAATTTTTATCCATGGGGGCTCTCCATTAACATCGTTCGCCCGATTGATATTGCTAAAACAAAAATTTCATTCCTATCATATGTATGGGATGAGAGCAAACTTCGTCAAGGCGCGGGGGCTAATCTTCATCAGGTAGAAATGGAAGATGAAGAAGTTGTTGAAAATGTTCAGAAAGGTATTCGCTCACGTTTTTACAAACACGGTCGATACTCTGTAAATCGCGAGACAGGCACACATCATTTTCACAGATTGTTAGCTGAATTCATGAACTGATAGATGGCCTCTAACAATCCTAAACTCGTTCCCACACTTGGTTTATGGACCAGCATTTCGCTGGTAGTTGGT
>DATJHZ010000205.1:0-46212 GCA_035493595.1 Cyclobacteriaceae bacterium | reverse complement strand
CAGGCATTTGCTGCTGCTACTTTTCTTGCTAAAGAATACGGTCATAAAAATATTTTGTATTCCATAGGTGCATATACAGTAGCAACGGGAGTCGCCGCATGCAGAGTGTTAAACAATCGTCATTGGCTTTCAGATGTTATTGCCGGAGCCGGCATTGGTATTTTATCAACCAATATTGTTTATGCCACGCACCAATATAAATGGGGAAAGAGTAAAAAGATTAGTAAGAATAACACCCTTTCGGTAACACCAATGTATGGAAGCCGGGCAACGGGTCTATATTTGAGTTACAAATTCTAATACTCGTCTTTACGAACCAATCTCCCTTCTTTAATTGTTATCGCACCTGTAAGTCTTAACTACTAATCTGGGTGGACATCAAGAATGGAAAAGTTATTCATTAAAAATATGGTTTGTGATCGCTGCAAATTGGTGGTCAACCAGGAATTTCAGAAGCTTGGAATAAAACCGTTATCCACTACTCTTGGTATGGTTGAGCTTCAGAATCTGCTTAGTGAGGAGCAACGTCAGCAAATAAAATCATCACTTGAACTTGTGGGATTTGAATTATTGGATGACAAAAAATCATTACTCATTGAGAAAATTAAGAACGTCATTATTGATGTAGTTCATCATAATAAGAACAAGCCCCCAAAAGCTAACTACTCAGACTACATAGCACAACAGATTGGTAAAGACTATTCCTATCTCAGCGGTCTCTTCTCTGAAATAGAAGGAATAACAATAGAACACTACATCATCAATCAAAAAATTGAACGTGTAAAAGAGCTATTAGTTTATAATGAACTCACTCTAAGTCAGATTGCGATGGAGATGGACTACAGCAGCATCGCTCATTTAAGTAATCAATTCAAAAAAGTAACTGGACTAACCCCAAGCCATTTCAAAAAGATAGGCATTCTCAAAAGAAAGGCTTTAGATCAAATTTAGACTGCAAACACCCACCTGTCGCTCATTTATTTGAGCCAACTCCTTAATAATAAGAAGAAAATGACTTATTAGTCCGCCATCGATAGCGAGTCAGCTATTAGCCTTTTTAAGTAGAATTTGAATAATCAGCTATGTTTTAAGGCTAAAAATGAGATTTTATCCCAAATTAGTGAGGTAACCGCAAAAATCTTACATTTTTTTTACATGCTTAAATGGTTACTAAATGACATAAAAGACGATAAAACGTCATTATCGATCAATATTGTACATTTATTATCAATTTTCAGTAAAAAAATTACATCGAAATATTACCTTCGTAACGCTTTAAGAACTCTATGCTTTAATCTTTAACAATCTAAAAACCTATGAAAAAATTAGTTGGCTTCTGGGTACTCCTCCTCTCTGTCTGCACCAGCAGCATCGCTCAGGTTGATACCTCCTATGTCTACAACACTACAACACCCTATGGTACGTTAGACATTCGGCTTGCAAAATCGGCAACCGATTATTTTTACCTTCAGGAAAACGTAACCTTCAGCTTCAGAGAAAGCTCACCTGGTGTTAAAACAAACACTTATCTTGACATGACATCCTACGACACAAGTCCTTATTCTCAAGGAAACTTGCGTGAAAAGGTAAAGACCAAAGACAATTTCATAATGAATTATAGATTGCTGTTTCCTTTAAGCTACAGTCAATCATACTCATCAGGCTATCCTTTGCTCGTTATGATGCACGGCCTTGGTGAAAGAGCTAACTGCTGGGGCACCAGCTGCTTCTGGGCAACCAGTAAGTGGAATCCGGTGACTAACAGCCCTGTCGCTCCAACTGATCCTAGTTCTCAATTATTAAGCAACGATAACAGTCTTATCCATGCTGGTTCTCCAGAGTTGGCTGCAAGAAATTTAGCAGCAGGAAAATTACCTAACGATCCAACAATGCCTTCAAGAGCATTTCCTGGTTTCGTGCTTCATGCTCAAAACCTTAATGGATGGGATGTAGCTTCTGTTCAAAACGAACTCAGATTGATCCGTTTGATCATTAAAAAATACAATATCGATCCAAACAGAGTTTATATCCACGGTCTTTCTGACGGTGGTGCCGGCGTATATGAAGCGCTTAAAAGAGCGCCATGGTTATTCGCCGCTGCTCTTCCAATGTCAGCCATTAGCGATGCAAGTATCAACAGCAAAGGGCTAGCACCAAAAGTAGCCAACATTCCTATCTGGACATTCCAGGGTGGTCAGGATACAGGTCCAACACCTGGTAAGACTGAATTATATGTTAAGCAATTTCGTGAAGCAGGTGTAAGCGTTCGTTATACACTCTATCCTAATCTTGGTCACGGAACATGGAATACTGCCTATGCAGAACCAGATTTCTTCACATGGATCTTATCAAAGAACAAGTCTAATATAACCATATTCTATAATAACCCTGCTATATGTGGAACCACAGGTCAAGGTGTTAAACTTGGCTTTGCATTTGGCTTCCTTGCATACCAATGGGAAAAGGATGGCGTGATTATAGATGGTGCTAATGCTGCTGAATACATTGCTATGGAGCCAGGCGTTTACAGAGCGCGCTTTAGCAGAAAATCTACCAGCCCTTCTTCTGAATCTGATTGGAATACCTGGTCTGCTCCTGCTACAGTTACATTAAGTACCCCTGCTCAGGCAGCGATTACCGTTACCGGAACTACAGCCATGCGTGGCCCTGACAACAGCAGCGTTTACAATACTGTAAAACTTAAGTCAGTTAATGTAGATGATCATTATTACTGGTATAAGAATGGTGTTCTGATCAACATACCAAGCAATACCGTAGACGATACAGTTAGACTTTATACTATTACTACATCAAGTGCAGCCGGTAGTGGTGCCTTTACTCTTTCAACTAAAGGTTTTGATAATTGCCCAAGCCCTACTTCTGATCCTATCAATTTATACTTTGGAAATTCAGCTCCATTCATGACTGACAATAACATTCCAACTAACTTCTTGTCGACAGGTAAATCAGAAACTACCGTTGATCTGGCTTGGACTGATAATTCAGCTGATGAGGCAGGTTACGAAATCTGGAGAAGAAAGCCAGGTGGAATATTCAATTTTGCCGGAAGAACTGGTGCTAATGCTACCACATTCCATGACAGCGGTCTTGAGCCATCTGTATCGTATGATTATAAAGTAAGAGCAATCAATGCTACATCACGTTCAAAGTATGCTCCTTCAGATTCTAAAACAATTAATCTTATTGTAACAACAGATGCGGACTTTACACCTCCCACAACTCCAACTAACTTACATGTTGTATCAAATACTGATCATAGCATATCGTTAGCATGGACTGCTTCTACTGATAACACCGGCATAAGACAATACATGGTTTACTTTGGTACCGATAGCATTGCAACTGGTTCAAATGCATCCACATATGTTTTAAGTGGCCTTCCGCTTAATGCAGGATATTATATTAAAATTAAAGCTGTCGACTTAGGTGGTCTAGAATCTGGTATAAGCAATCAGGTAGCTGGCTTTACCTATGTATCAGGTTTAACGTATGGACACAGTACAGGAGCATGGACAGATCTTGATCAGATCACGAACTGGAACACTCCTGAATTTACAGGCCATGTATCTAATTTCACATTAGCACCAAGAACACAAGAAGATTTCTTCTACTTTAACTATGATGGTTATCTGTATATCACAAATCCAGGCACCTATCAATTCAGAACTACCTCTGATGATGGTAGCCGCTTAACACTGAATAATGTAGTGATAGTAGATAATGATGGATTACATGGTAACGTAACTGTAACCAGTGCTAACCAGACTTTAGCTACAGGTCCATACCCAATAAATGTTAAGTTCTTTGAATACACCGGTGGACAATCTCTGACTGTACAGTGGAAAGGTCCTGATAGCGGAAACAATTGGGTGAATATTCCTGACGCTGCACTGAAGAGCGGTACAGCACCAGCTGTTCCTCCTGCCAGAGTTTCTACTATTGTTGTAGCTGAAACTGTAGCTAAGGCAGAGACAGCATTATCTGAGGAAGCATTCAGTCTTTACCCAAATCCATCATCATCTGATAACATCAACATTAGAATAGCAGAAGGATTAACAAGTGGTCAGGCTAATGTTAGAGTAATTGATATGATGGGCAGACCCGTTTACAATAATGCTTTTGATCAGCAACAACTTAAAGATGGCGTACGCATCACACCAAATGAAACGCTAATCAATGGTATGTACATAGTTCATGTTCATCAGGGAACTAATGTGATCAAGAAGAAACTAATGATTAAAAATTAATCTATTACAGAAATCAAATCAAACAAAAAACCTAATCTTGTGATTAGGTTTTTTTTTATGCCTCTATGAACATTTCCAAAATAAAGTCTATTATAAAGACGCTGTCAATTAATATAGTTACTTTCATTGTACTAATATTTATTATAAACTGGCTCTGCGGCTTATTTCTTAAAAGTACTAAAACAGCAGGCAGAGAAGCGCTTCCTAATTACAAGCAAAACCCTGAATTGGCCAAGGCTATATTTAAGGATTATAATAGTCTAAAGCACCAGTATGAGCCCTTTGTAGAGTGGAAGGTTTTATCCTATACTGGCACTACAACACATGTAGATGAAAAAGGTTTTAGGGTTCATACTCCCTCTGCAAGTTCAACAGATTCATCAACATCTGTATTTTTCTTTGGAGGATCAACAATGTGGGGTGAGGGCTCTGATGATCAGCATACAATACCTGCCTTATTTAATACTCTTAATCCAAACTATAAAGTTAACAACCAGGGACAGCTGGCTTATAATTCCAGACAAGAGCTTGATGGCCTAATCAATCTCTACTCAAAAAATGCGAAAGCCGATGTTGTTATATTTTATGATGGTGTAAATGATGCCGCCTTTCTTTGTCCTAGTGAAATAGAAGACCTTCCGTCACATAGACTGGTTCCTCTCTTCAGATCAAAGCTTTATGTAGAGCGGTCGTCTTTTGTTAAAGAGGCTCTTACCAAAACCTTTGCCGAGAATATTATTAAGATAATCAATAAGTATTCCTCAAAAAAGAAAGATTCAAAACCACTTTACAATTGTCTTGGTGAGAAAGGTAAAGCTGAAGAGATAGCAGACATTATGATAAAAAACTGGGAGATGGCTCATGAACTCGTTACAAACAGAGGCGGAAAGTTTATAGCGATTTTACAACCTGCTGCATTTATCGGGCACCCTAAGGTAGACTATCTCACATTTGATGAGGAGTTAGGAAAAAATTTCAGTAATGTTTACAAGCACATTAAAGAAAAGATTAAAGCTAAAAATTACAATTGGGTTTATGATTTAAGTGACAAGTTCGACAGGGATGAATATATCTATATTGACTTTTGTCACGTCTCCCCTAACGGCAATCAGATTATCGCTGAAGAAATAAATGAGATAGTGAAAAAATAGAAAGCAGCTATTACAATTTCAATTTCTTGAAAACGCTTTCAGGAATACTTTTTATTATCAGCATAATCCATCGCCACATCCATAAAACATAAATGGAATCTTTTCTTTTTATGACAGCTTTGTATACAGCTGCTGCCACTGCATCTGGGGCTGCGGTGATAGGACCTGGAGTTTTCATGTTGTCCAGCATTTTTGTTTTAACAAAGCCAGGCTTAACGGTCATTACATGAACACCACTGGCTGTCATTCTGTTTCTAAGTCCCGAGAGATATGCGCTGAAACCAGCTTTAGCACTGCCATACAGATAATTACTTTGTCTGCCACGTTCACCTGCTACTGAGCTTATCCCGACAATCACGCCCTCTTTTCTATTCTCAAAATCGTTGGCAATTATATTTAAGATTGATACAGCTCCTGTGTAATTACTATTCAGAATAGTGAGGCATGCTGTCCAATCTTTTTGCGCAATTAACTGATCACCCAACAAACCAAAAACACAAATAGCAATATCTGGTTTCGTTTTTAGGTTTTTATAAAATTGTTCATGTGATTCGAAATCTAATGCATCAAAAAGAACAGCATTTACATCCACTTGAAAGCGAATGTTAAGATCAGAGGCTGTTATTTGCAGTGCTTCTTTATTTCTTGCTGCTAATGTGAGAGAATATCCTTCCTGCGCAAATTTCTTTGCAAATGCTACCGCCATATCAGACGTCGCTCCTAAAATCAATACATTTTTATTCATCTCGCTATTTTACTGTTTCGTGTAAACTTCAATGTATGAGATCTCCGGAACTCGCGGTGCCAAAAATTTAAACTTGAAGGTGTAGTTACTTTTAATACAATCTCTGACTTCATACGAATAAAACTGGTTCACATTGGGAATGTCTTCAAACAAAATGATGTCATACTCCTTTCTAGAAACTCTTTCACAAAAGTTATCAACCTCACGATCAAAGAAGGCAACTCCCTTATGAAACCACAATGGATATTTTGGTCCAGTCTCCAGATCATAACCCATATCAAATGCTAAAGATGTTAGTTCAGACATGTTAAGCACTTTAAGATTTTGCTTAGCAGCCTCGGGCATCGCCATAATCCTATGAATACCATCTTCCGTTCCTTGCGGAATCTTTATCCGTTTAAAAGAAGGTACTTTTGAAACAACCCATTTTGAGCGACTACTTGTCTTAAAAGTTGCAGTAGAATCCGATCCCATCAAATAGGTTCTTTTCGAAATTACATTTTTCTTCGATCCTGAATTATCAACAAGAACTTTTTGAACCTTCTCTTTCAAAAATCTCGACCAGAAAACACCAGACCACCACAAGCAGATCACTAAACTCAATGCTGATAATGTTTCAAGCCTTGAATAATTCACTTGATCAGTGAAATGAAACACAAGGAATGCTATTGCAAAGCTGTGAAAGTAAATATTACCATCAATAGGTGTGTAACTTGTAACTTGAATAATAGAAGCTTGTCCTAAGATCAATAATGAGATAAACGTAAAGAGGATGTAAGTTTTATTTTCCTTCCAGTTACTTCCTTGATTAAATTTTATAATGACAAGAAATAAAATAAGCACCAGGTAAAATTTAATAAACTCAGAGGCTCCTAAAAACTCATTGATTAAATCAAACTTATCAACTCTGGCATAGTGGGGAAATTGCCCCATATTGAACCAGTATGAAAAGTCATAAAAAAGAAATGGCACAATGAACAGCATCAATGAAAGAACGTAACCACCAATAAAGATTATAGCTGTCTTAAATCGGCGTTCATATATAAAATCAAAAGTAAGAATTGCAAGGCTGATGAAGAATGCTAAACCACCCGTATCTTGTTTAGTCATAAAAGCAAAGGCTGTTACCACTCCACTAAAAATAACAGCTAATAAACTCCTCGAATCTGATGGCTTTAATATCTGCGAGCATAATAAGTAAAGCCCACCAAGTTCTACAACAAAAACAAAATGATTATACCATGGCCAGAAATTGAACATGGAATAAGACAGTACAAAAACTAACAATGGCAATACGCGAGCACTGGCCGTTACGTTGAAGAGCTTTAAAAAGCTTTTAAACAGAATGCCTGAAAGAATATTAATAAAAGCCTGTACAATAAGTAATGTATAAACATACGGGCCAAAAAGTTTAAAGAATAATGCAGGCAATAACCAGAATCCATAACCAACAGGAGAACCAAAATCCTGGTAAGGAATCTGGCCAATCGACATTCTGTATGCTCCCTCCCATGCCAGGAATAAATTAATTCGGTATGGGTAATTAAAGAATAATGGAAGAACAGCCGTGATAACAATTAAAAAGTATTCTAACCGAACAGCGTTCTTATCAGAAATCTGCTTTTGAAAAAAATCAGAAACTTTCATGTTGTTTGTCTTTAAAAAATACCTTGGCAACAGCGGGCATCAGAATTAATGATACTGTGAAGTAAATTACCGAAATAATAATCCAGAGATGATAAGGAATATTATACTTTCCAGGCTTTATAAGTACCTGCTGATACTTTAAAGTGATAAACAATAGATATCCAGCTCCCGCAAGACATAGCACTATAAAGATCAAATAATTTCTTGAACGTATGATTTTATAAATATCACTACTGTGCTTTTCAAGAAAGACTAATGATATGATAATAACCCATGGAACTCCGAGGTAAAGCAATCTTATTTCATTGTAGATTCCACCAAGGTATGTTGTCAACAAAATCAAACCCAATGCAATCCATGAAGATCTAAAAAAAAATAATCTGACTGCACTCTTCTCTACAACGATCGTTGCTCTGAATCTTAGAAGAAAAAAAATAAGAGGAAGCCAAAGTATATTGTAGGTAATAAATAAAAAGCCAACTACCTGCTCTGGATTGTTGTTATTCCAATGGAATCCTTCAAGTGAATCATACGGAGTCTTCTCCATAAAGAGTCGTAACAGAACCCAGAGAACACAAGGTAATCCCGTAATCAGAAATTTACGAATAAGGTTTTGATCCTGACTGAAAATAAAATACAGCAATGGCAACAGTAAAAGAGTTTCTCTGCATAGAGCCCCAACAAGTGCTATCAGAAAGAAAGGCCATGGTTTGTTCTTAACAATCAGAATGAGTCCTGAAAAAAGAATACAATATGCTAATGGATCTTCTCTTGTGTGAACAGGCACAGTATACGCCATTAAGAGCGGCGGTAATAGCAAGAACAAACACGTTCCAAGAAAACTAAGCTGGTCACTAAATCCATTCAATGTAAGTAGATAAAAAAACAGGCATGACGCCACAATGACAAATGCAAGACTCCATGCTTTATAAGAATAGTAAAATCCATTGCTATCATTCGAATCAAATAGCAATCCAAAACTGGAAGTAACAATGGAAGAAAAAAGTACGCGGTATTTAAACGGAGCTTTGCGGATGAGTTTATATTGATACAATGAATCTTTTGGCGATTGAATTTCTTTTCCCAGATGTTCTGGCGAGGATAGATACCCACCTAAGAATTGATTGGATGTAAAAAAAACAGAACTGGCAATGATACATATAACAACGTAATAAACCTGCTTACTCATCAACCCTTTGAAATTAACTGCCAATAAAATATCTGCTATTATCTTTTAAAACATATTTAACAAATCTCACTATGAGAACTGTTGTTATCGCTATATAAAGATAATAAGGAATAAAGATAATAAGATTAAGAGGCGAAATCTTCGCAATCCCACCCCTATCTAATAATCTTAAAATTTCGATAATGTATAAATGGACAAAAAAGATTCCAAAGCTATAATCACCAAGTAATTTTAGCATTGGCATTTTCCAGTCACTCATTTTATAGAATAACACCAGCGCAACCACGCAGAGTATCATCATCTTCAGCTTATTGTAATTAAGTCTGAAGCCTTCATACGTTACATATCCGTCACGTATTCTTATCAAATCATCAAATGGTATCCATTCCAGAATTTCAAGAAGGCTCATGGAAAGATACACCGTTGCGCCACCAATAATTATGACCTTTGCGTGTTCAAAAATCACATCATGAATTCTGTATATCCATATACCAAATAAATACACCGGAACGAAATAGATCAATGAAAGACCAATGTTGGCGTAATAGCCAAACTTAAATGAAAACATTCCATAAATGATTATAATCGGTGCTATGAATAGAAATGCTTTAGATTTTGCAAAGCGAAGTATTAAAGGTGAGAATATGTACAAAACAGAAATCATAGGAATAAACCAGAACACGCCCATGTGTCTGCCTGTTACAAGAAGTATTATGAGTTTTGCCAATAAAGACTTCTGACCAAATCCATGATCCATCCACCAGTGGTCTCCCATTTTGTCGATAAAGAATTTATCAATAAGTGCGGGAACTGAAACGATCAGATATGGAAGAATTACAAAAAGAAATTTCTTCTTCAGATAATCAATATAATCAAAACGATCTTTACTAAGGTGATAGAATAAATATCCTGATATAAAGACAAAAAGAACCGTTCCATTATTAAAGAGAACCAGTACTATCTTTTTTGAAAGAATCGATGCTCCCCAATTTAAGGAGATACAAGCATGAAGTCCGACAATAAATAATATCGCCAGGCCACGAAAGAAATGTATGTAATGAAGGAATTTTTTATTTTCCATTGGAAAATTTTACAGAAAAGAATTAATAATGGATATAATTTTTTCCCTTTGCTCCTTTCTGCAAAATTTCAGCCAACACAGTTAATCAACAAAACTAAAGTCAATTAGCTTGCAAGAGAATCAAAACGCTTTTTTATCTGACTTCTTCAACTTTTAGTCCGATAAGCTGCTCAAGATCAAGCTTCGAGTTTTTGTATGCGTTCTCTGCTTCTAAAATAGCTATTGAAATACGATTGAAGTTATTAAGACTAAGGACGTAGTTCTCAAATGTTGTTTCTCCATTCTTGAATTTTTGCTCTACCAATTTATGAGCGCTCTCCGTATCTGAAAGCATTTGTGACTGTATTTTATAAGCTTTTTCAGTCATTAGAAAAAGATTATACGCTTTAAGAACGTTAGCTCTTATCTCCAATTTTTGAACATTTAAGTTAGCCTCTGTAATAGCTATCTGCTGCTTGCTCTTTTTAATATCGTAAGGTATAGTAAAGAAGTTTCCAAGGTTAATAGAAATTCTAACGTTGTACTTTGGATAGAAAGCATAACGATCAGCCGCAGCTTGTTGCTTATCTGTATACTCTACTCCACGTATGTCATCGATTACATACTGGTTAATGTTACCCTGAAGATTAACAATATTCAACCAGTCCATAGTAAATCTCTTCTTATCCAGAACGGCCTTGTTAACTTCTCTTCTGAAAACTTCATTTGAAGGATGATTCTTCCACGCCAGCTGTACAAGCTTCTCAGGAAACTCTGCATCACGCACGTTATCAGGCAATATTATTTTATTATAATCAATATTCTGACCATATACTTGCAATGACATAACGGTAATAAATAGAACCAGAACCTTTTTCATAGTTATTTTATATTGTGGGTTGTTGTTTGTTTTTCGAGTGATGGAAGCTTAATCATAAGTGCATAGGTGGCAGTAACTACCAAATATACTGGTTTTTGAAACATTGCATCTTGTGCGAAGTGAGCGACTGAAAGGGCCATAAAGGGCACAATATAAGCTAATGTCATGGTCTTTAAAAAGGGGTCCTCCATAACAAAGTAGTTATCAATCCCCTTTCCTATTACAGCATAGAAAAATGCCATCCCTATAATCAGGCCTATCCAGCCAAGTTCAAGAGCTGTTAGCAAATAGCCGCTATCAGCATCCCATCCTTCTGCAAGATAATGTCCCCTGGAATACTTTAGCCCATTTCCTCCTGTAGTGTTAATACCTCCTCCAAACGGGTGTGAAAGCACATAATGCTGAAGTCTGATACGCTTCTTATCTCTCACGCCCATTGACGCATCTCCTTCTGAAAAGAACGTAGACCTGATTCTATTAACCGTACCATTATAGAACGGACCAAATAAAAGTAATCCTACGACGCCTATAACCCCTACTGCTATTATTAATGTTCGTCGTGTTCTGATCGTCAAAACAATATAAAAAGCTACACCAATGGCCACCATAGCAATGGCAGTACGCGTACCAGAAAATGACATTGATATGAACATGATTCCAGCCATTACAAAAAGTACAATCCTGTGCCAATTCTTGAAGGGTCCTACAGCCAGAACCAAACACGCCAATCCGCTAAAACCAGTAAAAAGCCCAAAGGCTGAAGGGTCTGAAAGGAACGAGAATTTTCTCATGTGTCCCCATATAAAAAGTAGCTTGGCTCTTCCTGTAGAAGAATAGACCCATTTTGTTTCAAAATCTGTAAGGCCAAATTTCTCTTGAAAAATACCATAAAGAGCAACTACAAAAGCCAGTCCTAACCACAAGTAGGTAAACTTTTTAAGATTACTTATTGAATTAAACATGTGAAAAAAGACCAGGAAAAGCAGAAACGAAGTATTGCCTCTCAAGGAGACTACCCAGCCAACAATTGAAACGGCATTGGGATTAAATGCCTGCAGAAGCTGATAAACTACAATGAAAATATAAAGATAGGTAATAGGATGTTTCAGGTCGGCCCAGTCTGGTCTGTCTTTAGGATTTAGAAAAATTGAAAAGAAAGATAAAGCAGCAATAGCATCCAATACTACGCCCATAGGGACAGGTATGTCATAAGCCCTGTCGAAAAATGACATAAAGACTGAAATAAAGAAGCAGGCATAAATTGAAAGCTTGTAATCTTTCAACATCATGACAAAAAAGCCAATACCAAAAATCGCGGCGGCAATCAGCGGCCCTATTATGATTCCAACATGAACCATAAGGTAAGGCACCAACAACGCAACAACCAATAAAGCTGTCACTAGCAAAGCAGATGGGTATCGGGTCTTTATCCTCTCCAGGTACATACTAATCAAGGAAAAGTATTTTCATAAAAACGACTCCGTAAATTGCCAAAACAAAGAGGTAGGCTAAGATCTTAACAAGATCTTTATCGGTAAAAGTCTTATAATTTGGTCCTTTGTCTTCTTCGTTCATGACTGCATTATTTAACAATCTCTAAAAACTGTTCAGCCCTGGCTTGCCAGTTGTTTCCGGCAGCATATTTCACTCGTTGTTGAATATCATCCACACTATTCATAAGAAGTGACTTATCAATATTTTGAAGGAATTCATCATGATCATTTGAAACCAATGCAATATCCGAAAAATTAGCAATATCCTCTGAGAAATTAGTAGTTACAACTGGTTTGCCTGCCGATAAGTATTCATTAATCTTAAGCGGATATATACTTTTAGTAAGCGGAATACATAGGAATGGAATTATGCAGCAATGAACATATTTCAAATATGCCGGTAACTCTTCAAGAGATTTCTTCCCTGTAAAAACAACGTTTGTAAGCGTATCTAATCCAGCCTTTTTATAATTATCATTGGCTATCGGGCCAATCATTAACAGAACAGCATCCTTATAGTTGTTAGCTATCTTAACGAGCAATTCATAATCAAGCCGATGACAGATGTTACCGGTATAACAAATAATTTTTTTATCAGGAGAAATCTTCTTTATCTCTGCGGGTATTGGTAAATCTTCCTCAACTGCTCTATTGAATAACGCTACATCCGCTGCATTTGGCAAATAGATTACGTTTGCTGAATGATGTGATTTTAGCCGCTTCAACTCCATTGAAGTTACAAGTGTCACATCTGCATTTTTAACAGCTTCGTTTTCCAGTCGCGTGCCATGTTTAGAAACATAGGCCGACTTACTGATGTCATCTACACTGTGATAAATTGTTTTATAAGGCTTCAGGCGTTTGCTGAAGAAGCGACCGTATAATGGATTAAAGGAGTTAATGAAGAGGTACTTTTTTATATTGTACGTATCTATAGTCTGATTAATACATTCTTCAACTATTGCGTCATTAACTTTTGAAATTGTATTATAGATAACTCCTGGTGGCAGCCAATTGATGGGCCACGTTAACTTAGGTGTAACCGCTACAAGATTGGGATACTTGGCATCGGGTATTATGAAAATATTCTTTCCATTTCTGAGAGCACTTTTTCTTTTGGAGATCTGCTCTTTATTACGACCACTAAAATAATCTTTGTACGTAAATGGGTTGTCGATATAAAATACCCTTCCATGCATAGACAATGCCTTGGCCATTGAATATGATGTGGAAGAGTATTGACCATCCCAACGAGGCAGGGCTAGCATGATGATATCAAATTCCATAGAACTCATCTTCCGATAATTTTATAAAATTGACGCCAGCCAAAATCCCAACCCATTTTATACCATCCCCAAATGGCAGGAAAAACCTTAAACGTATTGATCTTATACAACCTGTTTAAAATAACCTGGTTTATCACCAGTATGATCAGGTATGAGATTAAAGTACCATAAGCAGCACCTTTCAACCCCATACTCTTAACAAGAAAATATATAAGAATTACATTAAGAATACCCATCATTACCAACAGATAAAAATTCAGCTTGGGTCTCTTCAGCGCATCAACCACAGTGCCGAATTGCCTGTTGAATGGAAGGATCAGCATGAAGAAAATTGTGATTCTTAGAATAGGTGCAGCATCTAAATATTTAGAGGTAAAAATAGTTTCTATGATAAAGTCTGATAACACATAGAATGGTATCATCATGGGTAACATAAGCGCCAGTATGAGACTCACTGATTGAATGTAAACATCCTGAACACCTTCAATTCCACGCTCACGCATCTTACGACTAACCTGTGGAAAAACAAGATTGGTAATAGCAAGTGTTGGTACTTCTACCAGGTTGGCAATTCGCAATGCTGGATTGTATGACGCCACAGCCTCAAGATTTATCATTCTACCTATCATCCAGCTGTCTGTGCTTCTTACTACGTTGGAACTAATAGAAGTTCCCAGTGTATACTTACCAAAAGACAACATTTTTCTAACAAGATTTCTGTCGAATTTCTTATAGAACAGTGGAACATCTTTTACATATTGATACTCAACAAATGCTGATGCGATAGTTGAGATCAACTGAACAATTGCCAACTCTACAAGTGTTGTTGGCTTGTTTAAAAAGTAAACAATCATGGTGTAGATACCAAGTGGAGCAAGCCTTACAGAGTTACCCCAGAATACACCTTTGAAATCTGCTCTTGAATGTTGGATGTATTCAAAATGATAACACGGTATAAGAGCAAACCCTCGAAGTATGTAAATATAAAACAACATATCCAGCTGAGGAGCATGCCAAAATTTGGCCATTGGTACCGCGCCAAACAACACCGCTAATGACATAATAGCCACTACAATGGTATGCATTATTAATGATGCCGTGATGACAGAATATTTCTCAGATTGTGAAGTTGAGCTGGCAATAAATGTAATCATGGGATTTCTTATTAACCCGTTACGGGTCAGTTCCATGACTGTGGTAATTGTGATGAACAAGGCCCATGTACCATTCTCTTCCTCCGTCATCATTCTAAACATGAAGATTACGTTTAGAAATCCATAGAAAACAATACTGAATCTGTTTAGCAAAGAGTAGAATCCCCTGCTTACCCAGGGAGATGAAGAGGATAAAGCCAACGTTTTATGTTTAAATGATCAAAGCCTTAAATGTTCTAAAGTTCAATCGTTTACGAGAACCATCCGGTTATCTCAATCTTTTCCTAAGAAAAAAGACACATTGATAGACTCCCACACTTTTGCTAACTTCAAACATTTATTGGCATAAATATACTGACTTAACAAAAGACTTTTACATACATATCGAGTATTACTATTTTAAAAATGGCCACCACCAAAAATAAAATGCCTGATTTCCTTGTTATAGGAGCCGGAAAATCTGGAACGACATCTATTGATAAATATCTTAACCAACATCCTCAAATTTTTGTGCCCAAGTTAAAGGAACCCAACTTCTTTGGATACGAGAACACAAAGCTCGAAGATTTTCATGGCAATGAGGATGATATAAAGCATTTTCAACGGTCTGTCACTACTCTTGATGCATACCAGAATCTTTTTGCCGAAGCTAAACCTGGACAAATAAAGGGAGAGACTTCAAACACATACATGTATCATAAGGAAGCTCCTGACCGGATCAAATATTACAATCCAGACATGAAGCTTATTGCTGTTCTACGTCAGCCGGCAAATCGTCTGTACTCACGCTTTCTACACCTGGCTCGGGAGAATAGGTTGCCCTCTGAAGATTTTTCAGATTGCCTTAACAAAAATTCAATCTGGTGGCAACGTAACGATCTTATAAAGGAAGGTTTCTATTATAAAAATCTCTCCCGCTATTTCGAATTGTTCCCAAAAGAAAATATAAGGATTTATCTGTATGATGAATTCCAGGAAAAAAGCGGAGAGATCATGAAAGAGATTTATGAATTCCTGGGGGTTGACAAAAACTTTGAGCCAGATCAAACTATTCGGTATAATGAATCTGGTTTTGTAAAGAATAAATTTTTCAACAAGATCATTGGTCAGGGTGGAATACTAAGCAAGTATGCAAAGGTATTATTACCTCAGGGCACTATGACAAAATTAAAGGGAAGTATCCTGTTAAAAAGAAAGATCAATAACCTGCGAGGAAAGAACCTCGTACGTCCGAAAATGGATCCTGAAATAAAAAAATTCTTAACCCTCGATGTTTATCATGAAGATATTATTAATCTACAGCGCCTCTTGAATAGAGACTTGAGTCATTGGCTCAATGTAACGTCTGAAAAGTAAAAGGACTGATGAGAAAAAAAGTAACGCTAATAATCTTGGGTTTAATCTGTCTTGGTTTGGCGTGCTTTGTTGCTGTACAAACCTTTCTGCCAAAAGTAGTAGCTGAAGCTATTGTTTCAGAGGAAGAGATTCCCTCCTACGTACCTGGAAAGATCAAAAAGAAAATTGAAAAGATTAAGAAGCCACTCAATGAAAATGCCGAAGCGGTCATTAACACCATGCATAAATCAGGTGTTACGCTTGAGCAGGTTTTGAAAGCTATCGATAATACAACCGAAGATCAGGTATATGCTATGCTTGATGAAATGAATGCCACTCAGATTGATAACATTGACCAGGTTTTTGAAATGGCTAAACGTCACTTCCCAGTTGATTTTGATGTAGAAGTATTTCGCAAACCTTATCATGAAAAGGTGAGCATGAAATTAATCAAGAAAGGACTTCGATATGCAAATCGCCATCGAAGAGATGGCGATATAGATCCGGAATCAGCCCGGTCAATTGTTAAACGTATCCTTATTCAGAAGGAGAAAAAATTCAATGAAATTATGAATCAAAGTAATGCTAACTAAAGCTTCAAATCTTTAGTCTCTACTTTATTCAGAATACAACCTCCAAACTTCTTACCAATAGACTTGAAGTAAGTTATTGATTCCCGATCTAATTGTTTGATCGTAGACTCAGCAGAGAAAACGGCCAGCACTTTATCTGCATACTTAACAAGCTCTTTCGTGTCAGAAAAATCGTTCAGAGCAGCACCCTCCATTAAGATGTAATCAAAACTTTCTGCCAATACAGCAATCAGGTTATCGAAATTTCTACCTGATAATATTTCGGCAGGAGACTCACTATCACCACCAGCGTTTCCAACAATATAGATGTTTTTGTATTTCGTAGGATTAATTAAATCATACGTATTATCATCTTCAAAGTCATCACCGCTATCTGAGTCGTTAGCAAAATCAGGTCTGCTTGTTTTCTTCTTCTGTCCTGGTGTTCCAATTAATAAATTCTTACGCTTAGAGCCTTCTATTACTTTCATGTCAGACTCTGGCTTTGCTAGAATTTGCGAGAGCGAGTTGTTCTTAAAATTGGTATCAATGATCAATACCCGCTTATTTACAAGACTCAACACATACGCCAGCGAGAAAACAGAAAATGTCTTGCCATCTTTTTTTCTTGGGCTTGTAATCAGGAAAACTTTGGCATTCATGCTCTCAATCTCGTGACGCAATTTTCTGAGAAGAGATTTATACATCTCAGTTTCATCATCACTCCCCGACTGAGAGAAAATAGAGCGAATATTAAAGTTTTTGCTATCGATCTTGTTCAATGTACCTGCCAGTTCAAGGCCAACAATGCGCTTAAACTTGTCAAAAGTTTTGATAGAAAGATCTACCATTTCCAGACCTATTACTATAAATAAGCATATAGCAAGTGTACTAAAGGCGGCTAATCCAATGATCAATATTTTCTTTGATGATTCTGCATTTAAAGGTGGCAGTGCTATACTCACCTGTCGCAATGTATTATTCGCCAATAAACGATTCTTGGCTTCATTGTATTTTTCTGTAGCGCTTAGATATTCTTGTGATGCAAGATCAACTTCTTTCTGAACTGCTTCCAGTTTTGCTTCCTTTGAAGATTGGCCTGAGAGCATATACTGAAGGCTTCTGATCTTGGCTTCAACCATCGATAAATTTGTTTTTTCAACCTGATACTCAATCTCAGCATCTTTCAATTTTGATTGAAGATCTGGAAGAGACAATCCTGATGAAGGCGCAGCAACCTGACGTGTTGAAGCATTCTCCATAAGTATATTCAATTGATTTCTCAGTCGGGTAACAGAGTCTAGTAAAACCTGGTTTGTTGCTCCGCCAGTTATATACTGGTCATTAAGGCGATTTACTTTCTCGCGTAGAGCAACTATTCTTTGATTGCTGGCATTACTTGTAGAGGAAGTAGCATTCGGATTATTCCAATTTCTGATTTCATCACTTAATCTGTCGCGGGTTAATTCCAGTCTGTGAACTTTTGATCTTATTTCATCGCGTTGCAATTCAAGTGACGATAGCTGAGTGCCATCATGACCATCAACAATACCATTACCTGATTTGAAAATTTTCTGAGTCTCCAGTTTTTCATCCAACTCAATTTTCTTTTCATCAACTATCTGTTTAAGGAAATCAACAGACTCACCAACTTTTGTTGTTTTTATAGACTTGTAATAACGAATATATTCTTCGCAAAAAGCATTAGCAGCTAAGGCAGAAAGGTTTGGGTTTTCAGATACAAATTCTACTGTAATAAAATCAGTACCGGGTACGCGTTGAATAGAAAGACCTTCTTTTGTTTTGTTAAATCCATACCCGTAAGCATTCAGATATTTTCGGGTGAGATTATAATACGCATCAGAAATAGATAGTGGTGACATGCTATCCAATTTCGCCTGGATAAACGTTGTAACTATATTTAATTCTTCGGGACTGCTTTTAAAAGTCTGAGGACTTGGTCTTTTGAATGCACTCTCTGGATTTTTTAAATCATGCAGAAGAAGTCTGTATGTTATCAGGTTCACACCAATACTTGAATTCATAGAATTCAGAAGATTGCTGAACTTGACGTCTGCATCGCGAATACTAAATTTCTCTTCCGTAACCTGAACCTGGTCACTGATTGTAAAACCTGTTGAAATCTGAGCAGTAGCTTTATAAAGATCTACTGTATTAAAAACAAATAAATACGCGGCAACAGCGGCAACGACGGGCGCCGCAAGCAATAACCACTTCTTTCTCCAGATTACTTTCGCTAACAGAATTAAATCCATCCTTATATATCTATTTTATCTTCAAAAATACCCTTTTTAGGTCATTTTACCCAACACCCCCATTTAAACGATCAAAGCCCAATATAGTTCTTACGGAAAAAACCCATAAACCGACGTAAATAGTGCGTGCAAACGTGAGCGGAAAATCTTATATTCAAAGAATTTATCTAATCCTATAATCTGTAAGAGCGCCTAAACTCTGAAGAATTGCATGGCTAAACAAAGGCTGATTTTCATTCTTTATAACCTTATAGTGGTGGGTGGCATTATGTGCTTACTGGAGCTGACTTTTCAATATTTGATCAGCCATCCAGCCAAGATACCAAAGGCCTTTTTAGCGCCTTTTCAGCACTACTATTCATATAATTTTCGAAATACTATCCAGATGGATACCACCTGCGCCCGCTACGACTCAGGCTTGTTTTACACCCTCAAACCAGGCCTCTGCAGGTTTAACAATGTTGAGTTTAAAACAGACTTAACCATCAACAATATTGGCACCCGTGATAGTGAAGATGCAACGCACGATCCTGAAATAATATTTCTTGGTGATTCTTTCACGATGGGTTGGGGCACTCCCGATGACTCATGCTTTGCTTCTTTCGTAAAGCGCGCAACACCACATAAAACGCTGAATGCCGGGATATCATCTTATGGAACTGCCCGCGAAATAAAATTACTTAACCGACTTGATACAGATAGTCTCAAAACACTCGTGATCCAATACCATAACAACGACTTCGAAGAAAACAGGGAGTATGTGAACGGGCCTTTTAATCTTAAAATTTCAAGTGAGGATGCCTATCTGAATTTTACAGAAAAAGTAAAGAAAAGATCAGCCTACTATTTCGGGAAACATTGTGCGAACCTGGCTTACAACACTCTAAAGCTTATTACCGGACATTACGATAATTATAAATTCAACCCAAAAGAAGTGCGTGATTTTATAAGTGTCCTGGAACACTCTGCTGTACCGCTTGATAATGTTCAGATAATCTTCTTTGAAACGTGTAGCTATAACAATTACATAAGCAAGTTCTCAGATGAGCTGGAATCAGAAATCCAAAACAAAACTCATCCAGATTATATCCGCAAGATAAAAATTATTAAACTTGGAGGTATTTTGACAGATAACGACTACTACATACTTGATGATCATATCAAACCCTCCGGCCATAAAAAAATTGCCGATAAACTTTTACAAATCATATAGACCCTAAATGAAGATCCTTGGAATTTCCGCTTTCTATCATGACTCAGCCGCTGCCATTATTGAAGATGGCGAGATTATAGCTGCCGCTCAGGAAGAACGTTTCACCCGTAAAAAACACGATCCTAATTTTCCAGTAAATGCTGTGTCATTCTGCCTGGAATATGCTGGTGTTAAAATCGATCAGCTCGATGCTATTGCCTTTTATGACAAACCTTTACTCAAGTTTGAACGACTTCTTGAGACGTATTATGCTTTTGTTCCCAAAGGTCTTTCATCTTTCATTACTGCCATACCCGTATGGCTTAAAGAGAAAATGTTTTTAAAACGGCTAATCTTTGAAGAGCTTGCTAAAATTCAAACCTTCGACAAAAAGAAGGTTAAGTTATTATTTCCTGAGCATCATCTTTCACATGCAGCCAGTGCCTATTACCCCTCTCCTTTTGATGAAGCTGCCATCTTAACTATTGATGGTGTTGGCGAATGGGCAACAGCTTCCATTTGCTATGGCAATGGTAAGGATGTAAAGATTTTAAAAGAACTAAAATTCCCGCACTCTCTCGGACTACTCTATTCAGCCTTTACTTACTTTCTAGGCTTCAAAGTAAATTCAGGAGAGTATAAGCTAATGGGTCTCGCTCCCTATGGAGTGCCTGATAGTGATGAAGTAAACAGATTTGTTAAAATCATCAAAGAGGAATTGGTAGACTTGAAAGAAGATGGGTCTATCTGGCTTAATCAGGATTATTTTAATTATGCAACAGGTCTTCGCATGGTGCATGAAGACAAGTGGGAAAAACTCTTTGGCTTCAAAGCAAGAAAAGCTGAAGCAGAGCTCGAACCTAAACATTGCAACCTGGGACTGGCAATTCAAAAAGTAACAGAAGAAGCCGTCATTAAAATGGCCCAGGAAGCAAAGCGTCTTACCAACTCCGACAATCTGTGCATGGCTGGTGGTGTTGCCTTAAATTGTGTGGCCAACGGTAAACTCTATAATACCAAGACTTTCAAAAATGTTTTTATCCAACCTGCAGCAGGTGATGCTGGTGGTGCATTAGGAGCAGCTCAGGCCGCTTATCATATTTATTTTGGTAAAGAACGAAAAACACCTACAGGTCTTGATGGTATGAAAGGCTCCTATCTGGGTCCTGAGTATTCTGATATTGATGTAAAGCTTTCTGCTAAAAAGTACAGTGGTGTATACACACATTTCACAGACATTAATGAACTCTGTAAACATGTTGCCCAAAAGATTGCCGATGGAAATGTTGTAGGCTGGATGCAGGGTCGAATGGAATTTGGACCACGTGCCTTGGGCGGACGAAGCATTCTGGGTGATCCGCGAAATGAAGAGATGCAACGAAAACTGAACGTTAAAATAAAATACAGAGAATCGTTCAGACCATTTGCTCCTTCAGTTTTAGCTGAAGATTGTAAACAATATTTTGAGCATGATACGGTGTCACCTTATATGCTTCTTGTTCAACCGGTGAATAAAGACAGAAGAAAAAAACTGCCTGATAATTTCAATACACTTTCACTGAAAGACAAGTTGTATTATTTGCGCTCGGATATGCCAGCCATTACGCACATCGATTTTTCTGCGCGTATTCAGACTGTGCATCAGGATACAAATCCTGTATATTGGAATATGATCAATGAATTTAAGAAGCTTACAGGCTACGGTTTAGTTGTTAATACAAGCTTCAATGTTCGCGGCGAACCAATCATTTGTACTCCTGAAGATGCCTATAGATGTTTTATGCGTACTGAGATGGATTTTCTTGTTGTAGGCAACTTCGTTTTTGATAAAAAACAGCAACCTGAGTGGATGGAAAAAGATAACTGGAAAGAAGAATTCACGCTGGATTAAACGCAGTTTTGTTAACTTTGTCTACTGTCTAAATAGCTCTAATCATGGATTTTCTAAAGGATCTCTTCAAGTTCTTAAAAGAACGAAAAAAGTGGTGGCTAACGCCTATCATTTTGTTACTCATATTTTTGGGTGTTCTTATTGTTGTAGCTGGCGGATCGGCCGTTGCACCGTTTATTTACACGCTTTTCTAAACTACTTTCAGACGTGCAAAATCAAGACAGATACAAGACTATTCTAGTCATGGTTGTTGGATTGCTTGTGCTTTCAATAGCCTTTAAAACTCCTGTAATTTCAACCATTGCTATTGGCATAGGCGTGCTAGCCATTGCCTCTTCTTTTGCAGCTAAATGGATTGAATGGCTCTGGCTTAAACTTGCTCTGGCATTGGGCTGGATTAACTCCAGAATTCTGTTAACGATACTCTATTTTGTTTTTCTTCTACCCATTGCCTGGGTATCCAGACTCTTTACAAAAGATCCATTGTTATTAAAAGGCAAAGGTCAGGCATCCCTCTATTCCAACCGAGATCATTTATACACCAAAGAAGATCTTGAAAATATTTGGTAAGATGGGAGCCATACTTAGATTATTACGCCTGAAACAATGGATTAAAAATTCATTCCTTTTCATACCTGTATTTTTTGCTGGTAAAATTCTTGAGATTGATCTTCTAATTTCATTGCTGCTTGGCGCATTGGCTTTCAGTCTTGTAGCATCAAGTGTTTATGTTATCAATGATTACAAGGATAGAGAACTGGATAAACTTCATCCTAAGAAAAAGAAACGTCCTATTGCTTCAGGTGAGGTGAGTACCTCAACAGCATGGATTCTGATCATTGTACTATCAGGTGCGGGATTGGTGTCTGCTTTTCTGATTAACCAATCATTCTTTTATCTGCTGGCTATCTATCTTCTTTTAAACATTGGCTATTCATTAGGGCTTAAAAATGTTCCTATTCTGGATTTGTTTATTGTTGCTTCCGGCTTTCTGATTCGTGTATACTGTGGTGGTGTTATTGCCAACCTTGAAATAACCCACTGGTTATCGATTATGATTTTGCTGCTTGCTTTGTTTATTGTTCTGGCCAAGCGAAGAGATGATCTTCTTATCCACACCGAAACCGGTGAGGTTGTACGAAAGGCTTCAAGATCTTATAACCTTGAATATATTAATTCATGTATCACATTATTGTCAGCTGTAGTTATTGTGGCCTACATCATGTATACAGTATCACCAGAAGTAACGCAACGATTTCACAGCTCCAATCTTTTTCTGACAACTGTTTTTGTGATCGCTGGTATCATGCGCTATCTGCAAATTACCTTTGTTGAACAAAATAGCGGCTCACCAACTTCTATACTCTTCAAGGATAAATTTATACTGATTACCGTATTGGGTTGGATCATTAGTTTCTACATCATCATTTACGCCTTGTGAAAAAGAGTCTTGCACTTTTTGATTTTGATGGTACGATAACAACAAAGGATACCTTTCTTGAATTCATTAAATTCTATCACGGCAAAACAAAATTCATATTAGGTTTTTTGATTCTCTCCCCTATCATGGTTATGATGATTCTGAAACTGATACCAAACTGGCGAGGAAAAGAAATTGTATTGACATGGTTTTTTAAAGGTGAAGACTTGAATCACTTTAATCAACAAGCCGAAAAATTCTGCAGCCAGATAGTTCCATCATTACTTCGTCCACAGGCGTTGACTGAACTTGAAAAATATAAACAGAATTCTACTACTGTACTTGTAGTATCAGCATCTGCCCAGAACTGGGTAGAGCCCTGGTGTAAATCAATTGGTGTAGAGTGCCTGGCTACAAAGCTGGAAGTGAAATCATCAAAGCTTACAGGTAAGCTGCAGGGAAAAAATTGCTTCGGTGAAGAAAAGGTTGTGCGTATTAAAGAAAGACTTGATCTTTCAACCTTTGAAAAGATTGCTGCTTACGGTGACTCTTCTGGTGACACTCAGATGCTGGCTATTGCCACTGAGAAATTTTATAAACCTTTTCGTACTATCTGAATAAATTCAATTCGATAGTACCTTTTCCTGTTGTTGATGTGGTCTTGGGCTTTCCCGTCATAATGATAAGACGATAACTTTCTATCCCTGCCTGCCTGAGCTGATCGTAAACAGATGCTTGCCTGGCTTCATTTAATTCTGGCTGGCTTTCCTCCTGAATAACAATGTGAACGTTTATATCAGTCTTACGCAATAGCTTTGTAGCGATATAATACAACAACTCTTTTTGCGATGAACTCACCTCCGTTACATTCTTCTCAAATGTAATTTTTCTTGAGACAGTAGCGCCCAACATTTCACCAATCTCTTTTGTTGTGAGGTAACGTTGAGTTATAGCATATGATTCATCACCAACAGTTACGTTAGATTTGTAAATATCAGCGAGACCACCACCACTTCTGTTACTTGAAAAATAAGCTACTGTATCGCCATAGATAGAGAAGTAAGCATCAAACTTATCTGAATTAATCGGAGAGCCGAGATTACGGGGTGTAGTCCATGTTTCCCATGAATCATATAGTCTGTCTGAATAATAAATATCACCGTCACCTTTTCCTGCATAACCGTTGCTGGAGAAGTAAAGTCTTTTCTTGTTTGCAGAAAGGAATGGAGATATTTCAAATCCCGCCGTGTTAATTGCTGGTCCCAGATTTCTTGGTGTTGACCAGTTGCCTGATTTATCTTTTAAAGTAATATATAAATCTTCTTCTCCACGCGTATCCATTCCTTTCATTGAAATAAAAATAACATCAGATTCAGGTGAGACATAAAAACCGGTGCAACCCAACCCGTCAATGCCGGGCATTGAAATCAGCTCCGGCTTATCCCATCCATCTTTTGTTTTCTTGGAAAAAGAAATACCGTTGATCTTATTGGAGGAAGATGAATTCAATACATAAAGTCCTTTTCCATCTGCACTCACTCCTGCAATTATATTGTTTTGCTTTGTATTAAAAGGAAACTTCTTGTTATCGGCTTTTTTCCATTCCTGATCATTCTTGCTACTGCTCCATATATCCGGGCCACTATACCTGCCTCCTGTATTTAAGGAACTCAATGCACGAACAAAGAACAAAGTATTACCATCTGAGGAGATTAATGGCATGGTTTCTTCGGCATCTGTATTAACAAATGATGATAATCTTACAGGCTCTGAATAATCTAAAACCTGAGCTGCTGATAAGGTCGCGATAATTAAAACCAAGAAGGATGTCATTAACGTTCTTACCATGTATAGGGAGCTTGTTTCTTGAAATTATTCAGGCGTAATGACAAAATTAATTCATGACTACCATCATTAAAAGTGCGAAATTTCCCAAACGATCTTTCATAAGAATATGATGCAGTGAGCAAATAGTTTATGTTAAATCCTACTGAAATTACCGCTGCTTTTATGTCTCGATAGGAAACACCCACCCACGAACTTTTTTGTATGTAAGCTTTTACATTGTAGTCCATATTAACACCACCGTTGGCGATGAGCAATCCGGAGACACTTGGCTTTACTGTAAAGTCAGGACTAAATTCAATGGAGTAACCTGCCTGCACAGAACCAGAATATACTGACGGATTCGATTCATCAATTGAAGCATTTTGAATACTGGTTTCAAAGAGAGGAAAATAAGAAAATCCCAGGTAAAACTTAGGAGCGTAAATCAAAAAACCTCCACGCAAATTCAGATTTGCTTTTGATGATCCGTTGGCCACCAATGACTTGTAATAATCTGTGTTCTTTTCTTCAGCATCGTTTCGGAACGTAATTTTGCTTAAATCAAATTTTGTATTTTCAACAAGCATAGTAAGTCCTGCTGCAATTTTTACTTTTTTAGAAAGCGGATAATGCATAGAGAGATTAACACTTCCGCCTACAGTCTCTACCGGCCCGTAAGTTGTTTGAAATACATTCATTCCCAACCCTAACGCAATCTGTTTACTCTTCGGAGTTTTTACCGCCGAGAGATTACTCAATCGAAGAGAATTTGTTGATAGATCTAAAGGCTTTATTATTCGTGTATTGTAGGAAAGGTTAATTGATTTTGGTGCTCCTGCAAAACCTGCCCATCTATAACCATAGCCAAGTCTTATCGTCGTGAATTCATCAACACCAGAAAAAGCAGGATTAAACATGGAGTAAAACTGAAACGATTGCCCTGAATTTGGAACATACTGCGCCTGAACAAATCTTGCTACGAAAATAAAAAACAAAATCAGTAAAACTCTTCTCATTAATCTAGTGCAAAATGGTAACGGTACCTTTATATGATTTCTTTAGCGATGGCAATTTAGAATCAACTATATCGATAGTAAAGAAATAACTATCTGAAGGTAATATCTCACCTTTATAGCGTCCATCCCATGATTGCTCAAACCCAACAGATTGGTAAACCATGACACCTCGTTTATCATAAACGAACAATTTTGAATCTTTAAGATCCTCCTTGCGCTCGCTCTTAATTACTTCCCATACATCGTTAACCTGATCATTGTTCGGTGTGAACCCTGTTACGATATCAATGTCTTCGAAAGTATAAATCAGTTCAATCTGCCTGTCCTTCGTATCACTTAAAGCAATGCCATCGCTTAAAACAACATAAACTCTTTTAAGGCCAATTTTAGGTTTAACAGAATTATCATACTTATATTGAATTGATGTGATCGCCTTAACATAATCTGCAATCGGTGCTTTTCCGGTAAGGGTTATTACACGTTGATCTACATCTATTTCATGTTTTATATTGGCAGTGTTATCAAACTCCAGGAGATCAGCCAAAAGATCATAGCGAACATCAAAGTCTTCATTTCTGATTCCAATTTCAGCGCTTTGTAAACTATCATTGTCAACATCTGTTATGGATATTGAATCAAGTGAAATAACCTGAATCTGACCTATTCCAATCTGATAAAGGAGTTTGCCTGTCGCCATCTCTAGCACTGGCGGATCGTTTACCGGGTTTATAACCAGGCTAATCAGTGCAGGTGTTTTACTATAAGCAATTCCGTCACTTCCATTCCAGTACAATGTATCTTTTCCATTATAATTAGAAGACGGCAAGTATAGTAAGGACGGAATAGAGGCAAGTGAAATTGTAGTGTTTACGGTAATCGGTACGCCACCAATACTTACTGTACCATGTTTGGGTAACGTTGTTATCATAACTTCGCTAAGCGTATTAGCATCTGCGTCTGTAAACGAAGTTGTGAAATTTTGTGAAGTAAAACTTAGACCGTTATCCTCATTAACAGTTAACGCTATTGGAGAAACTACAGGACGTTTATCTATAAGCAAATTAAGCTGCTGTGATTGCGCCGGCCCTGTCGGATCTTTACCAAGAATTGTTATTGACACGGAAGAAGGAGCTGTTAAAGGCGGTGTTCCACTGAGCTTTGATCTAAAGGTACAGTTACACGCAATCTTCTGCTCAGGTGTAAGTGCTACATTCACAATTGTCAACCATGATGGAATTGATGTAGCCGAAACTGATAGAACGTTATCATCCACATCATTTAAATCAATAAAGTAAGTATAAAGGTCGCCAACAATAGCTGTGTCTTTTACAACAGTTCCCTTTACAAATGTTGGCAAATCGTTAACAGACTGAACTGTTATTGTAAAACCTCTTGAAGTTGTATTTCCTCCATCATCTGTTACCGTAACCGTGGCGGTAGCTACCCCAAAGGCATTGGCTTTAGGTTTTATTCTAAGTGTAGCTGTTGTTTGAGGGCTTGTGTAAACTATATCCAGTATATCAAATAACGCCGAGTTAGTAGATGTCATGCTCAATGATAATACTTGGCTTTCTCCCGGGCCTGCCGTGATACCTGTTAACGAAATATTTAACTGAATAGCATCTTCAAGCATTGTTACATTTCCAATAACATCAAGCGTTGGAGGATCATTTACCGGAGCTACTGTAATTGTTATTGTTGCATTATTAGAAGTTGCTCCTGTATTATCATTCACAAAATAATCCAAAGAGGCTGATCCATTAAAATTAGCGAGTGGTGTATATGTCACAACACCTGATGAATTTACACTGAACGTTCCTGCTGTTGTTGTCTTTGTATTTTGAATACCTGCAACAGTTATATCAAGATCAACAGATGCAGCATTTACTGTACCATCAACATCGGTATCATTGGCAACAACATTAATTGTAACAGGTGTATCTTCATTTGTGGTTGTTGCATCATCAACTGCCACAGGAGGATCATTAACCGGTTGCACAGTAAACGTAAAACTTCTGGAAACTGAATTCTTATTTGGCGCAGGTGTTGATGGGCCATCATCTGTTACAGTGACTGTAACGGTTGCTGTACCAAAAGCATCTGCTTTCGATTTCAGATTAAGTGTGCCCGTTGCTTGCGGACTTGTATAAGTAACATTGAGCACTTCGAATAATGCAGCATTGTTAGATGATGCTGTTATCGTGAGAACCTGGTTTTCGCTTGGCCCTGCAGTAATACCAGTAAGTGCTACTGCTTGTTGTCCTGCATCTTCCTGAACAGTTACATTAGCAATAGGATCCAGTGTTGGTGCATCATTAATGCTGTTTACCTGAATTGTGAAAGTCTGCGTAAATTCAGCGAGGCCTGTGTCAACCAATTTTACGGTTATCACTGCTGTGCCTGTTTGACTTGCTACCGGTTTGAACGAAATGGTAGCGGTAGCACCTGTGCCATTATAGGTAACACTTGGTTGAGGAATTAAATCAGTATTACCAGAGGTTGCAGTCAATAATAAGCTCTGGCTTTCAAGTGGTCCTGATGAAATATTTGTAACGTTAATAGTTTGAGTAGATGCATTTTCAAAAATCACTACATCAGCTATCAGGTCAAAACTTGGTGGATCATTAACGGCATTAACATTAATGGTTATAACATCCTGAACAGAAAGTCCACCAGTGTCTGTCATTTTAATTGTAATCTTTGCTGTGCCGAACACATTAGGTTTTAAGCTGAATAATAAATCGCCTTTTGTTTGATCAATGGAGAGTGTTTGAAAAAATCCTGCATTGGTGTTGGATACAATGCTATATGTAAATGCACTGACAGGATCTTCTACATCAACAAATCCATTAAGCAAGCTGGCTGTTTGAGCTGCCAGGTTATCTTCTTGCAATGTAATGGTAGGTAAACCATTTGATGTTGGCGCATCATTAACAGGATTAACAGTTATCTGGAGATTAAATGTATTACTGGATGCTGCTCCATCATTAACCTTAACGGGGATAGAAAGAACACCATTAAAATTTAAGGCAGGCGTTACTACATTTCCTGAAACGGTATAGTTAGATCCTGTACTAAGTGTTATTGAAAAACCTGAGGGATAAGAGTCGTCTGGATCTGTAACCGTAAGATTTGCAAACTGAATAGTAATGTTAGTGTCTTCATTAACAGACAAAACTGCCTGACCTGTGATAACCGGTGCATCGTTTACTGGTGTTACTGTGATCTGTAAATTAAATGAATTACTGTTGGAAATACCATCATTTACAATTACAGGTACTTTCAGTGTACCGTTAAAATTGGACGCCGGAGTAACCGTAGTTCCTGAAACAGTATAATTCGCGCCCGGAGACAGCGTCATGGTAAATCCTGTTGGATAAGAATCATCAGGATCAACGACAGTTAGATTAGCAAATTGAATTGTGATAGCCTGATCTTCAGCCGTACTTAGTGCCACTTGGCCTGTGATCTTCGGAGCTGTATTAACTGGCGTAATTGTAATTTGAAGATTGAAGGAAGCACTGTTCGCAGATCCGTCATTAACGGTTACTGGTACGGATAGTGTTCCATTAAAATCAGTAGCCGGTGTAATAGTTGTACCTGAAAACGTGTAATTCGATCCGGAAGAAACGGCAAGTGTAAAACCTGATGGGTAAGTATCGTCTGGATCTGTAACAGTTAGATCAGAGAGCTTGATGGTAATCGGTGTATCTTCTTGTGTGCTTAAAGCAACCTGTCCTGTAATCACGGGTGCATCATTCACAGGGTTAACCGTTACAGAAAGATTAAATGTGTTGCTGCTGGCTGAACCTGCATCGTTAACATGCACTGGTACTGTTAATGTACCCGAGAAATTTGATGATGGTGTAATTGTTGTACCTGATACGGTGTAGTTGGTGCCTGATGATACTACCAATGTAAAACCTGTTGGATAAGTGTTATCTGGATCAGTAACAAGAAGGTTAGCAAACTGAATTGTTAACGGTGTATCTTCATTGGTAGATAAAGGTTGTTGTGCTGTTATGACCGGAGCATCATTAACCGGGTTCACCGTAATCTGAAGATTGAATGGTGCACTATCACTTAACCCATCATTTACCTTAACGCTTACGGAAAGTACACCATTAAAATTAGCGGCAGGTGTAACTGTTGTACCTGAGAATGTATAGTTCGATCCTGATTGTATCATAAGCGTAAAACCTGTAGGATAGGTATTATCAGGGTCAGAAACAGTAAGATTAGCAAACTGAATAGTTATGGGTGTATCTTCATTCACACTCAATGATTGTTGTCCTGTAATTACAGGCGGATCATTTACAGAATTAACCTGAATCTGTAAATTATAAATGGCGCTTGAAGCGTTACCGTCGTTTACAAAAACTTTCACAAGCAACGTGCCGCTAAAGTTTGCAGCAGGCGTTACAACATCACCTGAAACACTATAATTAGATCCTGATAAGACAAAGAGTGTAAAGTCAGTTGGATACGTATTATCCGGATCAAACACAACAAGTTGACTCAATGATATTGTAACAGGTTGTACTTCGGATATACTGATGGGGATCTGTCCTGTAATAACCGGGGTATCATTTACGGGGTTAACAGTAATCTGAACATTAAAAGTGTTACTATTATTTGTACCATCATTAACCGTTACCGGAACAGACAAGGTGCCATTGAAATTTAACGATGGTGTAACCGTTGCACCGGAAACAGTATAATTAGAACCAGCTGAAACAGAAAGACTAAATCCTGTTGGGTACGTATTATCAGGATCTGTTACTGTCAGATTACTTAGTTGCAGTGTAATGGGAGTATCTTCGTTAACGCTTAATGAAGATTGTCCTGTAATCACTGGTGGATCATTTATCGGATCTACTCTAATCTGAAGACTAAAGAGGTTACTGCTCAAACTTCCATCGTTTACCCTTACGCCAACCGATAGTGTACCTGTAAAGTTAGCGTTGGGTGTGATGATATTTCCAGAAACCGAATAGCCTGCACCTGCTGAAACAATCAATGTAAAATCTGTTGGGTAAGTATCATCGGGGTCAGTGACATTAAGATTTGTCAGGTCTATCGTAATAGCTTGTTCTTCATTAGTAACAAGTGGTGATGGTGTTTGTGAATTTATGACAGGTGCATCATTAACAGGTATTACCGTTATTGTAATTGTCGCCGGGTTAGAAGTTGCTCCATCATTGTCATTAACGGTGTAGGATAATGTCTTGGTTCCGTTGGTATTTAATGCTGGCGTGTAGGTAACAACACCCCCTGAATTTACACTGTAAACACCATCTGCATTGGTTATTGTATTTTGAATTCCGGCAGTGCTGACATCCAGGTCAACGGTATTGTTGTCGATGGACCCATCACTATCTGTATCATTGCTGACAACCTTAATGGCAACTGCGTTATCTTCATTTGTACTGGTTGCATCATTGTTCGCTACCGGAGGATCATTAACAGCTGCAATAGTGATCGTAATAGTAGCTGAATTGGAAGTTGCACCATTATTATCATTCACAGTATAATTTAATGTAGCTGTACCGCTCTGATTGGCTACTGGTGTAAAGGTTACTAACCCAACGGTGTTGACACTGAAGCTTCCCAATGTAACAGACTTTGAAGTTTGTATGCCACTAACGGTAACGTCCAGATCAACTGAGCCAACGTTAATAGAACCATCGATATCACTATCATTCGTGGTAACGTTAAGTGAAACGGGAGTATCTTCTGTTGTACTGGTAGCATCATTAACAGCAACCGGCGGATCATTTACAGGAGTAACTGTAATTGTAATTGTTGCCACATTAGAGACAAGTCCTAAATTATCTTTTACGGTATACGTTATCGATGTGCTTGAATTAAAGTTTAAAGCAGGTGTATACGTTACGATACCGGTTGATGTATTTACACTATAATTTCCATCCGCCGTAGAACGTGTTGATTGAATACCAGCAGTAGCCGGATCAAGGTCAACACTGGATAAGTCGAACAAGCCATCATTCTCATCATTAGCAGTTACATTTATGGTAACAGCTACATCTTCATTGGTGGTGGCAGCATCATCATGAGCGACGGGTGCCTGGTTTACAAAGTTTACTGTAATGGAAATTGTTGCACTGTTGGATGTGGCTCCGCTATTATCGTTTACTGTATACTGCAATGTTGCTGTGCCTACAAAATTCGTTAAAGGAGTATAGGTTACAACACCACTTCCATTCACCGTAAAAGTACCTTGCCCTGTTGTCTTTGTGTTTTGAATTCCAGATACACCTGTATCCAGATCTACTGATGCTGCATTAACCGGACCTTCAACATCAGTATCATTTGTCACAACATTTAAGGTAACAGCAACATTCTCATCTGTAACCGTAGCATCATCGTTTGCTTGTGGCAAATCATTAACAGGATTAACAGTAATTGAAATAGTAGCTGCATTGGAAGTTGCACCAGCATTATCATTTACAGTATACGATATAGAAACTGAACCATTAAAGTTTGCTGCCGGCACATAAGTGACAACACCCACACTGCTAACAGAAAAGGTACCTGATGATGAGAACGTATTCTGGATACCCGGTGTACTTACATCGAGATCAACAGTTGAAACATTAATAGTACCATTTCCCTCAACATCTGTATCATTACTAACAACATTAAGGGTAACGGAATTATCTTCATTTGTACTTGTGGCATCATTAACAGCCACAGGTGCATCGTTGATAGGGTTAACAGTTATTTTTATAGTGGCATCATTGGAGGTACCACCATCAGCATCATTAACTGTATAGTCAGTAGAGGCTGTTCCATTAAAGTTTAGTGCCGGGGTGTAGGTAACAACGCCACTATTATCTACACTAAAGGTTCCACCTGTTACAGTGATTGAATTCTGGATGCCACCTGTTGACACATCAAGATCAACAGTAGACGCATCAACCGGCCCTTCAACATCAGTATCGTTAGCAACTACATTAAGCGTGGTACTAACATCTTCGTTGGTTGTTGTTGCGTCATCTGCCGCAACGGGCAGGTCATTAACCGAAGTCACAGTGACAACAATCTCAGCCTCGTTAGAGGTAGCTAATAAAATATCTGAGACTGTGTATTTAACCGTTGCCAGGCCATTGTAATTGGCTACTGGTACAAAAGTAACTTGCCCCGTAAGATCAGCTGTAAATGTTCCTTCTGCTGTTGTGATTGAAGTTTGGTATCCAAGGGTAGATTGATCAAAGTCAACACTGAGCGGATTAATAGGCAATAATCCACTATCATCATTTGACAGAATATCAATGGTAACACTGTTATCCTCAAGCGTAGAAGCCGCGTCATCATTGGCTGTGGGAACAAGCTCGGACGTAGTTTCAGGGGTTGAATTACTTCGCAAATGCTCCGAAACGGCATTCCCGTAAGTATTGTCGGTCCAGACAAGTAATTTCGATGAATTACCGTGCCTCCTGCTAAGGTTTGATTTAGCAATTATAGATTGATTATCAAGCACTTCAGCTTTTTGAGCAAAGGCTAGGGTAAACAATCCGGTTAGGATTGAAGAGAGTAATGTTTTGCGTAGAAACCGCATAATTGCAACTTAGACTTACAAACTTAACTAAAAATCTTAACTGTATACCCTCATTTTTTTCATTGTAACTCGTAGTTTCGGGGTTTAATCGAAATCCAATTTTATAGTCTATGGTTGCTTTTTATATCTTTTGGGTAAGCCTGCTCATTGTTCTTTACACCTACATAGGCTATGGAATTATCATTTTTCTGCTTTCGAAGGTAAAAAAACACCCGGTCGCAGTGGCAAGTGAAGATTATGACTGGCCTGCAACAACACTTGTCATAGCCGCCTATAATGAAGAGGGCTTTATTGAGGAGAAAATCAAAAATACACTGGCCCTCGATTATCCTGCCGGGAAACTCAGCATCCTGATCGTAACAGATGGCTCAACCGATCTTACAGCCAGTATTGTAGCAAAACACAATGAAATAAAGCATTACCATTCCGATGAACGCATGGGTAAAATTCATGCCGTTAACCGGATTATGAAGTTTGTTGAAACGCCAACAGTAATTTTTTGCGATGCTAATACCTATCTCAATACAGAGTCTATCAAAAACATCATAAGGCATTACCAGGATCCCTCCGTGGGAGGCGTTGCTGGTGAAAAGCGAATCTTCAAAAAGGAAGAAGATAATGCCTCTGGTGCCGGTGAAGGCATGTATTGGAAATACGAATCGTTTTTGAAGCGCAAAGATTCTGAGGTGTATTCAGTTGTTGGTGCTGCAGGCGAACTCTTCTCGGTTCGTACAAACCTTTTTGAACAGCCTGGAGAAAATATCATCATAGAAGACTTTTACATATCACTTAGGATCACCATGAAAGGCTACAGGTTTGTCTATGAACCCGACGCCTATGCAACTGAAACTGCCTCAGCCTCTGTTGGTGAGGAATGGAAACGAAAAGTAAGGATCTCTGCCGGTGGCTTTCAGGCTATGGTAAAATTAAGAGGGCTGCTTAATCCAATAAAGTATGGGCTTCTCTCCTTTCAGTATGTATCTCACCGTGTACTTCGCTGGACGCTTGCTCCACTAGCTTTATCATTAATTCTTGTCAGCAACATAATTCTTGTGCTGAATGGGTCAATCTTCTATAGTTTCATTTTACTGATGCAGATATTGTTTTATGGCATTGCCTTTATTGGGCATCTTAATCAGGATAAGAAGATAGCTATCAAGGGATTTTTCGTGCCGTACTACTTCACTGTAATGAATGTTTCGGTTTATGCTGGCTTCATCCGCTATCTCAAAGGAAGTCAGTCTGCTATCTGGGAAAAAGCTAAGAGAGCTGAATCATAATGCAAACCGCTGTAATCATCGCAAATTAAGGTCAATCATAGCTTTGACTGCCGCGGGTTATCCGCTAATAATATTTTGGATGAATCACCAATCCTTTTAATTTTGCCACCCTTACACTTTTTCTGCTTATGGGAAGGATATTTGAAAAGAGAAAACATAAAATGTTTGCACGCTTTGACCGCATGGCCAAAGCCTTTACACGCATTGGAAAAGATATAGCAATTGCCGTAAAACAAAACGGCCCGCTACCGGAGAACAATCCGAAGTTGCGGATGGCTATTCAGAACGCCAAGGGTGTCAATATGCCCAAAGACAAAGTTGACGCCGCCATTAAGCGTGCATCATCCAAAGAAGAAAAAGATTTCCAGGAAGTTACCTATGAAGGCTATGCACCTCACGGCGTGCCTATAATGATTGAATGCGCAACAGACAATCCTACACGAACAGTAGCAAACGTCAGACTTATTTTCTCTAAGAACGGCGGCCTGATGGGAAACTCTGGTTCGGTTGGTTTTCTCTTTGAACGTAAAGGTGTATTCAAATTCGATCCTGCCAAAATCAATCTCGATGAACTTGAACTTGATTTGATTGATGCAGGTGCTGAAGATATAGAGCCTGGTGATGAAGAGGTAATTGTTTACACCAAATTCACGGAGTTTGGCCACATGCAAAAGTTTCTTGAATCGAAACACCTTGAGCCCAAGAGTTCCGAACTTCAGTATATACCAACGACAACAAAAGAACTAAGCGAAGAACATCAGGACGAAGTTCTTAAACTTGTTGAAGCTCTGGAAAATGATGACGACGTACAATCAGTCTATCATAACCTGGCGTAACAATCTACTTAAGTCTTACTGACCACCAGACACTACCATTCTATTTTCAACCATACGGTTATTGTATTGTTGAATAATGGCTTTGACTTTTGCCACCATAGCATCAGCAATATCAGGATGCTGACTTTGTAAATTCTGGCTGATGCGTATATCTGTTTTAAAGTTATATAAGCCCATAGCTTTTTGTCCATCGAACAAGAGCAGATAATCACCTTGAAAGAACTGATATACATTATCCTTATAGTTTAATGCAAAAGGTTCTGTGCTCTTATCAAAATCATTTCTGCCATAGGCAATGTAAGGCTTGTTATATTTCAGATAGCCCAATATACTGGGCATAATATCAATCTGCTGAATGATAGAGGCCTCCTTTGAAGCCAGACTATTATCAGGCTTGTAAAATATAATCGGAATAGAAAAGAATCCGTAAGCCGAATGAGTTTCATCAAACAACACATTGGAGGAAGCATGATCGGCTGTAATTACAAAAAGTGTATTCTTAAACCATGGCATAGCAGAAGCCTTTTGGAAGAACTTCTTTAATGAGTAATCGGTGTATTGAATGCAACGTAAAATGGGTTCACGTCCACCTTTAAATTTCGATTCATATTGTGCCGGAACTATGAAGGGATGATGTGAAGACACAGAAAAGATTCCTGATACAAAGGGTTGTGGAAATTCATTAAGCTTGTCAGCATAAAATCCAAAGAACTTCTCGTCCCAGATTCCCCACCAACCATCAAAGTCAGCATCGTTGTTGTACTCTGTTTTTCCGTAGTAATGGTCAAAGCCAGCTACATTCAGAAAGGCGTCAAAACCCATCGATCCGTTTGGTGCACCATGAAAGAATGACGTATGGTATCCCTCCTGCTTCAGCAGCGATCCCAGACTATTAATTCGGTTGCCTGAATAAGGTGTTAAAATATAAGGAACACCTAACGATGGTATACTGGCCACCACCGACGGGAGCCCATCAATAGACTTCCTTCCATTTGCCAGTGAATAATCGTAGGCTCTGCTGTATTGAACCAGGGAATCAAGAAATGGTGTATAACCTTTATAACTGCCGTTCTCTTTTTCTTTGTTGAAAACGCCCATAAACTCCTTTGAAAAACTTTCCAGAATGATGAAAACAACATTATCCTTTTTAAAGCTACTGGAGTCAGCAGGCATATGAAGTGGATTGTATAAACTATCCAACTGAGCACTATCAGAATAAAAGCTTACCTTCTGAATTTTAGTTTTGCTCATTGTTCTGATCAACGCAAAGGGCGTATTCAAAACAAGGCTTACATATTTTATATCGCTTACATATTTATTAGCATCATTCAATGTGATAGGCCTGGTGCTATGCTGAAATCCCCCTCTTACACCACCTACAAATAGGAGTGCAGCAAGAAGCATGGCCAGCAAACCTGATGAATAAAATACTATTGGGCTTTTTAGCATGGGCCCTTCAATTTTTATCCTTCTGCTAATCCATACAAGACCTATTACCAGCACAATCCAAACCAGCACTGCATACCAGTAGTCAATTAAAAATCTGGCAAAAAGACTCGTTAAGTTTGTTTCATTTTCAAATTGTTGAAAAACATCAGCCGTAGTGCGACGTAGCGTGAATTTGAAATAAATGAAATCAATAGCATTAACGGCCAGCGCTATAGAATTGAAAATTAAAAAAATCCACTTCGCTACTGACAAGTAATATCTGTTAAACCGAAATTTAAACGGAAGAATAAGCATGACAATGAAAAGCGCATTCACATAAAGCACAGCTGTCAGGTCAAAACGAATGCCTCCCAACATGATCGTTGTAAATTCAGAAAGCGTCAGTCCTTCAAAAAATTCCTGGTTAAAAAAGTAAAACAAAACTCTGCTAATTGAAAATAGTGCCAAAATCAAAATAATATTCAGGCATAAGGCTGCATAGATATTATTGACGATTCTGGATTTTTCAACGAATGGATTTGTGAAAGGCATAATGGATTTAAAAAACTTTAAGTCGCAAATGTAAAGAGATCTCATTACATCAATAAATCTCAGTCACAAAGAACTATTGTGAAACTTAAAAAAATATTAAAGCAAAAGTATGAATCAATCTCAAGGAAGCCTAACGCAAGTAAGGCTCAGAAATTACGACTAACAATAAAATAAATTGTGGCAAAAGCGAATATGCCCTGCCGTTAAAATAATAAAATTGAGTTTATCAACATAAATTCTGTATACTGTACAGATTTTTTGAATTCATATACCTAAATGCTTAAACCGCTAAAAATAATTCTTACCCTTATCGTTATCGCTCCTACGCTTTGTACCGGGCAGGACTCACAACGTAAAACACCACTTCTGGATAGTGCTGTTCAGAATGCCTATGCTATCTATTCTTCATCTATCGGAGGCAACTCACATCTTTTAAATGGTGTTGAATATAAAGATTATGATATTCACAGTTATGATATTGGTCACCCCTACTTTATATCTGACGACTGGGAATACGGAACCATTAATTATGACAAACAGGTTTATCATAATGTTGACATCATGTACAACATTGTTCGTGATAAAGTCATTATCGATCAACCCCAGGGTCATTTCAAGTTAGAACTCATCGACGAACATCTTGCCTCGTTCACGCTGCAAGGACATAATTTTGTCAGGCTTGTTAAAGACAGTACAGCGGACATCCGCACCGGCTACTACGATCTCCTCTATGATGGAAAAACAAAAGTGTATGCCAAGCGAAGAAAAGAAATTCAGGAAAACCTGAGTTCCCGCACGGTTATCTCTGAATACAACGAACGTGATATTTATTACATCTATAAAAATGGAAAATACTTTACCGTAAGATCAAAACCAGCGGTACTAAAGGTTTTTGTGGAGAGAAAAACAATGCTTCGAAAGCATCTGTCTAAATTAAAAATCAGATTTAAGAAAAATAAGGATTTAGTGCTGGTTGAGTCAGCTAAATTCTATGATGAATCGGAAAAACTATGAATCAATTATACAAAAAGCTTTCGCTGATACTTTTTATTTTTTCGTGTTCGTTATCCTACGGTCAATCCAATAAAAACACCTTTATAACTGGAAACTTTACTAACGCACCTTTTGAAAATCTGGTAAAAGCAATTGAGCAACAAACAAGTTATAAGCTATTTTATAATCCAACACTTTTCGATAGCGTAGTTGTCAATATTACTGTTGATCATAAAACTGTCAGCGAGGTTCTGGATCTTGCATTACAAGGAACAAGTTACCGTTATGCAATAAGTAAACAAGGCAGTATCTATCTTGTAAAAGATAAAAGTCTGCAAGCTTCAGCACCGTCAGATTTTTTTGATCGTGGTCAGTCAACCCATCAAAACGATAATGACAATCATGCTCTCGCTGAGTACTTAGAAAAAGAGAAAAAAGAAAAGAGTAAAATCTTTGCTGAGAATAAACAATACGATATCGGCAGAAAAACAAGTACGTTCGGTTCGGGTACTGCCACACTTGCAGGTCATGTTAAATCATCTGAAACAGGTGAGCACGTAATTGGCGCCTCTGTCTATGTTGAAAATCCGTTGATTGGTGTTTCAACGGATCAGTTTGGGTATTTCGCCATCACTCTACCCAAGGGCAGTCACGAATTAAAAATAAAGAGCGTTGGTATGAAGAGTACCGTTCGCAAAATCAATGTTTACTCCGATGGAAAGTTAGACATTGAGCTCCTCGAAGAAGTAACATCTTTAAAAGAAGTTGTTATTGAATCTGAGAAAGACAGAAATGTTAGTGGTATGCAAATGGGTCTTGAACGACTCGATATGAAGACCATGAAAAAAATACCGGTTGCACTTGGTGAGGTCGATATCTTTAAAGTGATGCTCACACTTCCCGGTGTTCAGACTGTAGGTGAAGGAACGACTGGTCTCAACGTAAGAGGTGGTGCAACAAATCAAAACCTGATATTATTTAATGACGCTACCATTTATAATCCTGCTCACTTATTTGGTTTCTTTTCAGCCTTTAATCCTGACATTGTAAAAAATGTAGAGCTTTACAAAAGCGGAATACCTGCAGAGTATGGTGGTCGCCTTTCTTCCGTTGTAGATGTTAACTCACGCGATGGAAATAAGAAAAAGCTTTCAGGTGGTGGTGGCCTCGGGCCAATCACAAGCAGACTTTATGTTGAAGGACCTATCATTAAAGACAGAACATCATTTCTGATTGGTGGTCGTTCAACGTACTCAGACTGGCTTCTTAAAAAAATACCAAATGATGCCATAAAGCATAGCAAAGCAACGTTCTATGATCTGAATGCCAACATCACTCATGATTTCAATGAAAAGAACAGTCTCTATCTAACAGGGTATTTCAGTAAGGATGGATTTACGTTAAATGGTGATACTTCCTACAGCTATAGCAACAAAGCCGCCACAGTAAAATGGAAACATATTTTCGATAATAAACTTTACGGCGTAGTTACCGGAGGTTACAGTGGTTATGATTATAAAATTGAAAGCGACAAAAATCCAGTAACGGCGTACACGTTAAAATATGCCATTCAGCAACTCAATGCAAAAGCTGATTTTAGCTACTTCCCAATTCCTAAGCATAGCCTTAACTTTGGCATCAGTGCAATTAAATATAGCCTTTCGCCAGGTTCATATCTTGCCAATGGAAAAAGATCTACTGTAGCAGATGATGTTCTGCCAAAAGAACAAGGTCTTGAAACAGCGTTGTACCTGGGAGATCATTATGACATCTCACAGTCACTGTCTATTTATGGTGGAATTCGTTACTCGGCATACAACTTTTTAGGCCCCCATGATAAATTTATCTACTCAGGCGAGCAAACTAAAAGTGTACAGAATATTACGGACACTATCTCTTACAAATCAGGAAAATCAATAGCTCAATATCAAGGGCCTGAATATCGTGTGGCTGTAAAGTATGCTTTCTCTAACAATGCATCGCTTAAGTTCAGTTATAACAGAACACGTCAATACATTCAAATGTTGTCCAACACAACGGCCATCTCTCCTACCGACATCTGGAAACTAAGTGACTCTTATCTCAAACCGCAGATTGGTGATCAGATCTCGTTGGGTCTCTACAAAAACCTGAGAGGCAATACCATTGAAACATCTGCCGAATGGTATTATAAAACCATGCAAAATTCAATTGACTATAAAGGCGGTGCTAAACTAATTTTAAATCACGCTATTGAAACAGACATCATAAGAGCCCAGGGAAAAGCTTATGGTATGGAACTTATGATTAAAAAGACAAGTGGTAAACTCAATGGCTGGGTAACCTATACGTACTCTCGCTCATTGCTGAAAACAAAAAGCCAATACGCATCAGAAACTGTTAACAACGGCCGATATTATGCCAGCAATTATGATAAGCCACATGCCGTTAACGTCATTGGAAATTATAAGTTCAGCCATCGCTTTAGCACATCATTAAATGTAACATACAGCACGGGCAGACCTATAACTGTACCTATTGCCAAATACTATTCTGATGGAGCCTATCGTGTGTTCTATGGACCGCGCAATGGAGAGAGAATACCAGATTACTTCCGCATTGATTTCTCTATGAACATTGAAGGCAATCATAAAATTAAAAAGCTTGCACATAGTTCATGGACAGTTGGTATCTATAATCTCACAGGAAGAAGAAATGCATACTCAGTTTACTTCGAGTCAAAAGACGGAGTGATTAGCGGGCACAAGTTATCCATACTTGGAAGCCCTATTCCAACAGTTACTTATAATTTTAGATTCTAGGAGAATGAAAATAAGAATAATCACTTTATTTATATTCCTTGTCACAGCACTAACTATTACGTGCTGCATAGATCCTTTTAATCCTCCATCAACCAAAACAGATGTCAGTTTACTTGTTGTTGATGGATTTCTAAATGCTACCGATGGATCTTGTACGATCAAGCTATCCAGAACCATACCTATAAGTGTTGACTCTGCCGTGCATGTTGAAAAGGATGCAAAGGTTCAACTACTGGACGATCATGATAATTCATATCTCTTTACGCAGAGTCAGGATGGAACGTACGTTGTTACAAGTCTTCCGCTCAACCTTGCTTATAAGTACAAACTCAAAATTGTTACAAAGAAAAATATTGAATATCAATCTGACTTAGTTGCCATTAATAAAACACCCGTTATAGATAGTCTGAATTGGGGATTCGAAAGAACTGGCGTACCCGTTTACGTTAACACACACGATTCTGAAAACAATACGCATTATTACAGCTGGATATTTACAGAGACATGGGCATACACCTCAGCCTACGCAACCAATCTTAAAGTAGTAAATGATACCGTGCAGTATACCAATGAAGATACCTATCACTGCTGGCAAAACTCAAATTCATCTGCTATTTTAATTAACTCTTCAACGAGCTTAACAGAAGATATTATTAGCGAATTTCCCGTAACTACAATTCCCTGGACTTCGAATAAACTGCTTATTAAATATAGTATACTTGTTGAGCAACATGCTTTAAGCAAAGAAGGATTTGAGTATGCTCAATTAGTTAAGAAGAACACAGAGAATCTCGGAACACTCTTTGATCCGCTGCCATCAAACATTACAGGCAATATTCATTGTATTACTAATCCTGAAGAAATTACTATAGGTTTCTTCAATGCATGCACTATCGAGACAAAAAGAATCTTTATTACATATAAAGATGTTAACAAACATCGGCCATCGAATATTACTGTTTTTACTGGATATGAAGGATGCGAGTTAGATTCGATTAAACTTGATCAGGCTATTTATGGAGTTCCTGTTTCACAAATATATCAGGGACCTGTTCTTGTCGGATATTTAACAGCGCCAGAGTCGTGCGTAGATTGCATATTTCTTGGAGGAACTAGAACCAAACCAGATTTCTGGGAATAAACAAAATTATTGAAATGAAATACCTTGTCCTTATAATACTTTTTCTAAACGAGTTTGCCTGGGTTGATGGGCTTGCTCAACAAAATCCGGAAACTCTCCGGAAAGAATTTGATAACTACAGCAAACACACTTTACAGGAAAAAATATTTATTCACACTGATCGTGCTTCTTACTTCACTGGTGAAACCATCTGGCTTAAGGTGTACTATCGTGATGCATCATATAATAATCCACTGTCACTAAGCAACGTTGGCTATATTGAAATACTTGACAACCAGAACAAGCCCGTTATTCAAACCAAAATCTCGCTAACGGAAAAAGGCAATGGAAACGGTGCCATCTATTTACCTGTTTCCCTCAATTCAGGCAATTATGTTTTGAGAGCCTACACCAACTGGATGAAGAACTTTAGCAGTGATTTATTCTTCCAACAACCCATAACTATTATAAATCCGTTTACAAAACTGGGACTCAAACCTGTTAACACCGATCCACAATATGATTTACAATTTCTGCCTGAAGGTGGAAATCTTGTCAATGGTATAACCAGCGTAGTGGGATTCAGGTTAGTTGACAAAAATGGTAAAGGTCAAAATCTCAAAGGGGCCATTCTCACAGAAAGTAATGATACCGTAGTAACCTTTAAACCACTGGTATTTGGATTAGGCAAATTCAAATTTACACCGTCGAGTAATCATACATATAAAGCAGTCTTGGTTGGTGCAAATTCAAAAACATCAACCTTTAGTTTTCCTGAAATTAAAAAGTTTGGATACGTGGTGCGTGTTAAAGATACGTTGACAGGTAAGATTTCTATCTCAGTTAAAATGACATCAGAAATACCTGTTGAGAATCCAACGGTTTACTGTGCTATTCAAAGTCAGCAAACATTAAAATACTGTGAGCAACAATTTTTAGTTAATGGCCAACGTGAATTTTTAATCGATAAAAAAATACTGAGCGAAGGAATATCTCACGTCACCATATTTGATAGCAACTTAAATCCTGTATGTGAGCGATTATATTATAAGGATGTTACAGAGAACCTTGACATTACTGCAAGTCTGAATCAGTTTAAATTTACTCCGCGAAAGAAGGTTGAAATTAATATTCAGTCGCTAGTCAAATCCGTTCCTGTGGCAGAATCAGATCTTTCTATTGCGGTTTACAAGACTGACTCAACTGAAACAGATCAGCAGAAAATTCAAAGCTATTTATATCTCACATCTGAACTTAAAGGCAGAATAGAATCTCCAGATTACTATATTGAAAATACTTCCGATCCTAAAAGAGCAGAGGCTATTGATAATCTTCTGCTAACACACGGCTGGAGTCGATACCATTGGAGCGATATTCGCACTAAGCCAGTGATCAATTATGTACCAGAAGCGGGCGGTCATATTATTAATGCCCTTCTAATTGATAAATTCTCAGGTGAAAAAGCGAAAGATGTTACAGCCTTTTTATCAACGCCGGGTAAGAACTTTAAATTTTATTTATCTAAAAGTGACGCTAACGGAAAATTGTTTTTTGAAACACAGGATTTTTTTGGAGCTCATGAATTAGTAATTCAGACAAACACATTATACGATAGTACTTATAAAGTTGAGTTGACGTCTCCATTTTCTTCACAAAAAAGTAACTTCTTTACTACTCCCTTCAACATAGATGAAACATTAAAAAACAGCATTGAGCAACGTAGTCTCGACATGCAGGTACAAAATGTTTTCTATGAAAAAGAAAATGAAATGATTCAGGAAAAGACTCTGGACAGTATATCATTCTTCGGGAGTGCTGACGAAAAATACAGACTCGATGACTATACGCGTTTTCCAACCATGGAAGAAGTTATGCGTGAGTATGTACCGGGTGTAATGGTTCGGAAGCAAAAAGGAAAATTTCACTTCCTAACAATTAACACTGTAGGAAAAACTCTCTTTAGAAACGACCCTTTAGTTCTTCTGGATGGAGTTCCTGTTTTTGATGTCGATAAGATAATGGCTTTTGATCCTCGTAAAGTTAAATTTCTTGATGTTGTTAGTAAAAAATATTATTTCGGAACTTCTTCTTTTGATGGCGTTGTAAGTTACCGAACTTATAAGGGCGACCTGGGAGGGTTTCAGCCAGATCCAAAAAGCCTCATTGTAAACTATGAAGGCATGCAACAACAACGTGAATTCTTTTCACCAAAATATGAAACTACTCAACAGCGCGAGAGCAGAATTCCAGATACACGAAATCTACTTTACTGGTCTCCATCCATCTCCACAATAAATGGATCAGGTCACGTTGAGTTCTATACTTCTGACATTATTGGGAAATACAAAATTGTTATTCAGGGTATTACTAACGATGGACAAGCTGGAAGCTCAATCACAACTTTTGAAGTTTCTGACAAGCTGAATTATTAAAATGAAGTAACCATTTGTACCTATTATCAGGCTTAATGCACTGTGTAATACGTTTCCCAATTCATTTGCTCTGATAAATTCATTCTTCAAAATCACCCCAGAACCGGAAAAATAGGGCAAAAAATACTAGATCTGAATATATGTTTATGGAATTAGACTTCGATTTAGCTCCATTATTTATTACATTTCTATATGAAAACCTCCCTCCGATCCATTAAAGGACGTTACATACTTTTCATCATCTCCATTCTGATTTTAATATCAGCCTATCAGCTCATCATTCAATACGATCTTATTCAAAAAAGCGGAGACGCAAGACTTATTAATCTCGCAGGCCGTCAGCGCATGCTTAGCCAACGCATTTCAAAAAATATACTTTTCATACATTATGAGATTTTCAAAAATGGAGAAGCAGGCCCACATCGTTTTGATACCCTGAAAACTGCATTATCGCAATGGCAGGCAGCTAACACAATTCTTTTACAGAGAGGTAAGGATCATAAAGATAGTCCTACCGTTGATTCTTTGTTAAGGGCAAATCAAAACAATCTGCACCAGATCGTTAAGATTTCGGAGACGCTAATTGCAAAACCTGATCTCACCACAAGTGAAGCCGCCGTTCAGGAGTTAACAAAGTATGATCGCCCATTTTTACTTCTGATGGAAAAGATTGTAAACATGTATCAGTATGAAGCGGAAGAAAATCTGTATTACATTCGAAAGGTAGAACTCACGCTTGGTATTGCAACTGTACTTATCATTATTCTTGAATTCGTATTTATTTTT